>NZ_NPFL01000005.1:0-204975 GCF_002259075.1 Rhodococcus sp. 15-725-2-2b | reverse complement strand
TGGACCTGATCGACCGAGGACACCGAGCATGAGCTTTCGCGAGTTGAGCATCGCCGGTGCCTACGAGTACACCCCACGCCAGTTCGGCGACGATCGCGGTGTGTTCTTCGAGTGGTTCAAAGCCGGCCTCTTCGCCGAGACCACCGGGCGGTCGTTGGACCTGTTGCAGGCGAACTGCTCGGTCTCCGCAGCCGGGGTCCTGCGGGGGATCCACTTCACCACCAACCCACCCGGGCAGGCGAAATACGTCACCTGCGCCCGCGGAGCGTTCCTCGACGTGATCGTCGACCTCCGCGTCGGATCCCCGACGTTCGGGCAGTGGGACAGCGTGCTGATCGACGACATCGCCCGCAGAGCAGTGTTCCTGTCCGAAGGACTCGGCCACGCCATCTTGTCGTTGGAAGACAATTCGACCGTCATGTACCTGTGCAGCCTCGAGTACACCCCGGCCCTGGACCGCGACATCAACCCACTCGACCCCGCCCTGGGCATCGACTGGCCCACCACCGCACGCGACGGATCGCCCCTGACCTACGAACTCTCCGACAAGGACACAGCCGCCCCCACCCTCGCCGAAGCCCTCGCACGCGGAGACCTGCCGAACTTTCGCGAGGCTGGAAGCCACTAAACCGAACGGTTTCGGAGAAGTAGCTTTCCGAACAGTCGAAACCCTGGATTGGCTGAGAACGGCGGGCGCTTAGCCCGATTGAGTCCGTAAAATACTGTTGCACAGGGTGATTCCCAGTGTGCGGTTCTCCTGCACCGATGACGGTCCACTTGTACGCTGACCCCAGCATGCATGGTGTGCCTGAACGGAGCAGGTATGAAAAAGGCCTTCATCACGGGAATTACCGGTCAGGATGGCTCCTATTTGGCGGAGCTCCTGTTGTCCAAGGGTTACGAAGTACACGGCTTGATCCGCCGCGCGTCGACTTTCAACACCTTGCGCATCGAGCATCTGTACGTGGACCCGCACGTGTCTGCAGCAAAGTTGTTCCTTCACTACGGCGACCTCAGCGATGGCACGCGAATGTTGATGCTCATGGCCGATATTCGGCCCGACGAGGTGTACAACCTCGCTGCGCAGTCACACGTTCGGGTCAGCTTCGACGAGCCCGAACATACTGGCGACACAACAGGAATCGGATCCATACGACTCCTCGAAGCAGTAAGGCTGGCTGGAGTGAAGTGCCGCTTCTATCAAGCATCGAGCTCCGAGATGTTCGGTGCCAGTCCACCGCCGCAGAACGAAGACACGCTGTTCTATCCGCGCTCGCCGTACGGAGCTGCAAAGGTCTACTCCTATTGGGTGACTCGGAACTACCGCGAAGCCTATGGACTCTTCGCGGTCAACGGGATCCTGTTCAACCACGAATCACCCCGGCGTGGCGAGACATTCGTGACTCGCAAGATCACACGGGCGGTTGCGCGAATCAAGGCCGGCGTCGAGAGCCATCTTTACATGGGCAACCTCGATGCCATCCGAGACTGGGGGTACGCACCCGAATACGTGGAAGGGATGTGGCGGATGCTGCAAGCCGATCGGCCTCAGGACTACGTGCTCGCCACCGGCGGTAGCTACACGGTGAAGGACTTCCTGACAGTGGCATTCGAGCATGCGGGTCTCGATTGGCGGCAGTACGTGGAATTCGACGATCGCTATCTCCGACCGACCGAGGTGGACGCGCTGGTCGGAGACGCCAGTAAAGCAGAGGAAGAACTGGGGTGGAAGGCATCGGTGCACGCTCCCGAACTCGCGCGCATCATGGTCGATGCGGATTGTGAGGCACTCGCCCACGAAGGACAGCCCTGGATCGACACACCGGCGTTGAAGGAATGGCCATGAGCACACTGGAGTCGACGCAGAGATCCAGAACAATCGATCGTGATGCAACGTTCTACGTAGCGGGCCACAAAGGACTGGTGGGCTCGGCAGTCTGGCGACACCTCGACAGCCACGGCTTCACCAATCTGATCGGAGAGACCTCGACCGATCTGGACCTTCGTGACCGCACTGCGGTGTTCGACTACATCGAGCAGAACAAGCCAACCAACCTCGTACTCGCTGCGGCCAAAGTGGGCGGAATCCTGGCGAACAGCACCTATCCCGTCGACTTCATCTCCTCGAACCTGCAAGTGCAGGTCAACGTACTCGATGCAGCGCTTCAGTTCGGTGTCGAGCGTGTCCTCTTCCTCGGCTCGTCCTGCATCTACCCCAAGCATGCAGCGCAACCGATCAGGGAGGAATACCTCCTCACCGGTCCTCTCGAGCCGACCAACGATGCCTACGCAATCGCCAAGATCGCAGGAATTCTTCAGATTCAGTCGGTGCGCAAGCAGTACGGACTGCCCTGGATATCCGCAATGCCGACAAACCTGTATGGACCTGGAGACAATTTTTCACCGCAAAGCTCGCACGTTCTACCCGCACTCATACGCCGCTACGACGAAGCGGCAAAGGCGGGGACAGCTGCAGTCACCAACTGGGGCAGCGGTTCTCCCAAGCGAGAGTTTCTTCACGTGGACGACATGGCCTCCGCGTGCCTGCATCTGCTGGACCACTACGACGGTCCGAGTCAGGTCAATGTCGGAACAGGTGAGGATCAGTCGATCAAAGAGGTTGCAGAGATGGTCGCCGACGAAGTCGGCTACTCGGGTCGAATCGACTGGGACACATCCAAACCCGACGGCACGCCTCGGAAACTGCTCGATGTGTCGACGCTGAAGAAGTCCGGATGGAAACCTGCAATCTCGCTCCGTGAGGGCATAGCGTCGACAGTCCGCTGGTATCGGGAGAACGTCGATCGCATACGGCAGTAGTCATCCACTCGTGCAAGGCATACTCGCTGATCTGGCTCATACCCCGTTCGCACCCAGCATTTCGGCAATCGCCGGCGACACCTTTGCTCCGTATTCGATTGTCATATGCGCAGAGTCGGACTTCATAGGGGTGGTGCCGACAAAACTGGGACAGTAGTTGTCCGGGGTACAGAACAGGCTGCGGGTGTCGACGTAGGTTCCTCCCACCCGGTAGGCCAAGTTGCGGTCCGCCCGTGATCGCGCCTTCCACGTATCGGTCACTCTGCTGAGGCAATCGGCAGGCGTGCTGGTGCGCGTGTAGCAGTCCGCCGGCTTCTTGTCGTTCGGGGGAGCGGAGAGGATGAGGATCTTTCCCGCGTTCGCGGCGAACTGATCGGTGAGCCGCTTCACCCCAGGGATCCAGAGCTCCGCTGCGATGTCGGTGTGCAGATTGGTGATGACCACGATATCCGGCCTCACCTCGTTCACCGCGTCAATGGCAGCCGCTTTGCGTGCGGGGCACGCCGCGGACGTGTCGGCATCTCGGGTGTTCACGTCCATGTCGACGAACGTGCAACCGAACATCGCCTCCGAGCGGGCCTTCCATACGCCACCGCTGGCCTCGGCGAAATTCTTGATCGGTTGAACGAAGCTCATCGCCATCGAATCGCCGAGAATCATGATGGTCTTGGGTGCGTCGGCAGCGCCCCACGTGCACTGCTCCGGGCTCAGCCGGTCGACCAACCCGCATTCGGCAATGCCACCCGGAGCTTGAGCCCCACTGATTGCCTCGTCCATCGTGGGTGTCAGCGCCGGCCACTCGACTGCATTCACCGCGGCGTCGATCTCGGTCGCCAAGGCAGATTGCGCAGGGCCGAGGGGCACCGCGATGTCGTCCGGAGCAAGAGCGGCGTCGGCCACAGCTCTGGCCGGTGGGGTTGCAGGCGGGTCGAGTGGTTTGAGTGAGAACGCGGCCACGGCGATGGTCACCAGAGTCAACGCACCGAGTGCCGCGTACCGCACGGACGGCGGCCGAGATTTGCGGCCGATCTGATTGCGGCGTTTCCTCCGAGCCTCGGCGCGCACCGCCCTCGGTTCGAGGAAGTTGGACCGCCGAACTGGGTTCTCCACGAAGTGATACGACGCCACCGAGAGTCCGAACGTCATGGCCAGCACGGTGACGTAGTAGTAGGCGTCGACTTCCATGATCGATCCGAGGATCACGATGATCGGCCAGTGCCACAGATACAGCGAGTACGAGATGTCTCCGACGTACACACTCGCCTTGTTCGTCAACGGAGCGAGGTAGGGAGTGGCTCCGCCCGTGCCGGCCGCGATCACCATCGCTGCGCCCAGCACCGGGAGCGCGGCGGAAGGAGCGGGGAACGAGCCCGACTCGCTGATGACGAATGCACCGATACCTATCGCTGCGAGCCCCGACCACGCCAAGGGGGCCCGAGCAGCGCGGGGCAGCCGTGCGACCCAACCTGCTCCGATGGCGAGCAGTGCGCCCACCCCCAACTCCCACACCCGCGTGAACGTGGAGAAGTACGCCCAGGCCGGGTCGGTCGCGGTGTCGTGCAACGCCCACACGAACGATGCCGCGACGATCACGCCCATCACCGTCGCCGACAGGATGCGCTTGACGTTGCCGTGCCAGGATCGCCGCGTCACCAGTACTCCGATGGCGAGCATCAATGCCGGCCACACGAAGTAGAACTGTTCCTCCACCGACAGTGACCAGTAGTGCTGCAGAGGCGAGATGGCCGCGTCCGCGTTGAAGTAGTCGGCCCCTTCCAGTGCGAACCGCCAATTCGATGCGAAGAAGAACGCCCAGACCGCGTCCGTGCCGATCGATGCTGCACGCGCCGACGAATATACCAATACCCCAGCGACACAGGTCATCACGAGCACCAGGGTGGCAATGGGCACGATGCGCCGGATCCGTCGGCGGTAGAACCCCGCGAACGAGATCGTCTGCGTCGTGTCGTACTCACGCAGCAGTAGACCGGTGATCAGAAAGCCGGAAACGACGAAGAACACGTCGACACCGATGAAACCACTTTGCGGTCAACCGAAGAGGTGATCGACGACGGCCAGCAGCACCCCGCTGCGGTCGAACGTGACGACGCGTTTCGTTCGACCGAATGGGTGAAACAAACTGGGTGTTCTTTACCTGCTTCGAGTCGAATAGAAAGCCGGAATTCGGGTCATTTACCGATCACGCAGACTGCACGGCCTTCTGCGTTCCTGCCACGTCGATGGCGGAGTTAGTCTGTGGCCATGACGTTGCGCCGGAAGATCCTTTACGGAGAGCTCGGCCAAGTGTTCCGGGACGTCGTCCTCAACCGGCTCGTTGCGAGTGGTGCAGTTCC
This sequence comes from Rhodococcus sp. 15-725-2-2b, assembly GCF_002259075.1. NCBI lineage: Bacteria > Bacillati > Actinomycetota > Actinomycetes > Mycobacteriales > Nocardiaceae > Rhodococcus > Rhodococcus sp. 15-725-2-2b. The sequence goes on along the minus strand of NZ_NPFL01000005.1, from coordinate 199,801 downwards.
CCGAAAGATTCGAACCACGTTGCTACGCAGAAGCGGCCACGACATCCACCCGTCCGCGCTGATGAACGCCGGGGTGTTTCTCGGTTCGTGGCGAGGGTTGACGATGGGTGAGCGTGCATTCGTGAACTATCGTTGCTTCTTCGATCTCGGGTCGACCGTGACCATCGGCAGGGACACTCGAATCGGATACGAGTCGATGTTCGTCACGTGTGGGCACGAGATCGGTGGTGAGTCCGATCGCGCAGGTAGACCGGTCGATTCGCCGATCACCGTCGGCGCCGGCTGCTGGATCGGCGCACGGGTGACGGTCCTGCCCGGTGTCCGCATCGGCGACGGGTGCGTCATCGCATCGGGCAGTGTGGTTGCGGCGGATTGCGAACCGAACGGTTTTTATGCGGGAGTCCCGGCGGTTCGTAAGCGCTGCCTACCAACCGATTTGAGTACCGACGAACTCTGAAACAGGGTGTGTGACGCTTTCCGTACCGGCTTCGTGTAGGCCGACCGGTTTTGTCGGATTTTTTATCGATGGACTTCTGAAAAACAAAGCTTCAATCGGGAATTCGATTGTGAATGCAATTCAGAACTCCGCCTCTGATTCGATTTGTCCTGCATGTGATTAATTCTCACGCTAGGCTGCCGAAATACAGCTCAAATGGCATTTCGGGGGGAATGGGATGGGGTATGTGCCGATGAGTCTGGCCCACTACCGAACTCGTCCCGACCGGTTACATGCGACGGTGTTTCCCGAGGCCGACTTCCTACGGGAACTGCCGGTGCCCAAGCGCGTCGGTCGCGTCGCAACAGTACGGACACCTCGACCCCGGAGAGCGGCTCGGCGGGAAGCAACACTTCGCCTTCCCGAACGGGCCTGGTTGTTCATGCTGGGGGCGACCTCCGCACTGCCACTGATGAATTTCACGGTCACCGGCTTCTCGGTGGTGTGCGTCGCCATCGGACTGGCGTATTTTCTGCCCGGCACCCGGAGTCGAAACGACACCCCGTTGGTGCTGGCGGCTGTGGGAACAGTCGCCTACGTGGCCTCGGCATGGGTGAACGACACCAGCTACCTCTCGCCCGATGTCTTCGCGTTCGCGTCGTTCGCACTGTATTTCTGTGGAATCACGGTGCTCGCTCGCGACGTCGAGCGCATCGCCACGGTGCTGCTCGGCATCGCGTTCGGTTCGGTCTTCTTCTACGTCGTGATCGGCACGTTCCTCACCGCGACCGGTGGCATCGTCGACCTCTGGAAATACGGGGTGGCTCCGGCCGCCACCATCACGGTGCTCTACTTCCTGGCCACATCCCGGATCGGCACGTCGGCGGTCGTGATCGCGCTGTTGGCACTGGGAGCGTTGAGCCTCGTGCTCAACTTCCGATCCCACGCCGTGATCTGCTGCGCGGTGGCACTGCTGCTCGTGCTCTCGAAGTACCGCCGCGGCACTCTGTCTCTCACCACCCGGGTGGTGACATTGGGTGTCTTCGCCGTGGGGTTCACCTGGGCACTGGAGTACGCGGCGCGTGAGGGCCTACTCGGCGGATCGCTGCGCGAGAAGGTGCTCATGCAATCGAACGGTTCGGTGCCGATGTTGCTGGCGGGACGTACCGAACCGCCACTGTCCCTCACCGCGATCGTGCAGCAACCGTTACTGGGGTGGGGCAACGCCGACAACATCTCGCGAGCGGCCTACATCGACGCTCAACACGTCGCCATGTCCTTGGGCTTCGAGAGATCGTTCCCCTTCGAGTACGCGTGGAAGCTCAGCGATGGATCGATCTCCCTCCACTCGGTGCTGCTCGGATCGTGGGCCGAAGCAGGGGTATTCGCGGTCCTGCTGCCGATCTGGCTGCTGTGGGCCTGCTATCGACTGATCTTCGTGGCCGACTCTGCCGGGCCGTGGACGCCACTGATGATGTACCTGGGCATGCAGACCATCTGGGACCTGATCTTCTCGCCCTGGTCCTACAACCTCCCCGCCGTGTTCGCCTGCCTCGCATGCTGCTGCGCCGCAGTGCATTCCAACGGTCGCCACAACAACTCCACCCAAGACACACACCTGCTGATGCGTCTGCTGCGAGACAACCGAACACCCCGGAGTCGTAGCCTGCACGAGGAGAAGCGATGAACTCTCACGCGACCGTCAGCGTGGTCATCCCGACGATCGGCAGACCGAGCCTCGCCGGTGCCGTCGACAGCGCCCTGGCCCAATCGATCGATGTGTTCGAGATCGTCGTGGTGGCCGATACGACCGAACCCTTGGCTCTCCCCGACGACGACAGAATTCGCGTCGTGCGAACCGGGCCGGGATCCGGCGGAGCCAATGCGCGTCAATGCGGAATCCAACACGCGACGGGCGACATCATCGCCCTGCTCGACGACGACGATCTGTGGCACCCGTACAAGCTCGAACGCCAGCTCGCCGAAGTGTCCGGTGCAGACAGTGGACGCTGGGTGGTCACCTGCAAGTGCGCGGTACGAGAGCCAGGACATCGCGAGAAGATATGGCCCAGAACGCTGATCGGTGAGCACCAGTCCGTCGCCGACTACCTGTTCACTCTGCGCCGCTTCACCCTCGGCGACGCGATGTTGCAGAGCAGCACGCTGTGCTTCCCGCGAGAGCTCGCATTTCAGGTTCCGCTCAATTACGCGCCGGAGTCCATCCACGACGAACCGGGCTGGCTCATCGAACTCCAACGCACGGTGCCGGACTTGATCATCAAGCATGTGCCCGAATGCTTCTCGATCTACAACGTCAGCGAGAACTCCGTGTCTCGACAGTCGGCGGACGTGTCCGAGAAGTACATCGAATGGGGTCGTGAGCACCTTCGCGGCGCGACGGCGCGTGTTCGAGGCGACTACTTTTTGTTCAGCGCCGTCACCGCGGCGGCGTCGGCACAATCGCTCGGCGGAATCCGCAAATCGGTGGCCAGCGGCTTCTCCGAAGGCAGGCCCGGACTGCCCGCGATGGTCTACGCCGCGGCGAAGTTCGGCAGAACTGCAATCCGGCAAGTGAGGGCCCATGCCCACTGACGCCACCCTGAGCGTGATCACCATCAGCTACCGCGACCTGGCCGGGCTTACTCGCACGCTGGAGAGCGTCGCCGAACAGACGTACGCGCCGCTCGAGCACATCGTCATCGACGGCGGTTCGGGCCCATCCGTCGAGCAACTGCTCGAGCGTGCGAACCCGTCGTACTGGCAGTCCGAGCCCGACGCCGGACGCTACGACGCCATGAATCAGGGCATCGACCGCGCCACCGGAGATGTGGTGTGGCTGATGCATTCCGGCGACTGCTTCGCAGCCCGGGACTCCGCCGCGATCGGCATGGCGGCGCTGAGTGCGGCGGGAACCGTGAGACACCGATGGGGTTACGGCCGAGTCCGCATCGTCGGCGACCCGCTCCGCGACGGTCTGGAATGGGGCTACAGCCCCTTCGAGATGCGACCGTTCGCCCTCGGTATTCGGCCGATTCCGCACCAGGCCGCTCTGTTCGGGATGGACCTCGTGCGAGACCTCGGACACTACGACGTCGGCTTCGGCCTCGCAGCCGATCACCTGTACATGCTGGAGGCGGCGCAACGCGAACAACCCGTCGTCATCGACGCCGTCCTGTGCGACTTCGACGCCGGGGGAGCCGGCAGCGTTCGCCCACAACGCGAACACTTCGCCGACATACGACGATCCTTGAACGTCACCGGCTATCACCCGTGGGGACGCCCGGGCCTGACCACCCTGGCATCCCGCATCGTCGAATACACCGCACGATCCAAACACACTGCACGCACGGTCCTCTCGCGTCGAACGCACGGGGGTGATCGATGATGGGCGGACGTCACCGCAGACCGAGCGAGATGGACGACGATGACGACGGCGTCCCCGGTACGGGGCTCGACACCGTCGAACGCAGAGCCGTCGTTCTCAGTACCCTGTTCCGCATCATCGGGACGCCCGTCGTGGCCGTCGCCGGGCTCGTCAGCGCCGGACTCGTCATCCGCGCCACCGGACCGTCGGCGTACGGCGTCGTCGCGCTCGTTGCCACCGTGGGGCTTCTGCTGCCTTTCGCCGATCTCGGCATCGGAGCCGTGGTGACGAGTGCGACCGCACGATCACGAGACCCCATCAACGACGCCTACGCGCTCGCGGTGATCCGCCGCGCGTACCGAATCCTGGCGCGCGTGAGCATCGTCGTGGCCGGGGTGGCCGTCGCGGTGATGATCTTCGACGGCTGGGGCGCACTCATCGGAACCACCACCGGCCCCGAGGACCGGCTCGTCATCACGATCGCCGTGGCCCTGTTCGGTGTGACGATTCCGGCGGGACTGGGACTGCGCATCCTGATCGGAGTGGACCGCGCACAACTGATCGTCGTTGTGATGGTGAGCAATTCGCTGTTCGCGCTACTGGTCACCGTCGGAATGTATGCCGGTGGCGTCCGCGGGATCTGGTACGTCCTGCCGCCACTCATCGGTGCCTTGCTCGGAAACCTGATGGGAACGATTCTGGCGCTGAGAGTTTCGGGTCTCGGGATGTCGGTGTTCCGGAGAGCGGCGCTGCCGATACCGACCAAGGGGCTGCTCGAGGGGTCGCTGTGGCTGTTCGTCGTCAGCGTCGGGATACCTTTCGGCCTCCAGGTCCAGCGAATCGTGCTCTCGCATCTGTCCACTCCCCTCGAACTGAGCCGATACGCGTTGATGGCACAGTTGTACGGTCTGTGCTGGTCGGTGTTCTCCACCGCGGCGCTGGCCTTCTGGCCGATATTCGTCAAACGCCGATCGGCAGCCGAACAGACCGTCAGCCTCTGGTTGATGTCGACGCTGGGCTTCGGTCTGGTCGCGCTGGTCGCGGCGGTCCCGCTGGTGCTCCTGAGTCCGTGGCTTGCGGATGTGCTCTCGGGCAACACCATCGACATCCCGTCGGTACTCGCCGGAGCGTTCGCGGTTCTGCTCGTCGCCCAATGCCTGCATCTGCCGTCGGGGATGCTGCTGACCAAGCCGACCGAGGCGCGGTGGCAGGCGGGATGCCTCGCGGCCATGGCGGCGGTCACCACCGCCGCGGCGATTGCGGTCGCTCCGACCACCGGGGCCGCGGGGGTCGTGCTCGTCACTGCGGGGGCGGTGGTGTTGTGCCAGTTCATCCCGGACATGGCGTGGGTTCCGCGGTTGGTACGGCAGCGCGGTGCCGACCCAACTACCCCACCTGCGCGCATCGAACTCAGCACCGCAGCGAGGATCCCATGATCGACGTCTCGAAGTTCCTGCCACTGTTGCGCAGCCTCAACAGGATCGACCAGAACGCCTACATGAGCGTGGTGGTGAGACTGCTCGAGCGTTCGGGCGTGGCGATCGAGGGCAGGCCGTTGTGGATCTCGTCCTCGGTGTTCCTCGACAATTCCGGCCCCGGGTCGATCACCTTCGGCGACCGCTGCGTCGTCTCGGATGCCGTCAAGATACTCACCCACGACTTCTCCCTCGACAGAGTGGCGGAAGCGCGCGGAGAACTTCCCCCCGACGAAGAGTTGTATCGCCGTGCCCCGGTATCGATCGGCGCACGAGCATTCGTCGGGTTGGGAACGGTCATCATGCCCGGTGTCGTGGTCGGCGACGACGCGATCATCGGAGCCGGGTCCGTGGTGACGCAGTCGATCGCACCGGGAGATGTGGTGGCAGGCAATCCTGCGCGCCGGATCTGTACGACCGACGAGCTGTGGGACAAGAGGCGGTCGGAATTCGAAGTACGGAAACGGAGACGCTGATGCGGATCACTCTGATCGGACTCAACTACAAACCCGAAGTCACCGGGATCGCGCCCTACACCGCCGATGTCGCGGAGGGCCTGTCGCAGCGTGGGTACGACGTCCACGTCGTCACCGGCTTCCCGCACTACCCGCAATGGGCTCCCGATCCGCGTTACGCAGGCCCGACCATCGAGGAGATGGTGGACGGTGTGCACGTCACCCGGCACCGCCACTACGTTCCGGGCAGCATGACCGTCACCCAACGCGCGCACCTGGAACTGTCCTTCGGTACCAGGGTGGCGCGCAGCCGGATCCCGTCCTCGAACGTGGTGGTGTGCGTATCGCCTGCGCTGGTGTCCACCGGCCTGGTGATGGCACGCCTCAAAGCGCAACCCTTCCGGCCCGCGCTGGGGGTGTGGGTGCAAGATCTCTACAGTCGCGGAGTCATCGAGACGGGCACGATGCACGGGTCGAGTGCCGGTGCGACAACGAATCTCGAATCCGGCATTCTGCGTGCGGCCGACGGAGTCGCGGTGATCCACCGACGGTTCGCCGAGCATGCCCACACCGCACTACGGGTACCGGAGAGCAAGCTCACCGTCATCCCGAACTGGACGCACATGCCGCATCAGGCATCGATGAGCCGCGACCACGCGCGTGACCTGCTGGGGTGGTCACGAGATGCGGTGATCGCACTGCATGCCGGCAACATGGGCCTCAAGCAGGGACTGGAGAACGTGGTCGAGGCAGCGCGAGAGTCGGACCGACGTGGTGGCCCGGTGCAGTTCGTCCTGATGGGCGACGGCAATCAGCGGCAGATACTCGAGGAACTGGGTACCGACATCTCCAGCCTGAGATTCGTACGATCCCTGCCGGAGAAAGAATTCAGAGCTGCCCTCGACGCAGCGGACGTGCTGCTCGTCAACGAGCGGCCCGAGGTGTCCGAAATGGCTGTCCCCAGCAAGCTGACGGCCTACTTCGGCAGCGGCAGCCCCGTCCTCGCCGCCACTGCAGCGGGCAGTGTCACCGACCAAGAGGTGCGATCGGCCGGTGCAGGCGTGCGGGTGGACCCCGCGAACCCGGCAGCGCTACTGGAGGGAGTGATCGAATTGGCCACGGAACCCGACAGATCGGCGCAGTTGGTCGAGTCCGGTAATCGGTATCTGCGACAACACATGTCTCGGGACGTCGCCCTGGACAGGTTCGAGGAATGGGTACACACGCTGGCGAGCGCTCATCCCACGAAGGCTCGAACCGCGTCGAGTGCAGGTTTGGGGGTGTAGTCCGATCGCACCAGACCGTAGTTGTAGTCGGGCACGGTGCTGCCCGTCATCGAGTCACGGAAGTCGAAGACGAACACCGGACCCGCATACGGTAGCTGTGTCAGCGTGGTGATGCCGTCGACCAGAATGTCGGCCTGCCGTTGCTCGTCGACGCCCGAATTCGTTGTGGGTGCACCGAACTCGGTGAACCAGATTCGCTTGCCGGCGTCTCCGTGGCTCTCCATGACGGCGCGGACCTTCGCGATCTCGTGGGCCGAGGACCACGGTTCGGTGGGTTCGCTCAACAGCTGCGGGCTGCTGTAGGGATGCATCGCCACGGCATCGAACGTCTCGGCTCCTGCGCACCGGTACAGGGCCTCGACGAATGTCGCGGGCGACAGATCGTTGCTGGAATCGACTGCGGGAGAGGTGGGTCCGGTGATCACCAGTGCGCCGGGCGCGGCCTCGCGAATTGCCGCGGAGCTCGCCGACAGAACATCGCAGTATTGGACGGGATTCGCGCTCGGACCGTAGCTGGCTGCGACGTTCGGCTCGTTCCAGATCTCCCAGGCACCGACCTGGTCGCGATAGCGAGACGCTGCGGCAGAGACGAATTGGGCGAACCGTTCGGCAGAGGCAGGCGCGGGATGTGTGACGAGTGCGTAGTCGGCCGGCACCGCCCACGTGGGAGCCCAGGTGAGTACTCCGAGCACTGCGAGATTGCGCTCGGCGGCCCACGCCATTTCCCTGTCCACTCGACTCCAATCGAGGATTCCCTCGACGCTTTCGATGTCGGACCACTTGACCAGCAACCTGATTCCCTCGAATCCGGTATCGGCGACGGAGTCGATATCGCGTCGGGCGTCGGAACCGGGCATCCCGATGCTGGCGACATTGCTGGCAACGTGCACCGAATCCCACTCGGAAACGGGAGGCGGGCTCGTTTCCGGACTTCGTTCGGGCTCAACGCTTGTCGAGCACGACGATGCGAGAAGCAGCGCACATGCCAGCGGAACCCATCTGCGTCGCACGGCCATACGATGCAGTATGACGGGTGGACACCACGGCTGCGCGACCTTAGATTTGCACCCATGCCGCCGTACACCGCGAAGAAATCCTTTTTGATTCGCTTGGCTCGAATCTGGGCGCGGCCGCTGTGGTGGGGTGTGCTCACATCGGGGAACGAAGACCTCGTGCGAGCAGACGTGGCGAGGTGGATCGAATGCATCGGCAACGATGCTCTGGTCCCCTTGGACGAATACTCGCGGTTCTCCTACCTCGCGGGTGCACTGCACGAATTTCGGAACGTTGTCCACTTCAGACTGCGGCAGAGCCCCCTGCCGGTGCGGATCGCTCTGAAGAAGATCTACCGACCGGACCGGACCATTCTGCTCGAGTCGGATTCCATCGGCCCCGGGATCTTCCTGCACCACGGCAACGGAATCATGGTCTCGGCAACCTCGATCGGCCGAAATTTCTGGGTCAACCAGCACGCGTCCGTCGGCTACTCACCGAAGGGGCGACCCACCATCGGAGACGACGTCATGGTGGCGGCCGGAGCCGTCGTCACCGGTCCGATCGTGATCGGAGACGGTGTCACGATCGGGGCCAATGCGGTTGTGGTGAAGGATGTTCCGCCGGGCACCGTCATGGCTGCGCCGCTGGCGCAGCCGCTCAGGAAACGCACGTGATCGGCCGATCGCTCGCCGGCTTCACCGGAGCGGGATACGACAAAGGCAGACCGTTCCACATCCAGGTGCTGTGGATGCTCGCATCGAGCCTGCTGGTCTCGCCGTGGTGGTGTCCCAATTCGATTCGGCTGCAGGTACTCCGGATGTTCGGTGCACGGATCGGCGACGGAGTGTCGATCAGGCACCGCGTCCGCATCCACTGGCCGTGGAAGCTCACCGTTGGCGATCACTCGTGGATCGGTGAGGACGCCTGGATTCTCAACCTGGAACCGGTGACGATCGGAACGAACACCTGCATTTCCCAGGCCGTGCTGCTGTGCACCGGCAGCCACGACCGGCGCTCGGCGACATTCGAGTTCGACAACGCACCCATCGTCGTGGGCGACCGAGCCTGGATTGCGGCGCGGGCGACCGTTCTGCGCGGGGTCAGCATCGGTGACGACGCAACGATCGGAGCAACGGCACTGGTGACCGCCGATGTAGCCGAGGGCGCGACGGTGCTGGCACCCGCCGCCCGCCGTCTGGAGTGAGTGGCGTGATGCGCATCCTGCATGTGGTGACGCTGATATCCGAGGACGGTGCCTACGGCGGGCCCGCACGGGTTGCGCTCAACCAGGCCGACGCGCTCGCCGATCTGGGCCACGAGGTGACCGTCGCCGCGGCAGGCAACGGACCTCCGCCCACCGCAGGTGCCGTCGACATCCGGTTGTTCCGACCGCGAACGGTGATTCCGCACAGTGGATTTGCAGGCCTCGCCGCTCCCGGCATGCTTCGGTGGTTGGCCGAGCACGCGAGGACGTTCGACGTCGCCCACGTCCACCTGGCCCGTGATCTGGTGACACTCCCCGCTGCCGGTCTGTGTCGACTGCGCGGTGTCCCGTCGGTGGTGCAAACCCACGGAATGATCGATGCGAGCGACAAACTGCTCGCCCGCCCGCTCGATGCTGTGGCCACACGATCCGTCCTGCGCCGATCGGCCGCAGTCTTCTACCTCACCGAGCGAGAACGAGCCGATTTGGTCGAGGTGGCGGGCACGGGGATGAACCTGGTGAATGTGATCAACGGCGTTCCCGCGTTGCCGGAGAAGATGCCGAACACCGATCCGGAAGTGTTGTTTCTGGCGCGCCTCCATCCGCGGAAGCGGCCAGATCTTTTCGTGGATATGGCGGACATTCTGGTCCGCGAGAACGATTCGGTGACCTGTGCGATGGTCGGCCCGGACGCGGGAATGGCACACTCCATCGCGCAGCGGACCGGCCCCCGGATTCGATGGGAGGGGCCGTGCGCCCCCGAGATGACGGCCGAACGCATGCGAGCGGCCACGATCTATGTGCTGCCCTCCGTCGACGAGCCCTACCCGATGTCGGTGCTCGAGGCCATGGCGGTCGGGCTGCCGGTCGTGGTCACCGACAGCTGCGGTCTCGCACCGGACGTCACCCGCATCGGCTGCGGAATCGTGGTTCCAGGCGGTGAGCTGCAGCCGCTCGTCGACGCTGTGAGATTGCTTCTGGGCGATGCGAACCTACGCGCCGAGATGGGCAGGCGAGGCCGGGTGGCGGCGCGCACCGAGTTCGGTACCGACGCCGTCGCAAAGATGCTCGACGAGCAATATCGACAGGCGGTGCAGCATGTCTCGCGGTAGAGCGGCGCTGCTGATCCTGGTGGTGATCGTCGTCGTGGCCGGCGTCGTGGTCGTCGGCCTGCGGTACGACGCGACGCGCACCGAGCCCGGATCGTCCGACGTCTCCGCCGCGCCGTTCGTTCCATCGTCCAACGGGGGACCGACCGCCGTCTTCATCGGAGACTCGTACGTATCCGGCGCGGGTGCGAGCGATCTCGGCCATCGATGGACGTCGATCGTCGCGGCCGACAAGCTGTGGACCGAGCTGAACATCGGAATCGGTTCCACCGGATACGCACTCGCGGCACCGGACTGTGGAGCAGAGCGATGCGGCGGCTTCCAGGAGATGGCCGGATACGCCGTGACCTTGAAGCCGCCGATCGTCGTGGTGGCCGGCGGCACCAACGACTTCACCGAGTTCGTTCGCGACCCGACCGAGACCGTCAACGCGATCTACGACACCATGGGCACACTTCGTACCGGGCTCCCCACCGCACGCATCATCGCCGTCGGACCTTCTTCGGCGGGCGAGGTTCCGCCGTTCGTCACCGCCTACGAGGGCGTGGTGCGCGACGCGGTGAACGCAGTCGGCGGAGAGTTCGTGTCACTGACCGACCCGGACGTCATCGACGAGGACATGCTCGATCCCGACGGAGTGCACGTCGACGACCGGGGACACGCTGCCATCGCCGACGCCGTCGAACAGGCCCTGAAGTAGCGGTTCTCACCCCAGTGCCGTCTGCACTCGCCGGCTTATCGCGCTGTGGCCCAGGTTGTCCACGTTCTCACCGTCCGGGAGCACGGTCGCGGGATCGACCACCGGTGGATCGAGCAGTGAAACATATTGCGCACCAAACACTTCGGCCGTATCGCGGACGTCGCGATCCAGGCCGAGAACCGTATCGGTGGCTTCGCCCGTTGTCGACGGACCGACGGCGATGATGCGCGCATTCGGCAGGGCATTGCGAATCTCGATGTACGTCGTCGCAATGGCAGCCTGTACCGCTGTCGGATCCTCGGCGTAGGCGGCCACGTCGTTCTGGCCACCCGAGACCACAACGATCGACGGATTCGTCGCCACGGCGTCGAGCGCCGTCGTCTGATAATTGGGGCACGTATCCAGTCCGCACACCTCCGCGCCAGCCGTGGCGAGATAGCCCGTGCCTGCCACGCCGAAGTTACGTTCGTCCCAGTTCATCGCCGCCGCCAGCAGGGATGTCCACCGCTCGCTCGACGGCTCCGCTCCGACACCCTGTGTGTACGAATCTCCGACGAACGCGGCGACAGGTTGCGGTGCCGCAGGTTCGGTGGTCGGCGAAGCGCTGGTGGTGGTGATCGGCGGCTGCGGGGTGGCCGGAGTGAAGGCAGCGACGGAGTCGGTGTCCGGAGCTGCCTCGCGCGTGAAGTTCACGAACAGCGCAACAGCGACGAAGGTGAGCGCAGCGACGACTGCTATCGCACCACTGACCTTCCACCACACATCTCGCGACGCACCGCGCAAACCGGCCATGACGGTAGATTCTGCCCGACGCAACAGTTCGACGGTCCGGTTATTTCTGCGCGACTCGGAGAAAGACCGAAAGCGTCGGTCGAGAGTTGCGAGGATCACCTCGAGTTTCGCGGGTGCCCGATTACTGCTTATCGTCGCACCGCAGAGGGGTCTGGCAGTGCTGCCAGCGGGGGACGGTCGGCACGTCGGGAGTCCGAAATCGGGTTCCGTAGACCCGATGAATCCTCACAACGGGACATTTACTTGATTGTGCTCGTGAATCAAACGAATGAATTGTGAGGAGAGACGCGGCTTCTCATCCGGTGCACGGAAATGAATTACCTATGTAACGATTGAGCCACGCAGTGACACGTTGCGAGTTGTACGAACGAACGAGGAGCGCGAAAGCATGGAGATACAGGATTATCTGAGAATCCTGAAGGCGAGGTGGATCATCATCGCCGTCACCGTGATCGTCGCCATCCTGGGTGCGTTGGGCGCGTCCCTGTTGACGACGCCGCTCTACGAGTCGAGCGCACGGATGTTCGTCTCCACCTCCGGTGGAACGTCGGTGAGTGAGACGTACCAGGGCAACCTGTTCTCGCAGCAGCGAGTGGCGTCCTACTCGGAGTTGGTGACCAGCGAGGCACTCGCGGCCCGAGTGCTCGACGTCCTTCCCCTCGGACTGACGCCGTCGCAGTTGGCCGCGAAGGTCAAAGCGTCGTCGACTCCCGACACCGTTCTGTTCGATATCACCGTCACCGACTCCTCGCCTGCACGTGCACGCGATATCGCCAACGCGATGGCCTCGGAGCTGACGACCCAGGTGCGCGACCTGGAGACCCCGGAGGACGGCGGAACCCCGTCGGCGGGCGTCAAGACCTTCCAACAGGCCGATGCGTCCGCATCACCGGTCAGCCCTAACACCAAGCGCAACCTCGCCCTCGGTGCCGCCGTCGGTCTGTTGCTCGGTATCGCACTTGCCGTATTGCGTGATCGTCTGGACAACACCATCAAGGACCGTCGAGAGATCGAGTCGATCTCCGGTAAGGCGTTGGTGGGTACCATCCCGTTCGACAAGGAGCGCAAGACGCATCCGGCCGTCGACTTCCAGGATCTCGCCCAGTCGTCCAGTGCCGAGGCCTTCCGTGAGCTCCGCACCAACCTGCAGTTCCTCGAAGTCGATCATCCTCCGCGCGTCATCGTCGTCACCAGCGCGATTCCGAGCGAGGGCAAGACGACCACAGCGGTGAACCTGGCCGTAGCGCTCGCCGAAGCCGGACACCACGTCGTTCTCGTCGAGGGCGATCTGCGTCGCCCCCGCATCTCGAAGTACCTGGGTCTCATCGGATCCGTCGGCCTCAGCACTGTTCTCGCCGGACAGGCCAAGGTGGACGAGGTGCTGCAGCCGACCAGGTACGAGGGTCTGCAGGCTCTGGCGTCCGGCCCGCTGCCGCCCAACCCGTCCGAGCTGTTGGGCTCGGAAGCATCTCGCGCACTGATGGTCGAGCTGCGCTCCAAGTTCGACTACGTGATCGTCGACGGCGCTCCGCTGTTGCCGGTCACCGACTCGGCCGTTCTCACCACCCACAGCGACGGCGCTCTTCTGGTCACCCGCTACGGGCACACCAAGAGCAACGAATTGTCCAGGGCCATCGGCAATCTCGAAACCATCGGGGCGCACGTCCTGGGTGTGGTGCTGGCATTGACGCCTTCGAAGAAGGGCGACATGTACAGCTACTCGTACAACTACTCCGCCGACGCCAGCCTGCCCAGGCAGACGGCACCGCCGGTTCCCGCGCCTCAGGCTCCGGTTGCGGCGCCGGCTCCTCCGACCCCGGCATCGGCACCTGCTGCGCCGCAACCTGCCTCGGTGCGTCCTGGATCGACCCAGACCGCATCGGCTGCACCGAGCGCAGCCGCACGTACCGCAGCCCCCGCCGCCGCGCCGTACTCTCGGGCACGTCGCGCCGAGACACCCGGCGATGTGCCCAGAAACGGCGTCGAGAACCCCGGTCTGAGGAAATGAGCACTGGGTGATCGTGTGCGTCACGATCGCCCAGAGCTTCGCTTGGACCCTCCACTCGTGCCTATGACAGCCCCCGCAAGGGTCATCGTGGCGAGTGCAACCGGGTCCATCTGCAACCGGGACGATTCGGTTGCGACGGTCACCGCGGTGGCACAGCGCGACAACTCGGCTCAGTCGCGGGTCCAGCAGCAGGCAGCGCAGGCGCACACTCGGGTGTGCTCGCGCCGACCTGTGAGGGTGGCTACGAGACGGCGAATCATGGCGGTCACGCCGCATATTCGTGACCGATCACAGTATGGATGGGTCCGACTTCGGCCCGTCCGGATCGGGCGAATAACGCGAGATGTGGAGCGCGACCAAGCCGGTCGATTCCGGAGCCTCGAGACTGGGAGATGGGGTCGGGGTGTCGGTGCGTAGTTTCGTGAAGACGGTGATCGCGGGCTGGCGCGTCGTCGCCGTGTCCATCGTGCTGTCGATGGCGACGGCATTCGGAATCACTTCGCTGATCACGCCGGTGTACGAATCTCGCACTCAGATGTTCGTCTCCACCTCGGGGTCCACGACTGTGAGCGATACGTACGTGGGCAACTTGTTCGTGGGGCAGGCCGTGTCTTCGTACGCAGAATTGGTGACCAACGAGGCTGTGGCCTCGAGAGTCATCGCCGATCTCGCGCTCGATCTCACTCCGGCGGAGTTGATCGACAAGACGTCGACGTCGTCCTCGCCGGATACCGTCGTGTTCGATATCGCCGCCACCGATACCTCGCCGGAGCTCGCGCGCGATATCGCGAACACCATGGCCACGGAATTGAGTGCAGTCGTAGCGGAGCTCAACGACCCCGGGAACGGGGAGCCGCCCTCGGTGGTGTTGAGGATGTACAGCCAGGCCGAAGCGTCCGATGCACCGATCACTCCGAACACCCGGGCCTATCTGGTGGGCGGAGCAGCAGTGGGACTACTCATCGGAACCGTGTTGGTGCTCGCCCGTCACCGAGCGAGCGGGACCGGACGCTAGACGCGCCGCGCGACCGCCGACACTGCGCGGGCAAGTGCGTCGGACAGTTCACTCTCGCTGGTGGAACGAGCGGACAGGTCCTGATCGTCGAACACGGCCTGGGACGCGCCGATGGCGAACAGGATTCTCCAGGTGGCCTCGGCATCGGCGTCGCTCGTTCCGAACCTCGCCGACAACCAGCCGGTCACGGTGTCGGCCAACTGATGGTTGGTGCGAACGATCCGTGCGGCGAACAACTCTCCGTCGGTCGTGTTGCGTGACTGGATGAAGAACGCGCGCATGGCTCCCCGGTGCTCCGCGAACACCGCGAGCGCGGCTTCGGCGAGCATCTGCACAGCTCGGTCGTCGTCGGGTTCTTGTTCTGCGGCTGAAAATGCAGCTGCGGCAGCGTGTTCGATGCGAGTCAGCACGTCTTCCTGGGCTGCCATCAGCAGGCCTGTTCGATCTCCGAAACGATGGTAGATGGACCCGTTGGACCCGCCGTAGCGCTGGGCGACGGCAGCGATCGTCACCGCCTGTAGGCCACCCTCGTGCAGCAACTCGATGGTCGCCGCCACCATTCGCGCAGTGGATCCTTCGCTGCGGGACTGCACGGGCGTACGCACGGCCCCATGCTAGTCGGCTCGTAGGGCTTGCCAAATTAGAGTGAGCATTCTAGTTTGAGGATATGACGACGATCACAGTGCGCGGACAGCGGTTCGGCGGGGTTCCCAGGGATCACTGGAGGCGTGTCAACGACTCACTCGACCCGGACACCGATTTCGTGCAGATCTATCGAAACCTGGCTGTGCACGAGTTCCCGTGGGACATCACGCAGGCGCTGTCTTTCGCGCTGTTCCGGACGTTCGCGGTACCGGGCGTCGGCAAGCTCCTCGACGACACCGGTGCATTCACCGGGGCCACTCAGAAGCGCTACGACGACACGGTGCTGCTGCTCGAGGTGCCGTTCCTGCGGGGCTTCGACGACGAGCAGGGCCGTGCCGCGATCCGCCGGATCAATCAGATGCACCGAAGCTACGACATACCCAATCACGAGATGCTGTACGTACTCGCGACTTTCGTCGTCGTTCCGCAGCGCTGGATATCCGTGTGGGGTAAACGGCCCATGACCGCCATCGAGGTACGAGCATCGGTCAGGTATTTCCGAACGCTGGGCAAGCACATGGGGATATCGGACATGCCCGACTCGTTCGAGGGTTTCGCGCACTTGATGGACGACTACGAAGCGGAGTACTTCGCCTTCGATCCCGGCGCTCGACGCGTCGCCGACGCCACACTGGCTCTACTCGCCTCGTTCGTCTCACCGGTCCCGAAGGGAGTCGTTCGCGTGGTGAGTCTCGCTCTCATGGATGCGCCGCTGCGGAATGCGTTGGGCTACAGCCACCCTCCTCTGGCGCTGGAGCGGCTCGTCACAGCTGCGATGCGTGCGCGTGGATGTGCTCTGCGACTGTTTCCTGCTCGCCTCACGCAGCGACGCAATGCCGACTCGCAGCGAATGCGTTCCTATTCGGACGGATTCGACATTGCCCAACTGGGCACGTTTCCGGGCGGGTGCCCTGTGCGTTCCGTCGACGCACATGCGTCTCGAAGCACTCGCGCTACACCCGGTCCTTACCCGGCTGGTGCGTCGGATCGATGAGGAACAGGCTGCTGCCGTCCAATCCGTCTCTGCGGTGGATGTTTCCGCGCAACCCGGCTTCCACCAGTCGCGCCGCGATCTCGTAGATCTCCTCGAGGCGATCGTCGGTGAGATCGGGCCTGATCGCGAGATGGATCTCGTCGCCGATGTGGCGTAGCACCGCCTCGAAGTTCGGGCTCACCGAGCTGTAGAGCTCCTCGCATTGGACGACCAGCGCGTCGGACATCACGAAGTCGTCCTCGGCTCCGAGCAACGGGATGACGCCGAAGTCCTCGAGAAGGTTGATCAGCTGTACTCCACTACGTCCGGCCGCAGTCGACCGATCCGCCAGCACACCGGATTCCACTTCCTTCGTCGTGAAGATCAGTGTCGCCTCGGCGCTGGGATCGAGCAGACCCAGATCGGCGCGCATCGCCGTCAACAGCAGCGAGTGCATCCGGATGATGTACTCGTGCTCGCTCTGCAGACGTTCGTGAGCCGGAGCGGGGATTCCCGTTTCGGGAGCCAGCGGGGCGAACACCCGACGGTCGATGCCCGTCGACAACTCCAACGCCAACGGATGAACCCGCCTGCGCGCGACCACCAATGCGGCGGAGAGCGCCAGATTCAACCGGTCGTAGGCCTTGTTCAAGGACTGCGTCGCAGCCGTGAGATCGCCGACAGGAGTCGAGACCACCGCTGCCGAAATCTCCTCCGCCACAACCCGATCGACATTCGACAGGGCGAACAGCAACTCTTGATACCGCGCCGTCACCTGATCGCGGCTCCACGAGTCGCTCTCACCCGACTGGCGCACCTGACGGTCGACGGCAGTGTGCAGTGCCGCCACCTCGCGGGAGATGACGTCCTCGTTCGCGCCGACCCGACGCACACTGAGCGCCGCCCACGCCGCACCGAGCGCAGCGATGACGACGACGATCAAAGTCCACACCTGAACTGCCGTGACACCCGACTCCGAGGCAGCTACGACGCTGGTAGTCATGGGCTACATCATGCCCGAGTGTGTTACACGTTGTCCTTCTTTCGCCGCCCTAACCTGTGGCTGCGACATCCGGCAGTACCTGCGCCGCGATACGACGGGGGTCGTTCTCGGGTAACGACTCGATGAGAATTCGTCGTGGATGCGATGCCGCTCCGGTGATGACGTATTTCTGGCCGGGTCGTACGCGGGCTGCTTCGTCGATCACTTCGTCCGGCCACACGGATTTCGGAGCGGAGTCGGTGTCACGCAATGCGTCGGCGACGATGCGGCGTGGATCGTACTGGCGCAGATCCATCGACTCCCACTCCGAACGGCGTAGCGGAACGCCCATTTCGTCTTCTGCGGCGGTGCGGGTGGACTCGACGAAACTGCGCACGGAGCGCACGGTCCGTGCCAGTTGATGGGCGTATCCGGGTAGTCGCGAGGGGCCGAGGACGAAGCCGGCGATGATCGCTACCAGGAACAGTTTTTCGAAGGTCAAGCCGAACATGTTGTGAGCTCCGGTTTCGGTGAAGTCAGGATGCGCCGAGCCGCTCTGCGGTCGTGTATCTCGGTGATCACGACGGCCGCACCGAACAGCGTGGCCATCGGCAACGCGACCAGGAACATGGACAGGACGTCGGCGGCGGGAGTGACGAGCGCACTGAACAGGGCGATTCCGACGACGCTGAGCCGCCAACTGCTACGTAGTCGATGCGCAGAAAGGATGCCGAGGCAGTTCAACATCACCAGCAATGCCGGAAGGACGAACGCGATTCCGGTCGCCAGCACGATCTTCATCACGAAGTCCACGTAGTACGAGGCGTTGAGGATGGTGCTGTCCTGGTCCGAGGAGAACCCGGCGAGCACGCTGACCATGCGCGGGAAGATGGTGAACCCGAACACGCAGCCGGCCACGAACAGTGGCGCTGCTGCGGCCGAGAAACCGTAGACGTACTTCTTCTCCCGACGCGTCAAACCTGGTGCGAGATAGGCGAACAGCTCACGCAACCACACCGGAGACGACACGATGACGCCGGCGAACAACGCGATTCTCAGTTCGAGATCGAAAGCGCCGGTGACGGTGTCGAAGTTCAGGCTGGCATCACGGGAGAGGGCGAGCTCCTCGACGGGCGCACGGAGGATGTCGAGAATCTGGTCGGTGAGGGCGAACCCGATCGCCACGCCGACGATCAGCGACACCGCCGCGCGCACTGCGCGGCGACGAGCCTCGCGCACATGCCCGGCAAGGGGCATCGTTCCTCGCGCGGCGGTGGCTGTGCTCATGATGCGTGGCGGTACGGAACCGGAACGGACGCGTCGGCGAATGTCGGTTCCGTGGTGGCGGTGGTCTCGTCACGCGTCGCGGCCTTCTTGTCCTCGCGCACTTCGTCTTTCAGGATTCGCATCGACTGACCGACGCCCTTGGCGAGGGAGGGGAGCTTGGTCGAGCCGAACACGAGCAGCAGGATGGCCAGAACGATGAGCGCGTGCCATCCGGTGAGGTTGTGCAACATGGTGATTCCTTAGGTGGTGGGTGGTGTGAGGTGGGGGTGATCAGTTGGTGGGTGCCGAGCCGGCATTGGGCGGTCCGCCCGCCGGGGGAGTGCCGCCTCCCATGGGGGCCTGGCCGCCGCCGCCGCCTCCGCCCGCGGGGGCAGCACTCATCGTCGGTTCGGTGGTGGCATCGATCGCCACCGCGAGTGATCCGACGTAGCCGGAGGCGGGATCGCCGCTGAACGTGCCCATCTCCAGCTCGTAGCCGTCGCCGAAGACATTGTCGTTGTCGAGACTGCCCATCTGGGTTAGGTTCTTCGCCGACTCGGGATAGACGTCGGTCTTGTTCTGATAGATCGCCTCGAGCATGTCCTGCGGGAACGCGACCTGTGAGGTGGCAATGGCGTTGTCCACGTTGGTCGCCGACGCAGCGTCGGGGTAGACCTCGAAGTGCATGTGGGTCCAGCGGCCGGAGTAGCAGCCGGGAACGACGGTCTCGAAGGTGACGGTGCCGTCGGAGCCGGCCGCTTGGATGCCGCGAAGATACGTCTCGTCCTCGACACCCTCGGAGTACATCGAGTACTGGCCGTCCGCATCGCACTGCCACACATACATGGCCGCACCCTCGTACGGTCGATTGTCGTTCGCCAGATCGGTGAGCGTGAAGGTGAACGTGAGAGGCACTCCGCTGACTGTGGTTCCACCGTCCAGGCTGGAGGTGATGTCGCTGCGGACGATGCCCGATTCCTCGAGGACGTTGACGCCGTTGGTGCCGTCGGCCGGGTAGGGGCCGTTGGTTTCCTGGGGGATCTCGCTCGTCGCCGTCGAGGTGGTCGTCGACGCGGTTGCCGTGGTGGCGGTGGAACTTCCGGCGCTGGAGGTGCTCGAGCATGCGGCCAGAGCGAACGCGCCCGCTCCTGCGCCGACGAGACTCAGTACACGGCGGCGGGTGACGAGGGTGGTGATATCGAAGCCTGCACCCTGGTCGACGACCTCCTCGGTGGGGCGGTCGAGAAGCCTTCCCTCGTAGGCGGGTCCGTCGGGTGTATCGGTCGGCTCGGGGATTCGGGTCATCGTCGTACGTCTCCTTCGTTGCGGCACTGAATGTTTCGGTAGTGCCAATACTCTGGGACGTTGCGGTGAGGACCCTGAACCTCCGCTGCGAGGTTCCTGTGAACGATGCGACCCGGTGAAAGCCCCCTAAGTAGCTAAGGCTAACCTCATCACGCGTACCGACCTGAAGGACTGTGATGACTCTTCGTGTGACCACCCGCTTCGCTGCACTCCTCACCGCTGTCGCGGCCGCGTCCTTCGCGCTCGCCGGGTGCAGCTCGATGGAAAGGACCGACAGCCCGGCCGCCGCCGCGTCCACCGGCTCGTTTCCGCTGACCGTGCAGCACATGTACGGCGAGACCACCCTCGACGCAGTGCCCGAACGGGTCGCGACGTGGGGATTCGGCACCACCGACGCGGTGCTCGCGCTCGGTGTCGTCCCGGTGGCGATGCCCTCGGCGGAGTACGGCGGCGGTGACGATCTGATCTACCCGTGGGTGTCCGACGCGATCGAGTCGTCCGGCGGTCCGGCCCCGGTTCTGCTCGACAACGTCACCGACGCGCTGTCCGTCGAGAAGCTTCTCGCCACCGACCCGGACGTGCTGTTGGCTCCGCATTCCGGGTTGACGCGGGCCGAGTACGACGCGGTGACCGCAGCCGGGGTCCCCGTCATCGCCCCGCCGGAGGAACTGTGGTCGACGCCGTGGCGCGATGTCATCACCACCACCGGTGATGTTCTCGGGGTGCCGGACAGGGCGCGTGATCTCGTAGCCGATCTGGATTCTCAGGTGCAGGACGCAGGTGCTCGCCATCCCGAATTCGACGGCCGCACAATCGCATACGTGTCCGAGGCTGCCGACGTGTACTACCTGCTACTGCCGTCGGACCCCAGAGTGGAGCTGCTCGAGAACCTCGGCTTCGTCTCGCCTGCATCGGTGACCGGCCTCGCGACCGACGATGCCACCTACTCGACCACGGTCTCGGCCGAGAACATCTCCTCGATCGACGCCGATGTGGTGTTCACTCAGGTCGACACCGACGACGCCTTGCAGCAGTTCCTCGATTCGCCTGTCTCACGCCAGATTCCGGCTGTCGCCGCCGGTGCGGTCGCCGGATTCGTCGGCCAGGAGGCCGGAGCTGCAGTGGGCCCGACGGCACTGTCGATTCCGTACTTCCTGCCGACTCTGGTCGACGGACTCGCAGCCGCCGTGAACATCGACCGCTGACGACGATGGGCAATGGTGCACGGCATTCGGACGAGCCCGGAGGCATCTGCGCGCGAGTAGTCTGACCGCGACGACATCGGTCGACTCCGGGAGTGCACTCATGACCTCACGCTTGCCCGACGTATTCAGCCCGTCTGCAGTGCAGTACGGCGAGACCGTCAGAGTGGACGACCGCACGACCATTCTGCCGGTATTGCGTCGATCGGCTCGGGGAGCAGAGACCGCGGTGGGGGTGTTCACCATCACGGACGGCACGGCGGCGTGGACCCCAGCCGTCGATACCGGCCGCATCCAACTGATCGGGGTGCTCACCGGCCTCGTTGCTGCGACATTGGGATGTGCTGCGGTCCTGAGGCGGCCGCCGTGGCCGACCGTCACCATCGATCGTTGACCCAGGTCACGCCCGACGAAGGACGTCGCGGGTGAGCTCGAGCTGGCCGAGGTGCTGGGCCAACTCGCGCACTAGGTGCGTCAACACCCATTCCGGGGTTGCCGTTGCGAGCTCCGGACGGGTGGTACCCATGACGGTTCGATCGCGAATCCCGTCGCGTAGTGCAATATTCACCCACTCGGGCAGACGCGCCCGAACCTCGTCGACCCGCGTGATCAGATCGTCGATTCGGCCTGTGGCGGTGAACTCGGCTGCCCGATCCCGCGGGATCTTCAGACCGGCGATCACCGAACCTGCCCAGTACTCGATCACGGCCACGCAGTGGAACACGATGGCGTACGGGCTGTTGGCACCCGGCAGGTCCGGCTTCGTGTTGGCCGGCTCGTCGCCCAGGTCCCGCAGGATCTCCGTCATCGACGACAGGCTCGCGCCCGTGATCGCCAGAAAGGCGTCAGCGACACGGCTTTCGGCGTCGTCCTGCTGCGAGGTCACCACGGGTACGGCTCGCAGTCGTCGAGGAAACAGCCGTACGGATCACGTCCCGGTTCGCCGTGCATCACCGGACCGTACACCCGATCGCCTGCCCTTGTGCCTTGTCCCGGCCGACAGACACCGCTGCGACCGCCGGGATCAGTTTCGACGCGTGAGCCGAACCACCGCATCGCGCAACGTCTTCGAGTGCACACCCGTGCCACCGACCGTTCTGGAACGTTCGAGTGCGGTGTCGATGCGCCACGAGGAGGCGTCGAACAGGGCGGTGATGTCTGTCGCGGTGACAGTGGCCTCGTGCGGTGGCTCGCCGTCGTGTGAGTGATGATGCCCGCCGTCGTGCAGATGGCCGACGATGAGCAGCGAACCGCCCGGTGCCACCCATTGCGCAATGTGTCGATAGAAGTCCAACTGCGGAATCGACGGATGCGCGTAGTGGGTCGTCACCAGATCCCATCGGTCGGTCGGGTTCCAGGTCGTGAGGTCGGCTTCGATCCAGGTGACGTCGACCCCTGCATGTTGTGCCAGCTGTGCGGCGGTGGTGAGGGCCGCGGCGGAGATGTCGGCACCGGTGACTCGCCAGCCCTGCTCGGCGAGCCAGATCGCTTCTGCTCCGGCACCACAGCCTGCGTCGAGCGCGGTACCGGGCGTCGATACGGCCGTTTCCTGCACGAGATACGGATTCGCCGCGACGGTACGGGACGTTCGGTCATCCCAATGGTGCTCCCAGTACTCCTTGTCGAACGCGTGTGTCATGTGCTGAGTCCTCTCCCGGTGGTGTTCCGGGATCAGAGTGACAGCCCGTTTATAGATATGGCAAGTATGTTTGCCGTATCAGCAAGTTGCGCCGAGTCAGAAAGGTGCGTCGGTGATCATTCGATTTCGGCCGGCGCGCTTCGCCTGAAACATCAATGCGTCAGCTCTGTCGAGTGTGTGGCGAAGGCCTTCGTTCGGTCGCTGGAGCGTGTAGCCGGCCGAGAACGTCACCCCCGATGACGTGGTGGCGGCGGCAAGAGCGTCGAGTGATCGAAGCGCACCGCGACGATCGCAATTGCGCAGAGTGATCACGAATTCCTCTCCGCCCCATCGGGCCAAGAGTCCATCGACGCCGATGCAGCTGCGGGCAGTCGACGCGAAGTCGCGGAGCAACGCGTCGCCTGCGGCGTGGCCGAAGTGGTCGTTGAACTGCTTGAAATGGTCCAGATCGAGAACCGCGACGATTGTGTCGACCGAATCGTCGTCGACGAGGGACACCGCGTGATCCGACCAGCCGCGACGGTTGAGTGCCCCGGTCAGTTGATCCGTTCGGGACGCGAGCAGGATGCCGTCCTCGACCTCTTTCCGTGCGGTGATATCGAGAGCGGCACCGAGCGTCCACTCGGCATCGGACGGACCGATGAAAGGGACCAGAGTCAGCAGAACCCAGCGAATCTCGTCGTTCGGTAGAACGAACCTCACCTCGACCTTCACGGGTTTGTCCGCGGCCGTCCCGGCGGCCATCAGGTCCTCGACGCTGCGGTGGAGCGGGAGGTCGTCCGGGTGTGTGTGCACCGTCGCGGATCGACCGATCAGTTCCGAGGAGGACAAGCCCACGAGTTCGCAGTAGGCCGCATTGACGTCGACGAAGAGCCCATCGGCGTCGGAGAGAGCCTGCGCCACGGGGCTGGAGGCGAACATGCGCCGGTACCAGTGATCCTCCACGACGCAACGACCCGCTTTCTCCCCTTCCCGGATGGGGAGTGTAGTTGAGGTCTGCTCGAGCCCTGTGACGCATTCGGCTGCCGGCAGCTCCGTCCGGCCGACTCGTGCGGGAACTCTCGCCGGTCAGCGGCAGATTGGCACGAATGTACGACTTTCGGGAACCGTGTGAGCGTGCGCGCCGTCCAAGGGGTTGGGGTGGCCGGCCGACGATGGGGTCTCGATGACGACGAAGTGGCGAGAAGTGACGAGCATCGAGTGCCAACAGGATTTCGACGACCTGCTCGACGTCTGTATCGAAATCGCCGCCGAACGGATCAGCGAGAACTGGGGACTGCACCCGGTGGCCGTCGTCAACGACCTCTCCGGCGGGCAGCGCGTGCTTGCACCGCAGCAGCCACTGGGAGATGGGGAGTCGCACGCGGCGATGCACGAGCAACTCGTCCGCGATCTGCGCGCCGTCGCCGATGATCTGCGGTCGTACGCCATCGTCTCCGACGCCACCGGCGAGGAGGCGTCGGGCACATATCTCGAGGTCCTGCTCGAACACCGCGAATATGCGATGCGGATACTCGTCCCGTACCTGATGCCCGACGCCACGACCTTCGATCTGGGTCCGACGAAAGCGTCGGTGGGGCAACGACTTCTGTGGCCCTGATCGCTCCGCAAACGCGCGCGCGTTCGCCGAATGCGCGCGATATCGTGCCCGGATCGGTGGCGAATCCGAACGCGTCCGACAAGTGCGCGCGCGTGTGCGAAACCGGGGGCGTCGGCCTCCTCCAGGTGATTGGCACTCTCACCCGTCGAGTGCCAAAATAGAGGCACATTCTCACTCGAAAGGAGTCCGCAGTGACCGTCACCTCTCCCCACTTCGATACACGTGATTCGGACGACGACATGCCACCGAAGTGGTGGAACCGGCGCGTTCGTACTCGCGCGCAGGTGACCGAATATGCCGTCATGTTCGGTGCGATGTCGATCGTCTCGTTCTGGGCCGCGGGCCTGGGCATCGCAGCAGGATTGATTGCCGTCGCCTCTGCTCTGTGGGCCGATCGCAGCCCCGACCTCTCCGGCCCGCGCGCCGATCGCAGTGACACCGCGCTGGCCATCGGAACCGGAATTCTCGGCATCGTCATCGGCGTGGGCTTCGTCGCGATGGTGTTGCCGTACTGGTGATGGAGCGACTTCGTCGCACGTGAGCGGAACTTCGTAGCCCACTACGAATTACCGTTCACGACCGAAGCGCCTGCCTCGAGGCCGGTCGACCGCACTGCGGTCGGCCGGTTTCGTCGTTTCGAAGAACATTTCTCATGTATCTGCGACGGAGCGTTGCACCAACCAGTTTTATGTGTGACGCTGTGTTGCGTACACATTGTTCGGACGCAGGCGGAAGGACCACCATGACTGCAGTCGACGACGCACGAACGCTCTACCGAGACAGGCTGCACGCACTGTCGACGGCATCGGTGCACCAGCACTTCGACGCCTTCCTCGACATCCCCTGGGACGAGCCCGAGTACGCAATCGTTCCCGACGATCCGCGCTGGGTGCTCCCGGACGCGGACCCGCTCGGCCACACCGACTGGTACAAGTCGCTTCCCCTGGACCGGCAGATTCACATCGGGATGTACCGCCAGGCCAGCATGGTCAAGGTCGGCCTGCAGTTCGAGCAGATCCTCATCAGCGGCCTCATGCAGTACGCCCTCACGCTGCCCAACGATTCACCCGAATTCCGGTACTCGACGCACGAGGCCACCGAAGAGTGCCACCACACCCAGATGTTCCAGGAACTGGTGAACCGCATCGGCATCGACGTGCCGGGTGGACCCGCGTGGTTCCGCAAGATCGTGCCCGTGCTGACCCTCTTCGCGAGCCGATCCGCACCGTTCGGATTCTTCGTCGGCGTACTGGCGGGAGAAGAGCCGATCGACCACATGCAGAAGGGCGTCCTGCGCGCCGGTAGCGTCGGACACCCCTTGGTCCAGCGCTTGATGCAGATTCACATCGCCGAGGAAGCACGACACATCGGCTTCGCCCATCAGTACCTCGAGCACAAGGCCCCGCGGCTCGGACGCTTCGAGAAGGCGTCGATCTCGATCCTCATGCCCGTCATCATGCGACTGCTGTGCGACGTGATCATGAAACCGAGCAAGCAGATGCGACGCGACCTCGCCATCCCCGACGAGGTTGTCGACGCCGTGTGGTGGAACAGCGAACCGTCACGAAAGGCATTGCGCGACACCTTCGGTGACGTCCGAATGCTGGCCGGCGAGCTCGGACTGATGAACCGCGTGTCCCGACGCGTCTGGCGCACCCTCGGTATCGACGGACGCCCCTCGCGTTACCGCAGCGAGCCGTCGTTCGGCTGACTCTCGTCGAGGACGCTTTCGAGGGGCACCTGCGGGATCGCGATCCCGCGGGATGCCCCGAGGCCCTTGACCTGCAGCCAGATGGTGTCGGCCAGGAACGTCGCGAAATGATCGAGACCGGTGCGATGTTCGGTCTGCCCGCTCCAACTGCGCACCGCACCCATGCAGCCGGAGACGAGGCCCGCAACCCACGGCCGCACCAGCGACCAGTCGTCGGTGGTCAGGTCTGCGTGCACCAGTGACAGGAATGCCGCGACGCTCACTTCCAACTGCTCGGCCAGCAGAGCGTTGGTCTCCTCGAGAGGCGTGGGCGACTCGGCACTGACGTCCTGCTCGACGAATCGCGTCCACGCGGGATGCTCGGCCACCCAGCGCACGTAGGTGCTCACCATGCGATGCACCGCGTCGCGAGGAGTGCCGGTCAACGCGAACGACGAGACCAACGTGGCCGTCAACTCCGAGCAGATGGCGCGCTGAATGGCCGTGTCCAAGTCGGTTCGATCGCGAAAATGCCGGTACAGCCCGGTGCGGTGCACACCGGCCTCGGCCGAAATCTGAGCGGTGGTGAGCCGCTCACCGGGTGCGATATCGCGCGCCAGAACCGTCATGGCCGCGTCGATGATGTGGCGTCGACGATCGGAGTTGTGCTGTTCCCAACGCCGCTTACGGCCATCGGACTCCGGGCGCTGGCCACCGTCACTCATGCTGCATGCTCTCACGTCCACATCGGGTGAGGACGTCAGTTGCTGCGTTTACGAAGCGCGAACAGCACGCCCGCCGCACCGACAGCGACGACGACTACCGCGACGATCCAGATCGGAAAACCGCTGCTGTCCTCGGGCTCTTCTGCGGCAGTCGGTGTCGTTTCGGTAGGGGCGGGGACTGCGGTGGCTGCGGTTGCCGCCGACGTCGGGGACGCCTGGGTCAGTTGGAACGGAATGCTGCCGGTGATCGGATGCCCGTCTGCGGAGACCACTCGGTAGCCGATGGTGTACTCGCCCGCCGCACCGAGCCCGTCGAGATCGACGGTCACAGTGCTGCCGTCGACGACGGGATCCGATGCCCCCCATTGGGTTCCATCGGCTCCGACGACGGTGACGGTGGCGAAGTTCGACTGCACGGACTGATTGAACGTCAGGGTCACCTCGTCCGGGGCGGCGTCGAGCACGGAGTTCTCGGCAGGGTTGCTGGACTGCAGAGTTGCGTGCGCAGCCGCCGGGGCGATCGACAGTGCCGTCGCGGTGAGAATGGCGGCGGCAATCACGGCCAGGCGTTTCATCGGGTGCTTTCTTGTTGTGGTGCAGGGTTATTCGTGCGGGGGCTCGCCGGTGACCTTGTGGTCGGCGAAGTTGAGGCCCTCACGCACGAGCCGGGCGAGGTGACCGTCGGCCAGGCGGTAGATGACGTTGCGGCCGTCGCGTCGGGTCTCGACGAGTCCGGTGAATCGAAGCTTGGCCAGATGCTGGCTGACGGCGGTGCGGGAGGTTCCGGTGGCCGTGGTCAAGGCGCTGACGTCGGCAGGGCCGCGGTCGAGTAGCCAGAGGATGTGCAGTCGCGTGGGGTCCGAGAGCATCCGAAAGGTGTCACTGGCCGTGCCCAGGCGTGCGGAGTCCGGTTCGACGGCATGGTCGAGACTGATGCGCGGTTCCTTCTTCGGTGGCATCGAACGTCGTCTCCCTACGCGGAGGCGACCACCGACACTCGGGAGCGACTCCACAGGCGTGCTGCGGACAGTGCCGCAAGTGTAGCCAAGCCCGTGAGCATCAGCGCCGCGGTGAACAGTCCGAACCGGGCCCCGACCCATCCCGCAATCGGATAGGTGAGCAGAAATGCCGCGTGCGACAACGAGAACTGCGCCGTGAAGATGGACGTTCGGGTGCTCTCGTCGGATTCACGACGCAGAATCCTCGCCGACGGGGTGTTGATCATCGACGTCCCGACGCCCAGCAGCACCCACGTCGCGGCCAGCGCAACCCAGGCGGTCGACCCTCCGTGCAGGGTCGCCACCAGTGTTGCTGCGGCAGTTCCCATCACGGCCGTCGCAGCCCCGGTGAGCATGAGCGTGTGATCGTTCGTAAATCCGAGGGCTCGTGGGATGCACAATGCTGCGACCATCGAGCCGGCGCCGTAGCAGCCGAGAGCGATGGCCAGCTGACTGCTCGATCCGCCGAACAGATCGCGGACGTAGAGAACGGAGTTGACCACCACGAGAGCAGTCGCCGCAGCGACCACCGTGTTCAACGCGAGCAGTCCCTGCAGTTCGGTATTCCTGACGAACGTCGCGATGCCCGAGGTCGATCGTCGGATCTCGGGTGCGAGGTGTCTCGGAAAGTCGGTACCGACCACCATCACCGCGGAGACGACGAACCCCACAGCCGTGCCGACGAACAGCGTGTGGAAGCCGATGACCGTCAACAATGCGGCGGCGATCAGCGGGCTGACCAGTGATTCGAGGTCGTAGGCCAGTCGCGAGAGCGTCAACGCGCGGGTGTACTGCTGCGCGTCGGGCACCACGGACGGAATGACGGCCTGGAAGGTGGGAGTGAAGGTGGCCGACGCCGCCTGCAGAACGAAGATCAGCACGTAGACCTGCCACACCTGATCGACGAACGGCAATGCCAGTGCGGTGAGCGCCCTGACGGCGTCGGCGCTGACCAGCACGAGCTTGCGGGGGAGCGTGCCGGTCAGTGACGACACGATCGGAGCGACGAACACGTACGCGATCATCTTGATCGCGAGAGCGGTACCGAGCACGGCTCCCGCGGCACTGCCGGCAATGTCGTAGGCGAGCAGTCCCAGCGCCACCGTCAACAGTCCGGTGCCCAGCAACGCGACGACCTGCGCGGTGAAGAGGCGTCGAAAAGCGATGTTGGCGCGAAGCATGAGTTCAACGTACACACATGTGCGCACTTGCGCACTAATGGGATCGATGTTCGTGTTGCAGGCCGATCGCGATATATTTCGGTACCGTTCAACGGTCGGCGTCACAAGTGAGGTGGTTCATGACCGTTACGCGAAACGCATCGAACGAGGTGATGCGCCGTGCCGTCGATCGGTTGCCGTCGATGATCGGATACTGGGACAGCGCGCTCCGGAATGTGTTCGCCAACCGCGTGTATGCGGATTTCTTCGGAATCGAACCTCAGGACTTGGCCGGCAAGCACATCCGAGATTTGCTCGGTGAGACGCTGTACGAATTGAACCTGCCGTACATCACCGGTGTCCTCGCCGGTGAGCAGCAGCAGTTCGACCGGACCCTCATCGACGTCAACGGTGCTGTGCGCGTTACTCAGGCAACCTACGTGCCCGATATCGTCGACGGTGTCGTCGTCGGGTTCACCGCGTTGGTCGTCGACGTCAGCGCGCGCGCCGAGGTCGAGCGTGAGCGCGATCGCGCGATCCGGCTGTTCCAGAACGTGATGGAGAACGCCCCGATCGGCAAAGCGGTGATGACCCGCGACGGACGATGGCTCCAGGTGAACAGGGCCCTGTGCAAACTGCTCGGCTACACCGCAGAAGAATTGCGACAGAAAACCTTTCGCGACATCACCCATCCCGACGACATTCCCCTCGCCGACGAACACCTCAAAGGATTGGCCGAAGGGACGCTGACGAACGTGGCGTCGGAGAAGCGATACATCCGCAAGGACGGTGCCACGATCTGGGTGCAGCGCAACGTGACCGTGGTGCGCGACGACGAGTCCGGCGACGTGATCATCGCGCAGATCCAGGACATCACCGCACGCAAAGCTGCCGAGGCATCACTCGAACGCCAGGTGCTGATCGACGACCTCACCTCACTGGCCAATCGCCGACGCCTGATGTCCGAGTTGCATGCGATGAAGGACTCCGCCGACGGTCGTCCGGTGGGAGTGCTCTTCGTCGACGTCGACGCATTCAAGTCCATCAACGACCGATTCGGACACGCGGTGGGGGATCGAGTACTCCAGGCAATCGGCCGTCGCATCCTGGACAACACCCGCTCCGATGACGTCGCCTGCCGTATCGGCGGAGACGAATTCGTCGTCCTCCTGCGCAGCGCCCGCTCACGCAACGGTGTCGAATGCCTCGCCGACCGAGTTCGCGGACTCCTCGCCGGCCCCTACGACATCGACGGCACCGACATCCCGGTCTCGGTGAGCGTCGGATGGAGCTGGGAGCCGGCCGCCGACCCGGACCAACTGCTACGAATGGCAGACGAGCGAATGTACTTGTCCAAGCGCGCCTGAGATCCGGATCGATCTGGGTTTCAGTCGGTCAGAGTGAAACAGAGGCGCATCGATCCGCCGGACCGGTGCATCTCAAAGACGCGTCGGCCGAGCACCTAGTGGCGGCGTGGGGGCAGGTCCGCGTTTCTTGCGTGAATCGACCCGGTAGGCCAGGTAGAGATACAGGAATCCGGTGATGGCACCGCCCAGGCATCCTGCTGCAGTATCGAGAGCTGTTGAGCCCGAGTTGATCATCAAGTGCATCAGGAGGAAGCCGAGACCGACTGCGGGGACCAGGGCAAGCGCATTGATGTAATCGGCTCGGGTTGCGCCGCACTTCTTGCTGAGTGCGCCGGTCATGACCCACTCGCGAAACGGCTTCTGCATCTCGGCCTCCGACCTGGCGTGGTCCATTTTGCCCGTTTTCTTCACGATACCGGATAGTTCGCGGCGCTGACGGTGTCGTGGGAGGGTGCAGGTATTCGTGCTCTGGTATTTCTCGCGGTCCTCGCGATCGTGTACACATGGCCGCTGTTCGGAGGCAGCCCCGGCCAGTGGTCTGCCCTGTTCCAGGGCGTCATGATCGGCGCGATAGTCAGCACCGCGGTGACTCCCGCGGGATGGAAGGCGATTCGACGCATCAGAAGTCGACTCGATGGGTCGTACGGTCCACCCAGGTCCTCGCGGCGATGAAATCGGGTGCAGCTGACCGCGCTCAGCGCGGCTGGCTGCACCGGATTCGATCGAGAGTAGCGACTATTTCGGCGATCACGTGATCCATGCGTTCGGTCAGGTCGACCCAGGTGTAGCGCAGGATCGTCCAGCTCTGAATGATGTCGTTCTGCCTGATCCGATCCTGATGGAACGCGTCGTGATCGGAGTGAAATGCCCAGCCGTCGATTTCGATCGCCACCATCTCGGCGAGGAAGGCGAAGTCGAGTTCGTATCCGCCCCATCGATAATTCACTACCCAGCCGCCGATCTTGCGGGCCCGGAACTCTCGAATCAAGAGACGCTCTCCCTCGGAGCGGGCACCGTTCGCTGCGACTTTCAGCAGCCGCTTCGCTTCGGGAGCGCCGGTGCGACCTGGGTTTCGTGCATCTGCGCGCTGCAATCGTTCGAGGTCGGTGTGTCGCTGAAGTGCCCGATCCATGATGTGCGCCTTACCTATCGACGCTTCGAGAACGGTCAGTTCGAGAGACGTGACACGAAGCCCGCGCCGCTCGACGATGTCCTTGTTGTGGATGTCGCGGCGGCGTAGTCGGCAGCCCTCGGCGCGGCTTCGCCCCTTGCGTGGGGTGGTGACCTCGATGATGCTCGGCACGTCGGAGATCACCCCGTGCCAGAAGGCCGCGGCTTCCCCGCTGAGCACAGCGTTCGGTCCTGCACCCCACACAACGCATCGAATGCGCGCGTCCGCAGTGAATGGGCGATCGACGACGAAGTACACCCCGCGATGAATCGTTCGCCACGCCCCCGCTCGCACCGAGCGGTCCACAGCATCGCCGCTCAGGCCGCACATCGCCGCCTGCGCGCGGGTGATCACGCCGTCGTGCTGTGCCAACCATTCATCGAGCATGTCCACTTGGACGTTCACTGCGCCGGAGCGGTTCCACAGTGCGAATCGGGTGCAATGGACCGCGCTCAGCGCGGCTGGGTGCACCGAATTCAATCGACGTGGAGCTGTGTGTTTGAGTCAGTCGCCTACTCGGGTGCGACGCGCTGTTCGAGCACGGGTATGTCGTCGTAGACGCTCGGCCGAACGCCTTCCGAGGACATCGTCGCTGCAGGCGCGCCGACTGGTTGGTGCAGTGTTATTCGATACTGTCGCCAATATGGAAACTGGCTGAGCGGAGCAATTCCGGGGTTATTGCGACACCTGTGTGGTTGGCAATCATCGCCAGACTCGTCTCGAGAACATGGAATCGCCCGTCCGGTAGCGGCCCCTCGCTGTTGGGATCCACTCCGGCCACGCGCATGCCTTGTCGCCACGGACTGTTCGGATCATCGAAACCAGGTCCCGACTTCAGCAGCGAGTCGAAGAACGCCGTCCCCCTGCCGTCGACCCATTGTGCAAAGTAAGAAGGACCGACTGTGATTGCGCAGGTGAGCGCTTCACCTCCCATCGACAGTGGGGCCATCAGTTCGTCAGCCAGGCCCGCCGTGGACGGCGCGACGGCAAGAACCCAATTGCCCAGTTGTGTCACGCCCACCATATCCACATCGGAATTGACGCCGTCCAAACCCACAACGGTGCCGTGTATTTCGGTCGTCAAAGCTGCGAGAACACTCGCCGGATCGTCATGGCGAACAAAGGTGAACGACACGCTTGTCTCGACCCATTCGTAGTCGTCGACGACCCACGAGAAGTCTTGCCACGTTGCAGCCACAGTTCGATCCTCACATCGTCGTAGTCGAGTTCTACCCGCCCAGATCAGAACCCGAGATCTCTCTTGCGACGCTCGCGCTCGAGTCGGCGTTGCTCCTCTGCACGTTCTCGACACCGCCGGAGAAATTCCGCATCGGCCTCGGGATTCTGGGCAGCCTGACGGCCGGGTCGTGTCTCGTATTCAGGAAACGCAGAGTTGCTCGCGCGCCGGTTGCCGCCACCGGGACCTCCCCAGATTCCGCCTCCAACAGGACGTCCCGCGAACAACCATGCCAATGAGCCGGCCAGCGGGAGAAACACCACCAACAGCAGCCACACGATCTTCGGGAGGAATCGCACTCCACCGTCGTCGGCCGTGATCACGTCGATCAGACAGAACACCCACAGCAACATCACCAGCAAACCGAGATACGGCATGTGATCCTCCATGTTCAAGACCGTTCGGTCTGATGTACCGAGGATCGTAGCGGGGCTGTCGCGATTTCGACAGATAAGGCCTCAGGTCTATCGATGGGCAGGATGTGGTCAGCGAGGCACTGGACTCCGCTGAGGAGTGCCCATGTCTGGCGTAGTTACATGTATCCGCGCACCAGGCGGTGATGGCCTTCGGAGCCCACCGACCGGCAAAATCGGGTGCAGCTAGCCGCGCTCAGCGCGGTCAGCTGCACCCGATTCGGCCTCCAATTGCTTCAGCCCGCATAGCGTCACTGCAACAATCAGTGGCCCTGGGAGTAGATGAACAGCGATGACTGTCGTGTGTTCCTGGTGAGCAGGACGGTCACGCGGTCTGCCGTCTGCTGGTCAGGACGCGAGGTGGACAGCATCTCGGGTTCGCAGGTCAAGCCCAGTGCAGTCCAGTTGCTCGTCGATGCAGCGGCGCAGGCCACCGGTTGCAGTGGCGGATAGGAAGGGTTCGCCGCCGATACCGCTGTCTCGTCGCCGGCCTCGTTGGGCGCGTCGAATCGGGCCCGCCACGCAGGCTGGCCGACGAACTCCGTGTGCGTGAAGCCCTGAACGAACTCGAAGCCACTCGGTACGTCGAATGCTATGCCGCGCAGGGCACGCGACACTTCTTCTTCGTCCATGGACCTCCGTTCGCCGGGCTCGAACGAACTGCACGACGCGGTGAGAACGACGACAAAACCGATGAGCCAGAACCGACACAGTCTTGCTGACGAACTCATCTCGTGGCACGGCTCGATGATTGTCGCGGGATCAGTGTCGGGAGTGCCTTTTTCAGCGGAGTCGAGCCGTCATCGCCGTTGAGCAGTATTTCCATTGCGGTTCGGGCGATTTGGTCGAATGCGGTGCGAACCGAGGTCAGGGGAACCGGCAACAGTTGCGCGAGCGGGATGTCGTTGTAGCCGACCAGTGAAAGGTCCTCTCCAACAGCCAGATTGTGTCGATGCGCTGCCGACAACACTCCGAGGGCAAGGTTGTCGTTGGCTGCGAACACGGCGGTGGGACGGCCTGAGCCGCCGAGCAGATCGTGCCCTGCACTTGCCCCGGCTTCGATTCCGTAGCCGGTCTCGATCGTCCACTCCGGGCGTGGTTGCAGGCCGGCTTCGGCAAACGCCCTGTGCGCGCCCGCCAAACGACCGACAGCGCTGGACGTGAACAGAGGGCCTGTCAGCACTGCGATGTCGGTGTGGCCGAGATCGATGAGGTGGCGAACCGCCAGATATCCACCGGTCTCGTCGTCGCCGATCGAGGACGGGCTCTTTCCGTCGGTTCTCAGCACCAGTACGTGCGGAATTCCGTTCTCGCGCAAGTGACTGGGGAGGGGGTCGTCGGTGCGACTCGTGGCGAGAACGACCCCATCGACATTGCGCTCCAGAAGCGACTGCGCGGCGTTCCATTCGTCGGTGGGATCGTCGCCGCTCGTCGCGACGACGGCGTGGTAGCCCTCCCTGCCCGCTGCCCGGTCGATGGCCTCGAACATCAGCGCCATCACGGTGTCCGAGAGGCGCGGCACCAGGACGCCGATGGTGGCGGTGGCACCGCGTCGTAGATTCGACGCGAACGTGTTGCGCCGGTATCCGAGATGCTCGGCAATCTCGCGCACCCGTACGGCCGTCGCGGATCGGGACGGTGCGACGCGGTCGTCCAGCACACGGCTGACGGTCGAGATGCTGACCCCGGCAGCCTTGGCGACGTCACGCAGTGTGACCGCGTCTGTGCGCTCCGTCGAGAGCCCACTTCGGGTGGAACGCATGTGCAGTCCCTGACTGTTCGTTGAATCTCCTGGTACGGCCGAACTTACAGATCGCCAGCCTGCGGCGCATGCAAACGTCCCAGGAACGTTTGCAAGCGCGCTGTGCGATGCCTGTCACCCCTGATCTTCAAAGTGATGGTTGACACATCGGTGGGGAGCGGTTTAGCGTGATGCAAACGTTCCCGACAACGTTCCCGTAAAATTCTCGAGAAGGACGACAACATGAATTCACTCGATCTCCGCGGACTCAGCCCAGCACCGATCACGCCGTTCACTCGCGAAGGTGAGGTCGACTACGACGCGATCCAGCGCCTCGGGTCCTGGCTCGGCAGCGTCGATGGCGTCAAGAGTCTCGTCGTCCTCGGTCACGCGGGTGAAGGCACGTTCCTCACCCAGACCGAGCAGGCCAAAGTGATCGGTGCCTTCCGCGATTCGGTCGACGGAAAGCTTCCGATCATCGCCGGCATCACCGGGGAAGGTACGGCCGTGTCGGTCGAAGAAGCCAAGCGCGCAGTCGACGCGGGTGCGTCGGGCGGACTGGTCTACCCGTCGCACGGTTGGCTGCGCTTCGGCTACCAGGACGGCGCACCGCAGGACCGCTACAAGGCACTGTACGAAGGGTCGGGCCTGCCTCTGATCCTGTTCCAGTACCCGGACGTCACCAAGGCGACGTACAACCTCGACACCCAGCTCGAAATCGCTGCTCAGGAGGGCGTTTTCGCCACGAAGAACGGCGTTCGGAACATGCGCCGCTGGGACCGTGAGATTCCGGTTCTGCGTAAGGAGAACCCGGACCTGCAGATCCTCAGCTGCCACGACGAGTACCTGCTGCACACCATGTTCGACGTCGACGGGCTCCTCGTCGGCTACGGCGGATTGGCTCCCGAACCCCTCGTCGAGCTCATCGCCGCAGGCAAGGCCAAGGACTACCCGGCCGCACGCGCCATCCACGACCGACTCCTGCCCGTCACCGCGAACGTCTACCACCGCGGATCTCACATGGAGGGCACCGTCGCGCTCAAGGAAGGCCTGGTCCACCGCGGCATCCTCGAGCACGCCACCGTCCGCTCGCCGCTGTTGCCACTCGCCGCAGGCGCTCACGAAGAGATCGCAGCAGCACTCGACTCCGCGAACCTCGGCTCGGTAGTACCCGCGCTGGTCTGAGTTCCTGCACAGGATCAGACCGCGTCAGATCACTCGGTAGGCATCGATGGCCATCTTCCTGTGGCCATCGATGCCGCAAACCGACCTTCGCTCGTACTTTTCGTATCCGCTCCCCACCGCGTCGAGCCGAGGGCACACTGCCTCTAGTAGCGAGTACGGAGCGTCACCAGAAAGGCTCGTCATGAGTCATCCCCGCACGACCCCGGTGGCACCAGCTGCGTCCACCATCACCGCAGACGGACCGCCTGCCATGTCGAATCGATGGAAGACCGTCCTGAGCACGCTGGCCATGGCGGGTCCCGCCTTCATCGCCGGTGCCTGGCAGTTCGGCCCGGGAAACCTGGCCAGTGCGGTCGAAGCAGGCAGCAAGTACGGCTACGCGTTGATCTGGGTCGTCGTGTTGTCGACGGTGTTCATGCTCGTCTACGCCGACATGAGCGTGCGTCTGGGTATACGCACGCCGAAGTCGTTGATCAGCTCGGTCAAAGACGTCCTCGGTCAGCGCGTCGGTGTCGCAGCCGGAATCGGCGTCTTCGTCATCACACTCTGCTTCTCGGTCGGCAACGCCGTCGGATCCGGTCTCGGGCTGTCGATGGTCTTCGGCGGCTCCCCGCTGATCTGGACGATAGCGTGCACGGTATTCGTCGCACTGATTCTGTTGTTCCGCAACGTCTATCGCATAGTCGAGCGAGTCCTGCTCGTCATCGTCGGACTTCTCGGTGCCGCGTTCATCATCAGCGCAGTCATTGCCAAGCCCGACTGGTACATGGCACTCAGCGGAGTCATGCCCAGTGCCCCTCCAGGAAGCATGCTGCTCATCGTCGCTCTCGTGGGCACCAACTTCTCGCTCAACGCAGCGTTCTTCACCTCGTACGGCATTCATGAGCGGGGCCGTACCAGAGATGAATATCGTCGAACCTCCATCGCCGACACCATTCCCGGTATCGTCGCCCCCGGCATCATGACCGCACTCGTCATCGTCGTGGCCGCCGCCGTTCTCGGGAGCCAGAACGCCGAAGCGGCAACCCTGGTCGGACTCGCCAAGATCTTCGAGCCCATCGCGGGGCCCATCGGATCCACGATCTTCGCGCTCGGACTGTCGGGAGCTGCGTTCTCGTCCATGGTCGCCAACGCAACCGCCGGCGGCACGATGCTGTCCGACGCATTGGGCCGAGGGGCCTCCCCGAGTACCCCGACGGCAAAGGCGACGTGCGCTGCAATCCTGGCATTCGGCCTGGCGATCACGATCGTATTCACCTCTTCGCCGATCCAACTGATCATCGTCGCCCAGGCTCTGACCGTGCTGGTGGCCCCATTCCTCGGCTTCCTGCTCTACGTGATGAGTAACAACCATCAGTTGATGGGGGATCTCCGAAACACGTGGTGGAAGAACGCACTCGGCGTCCTCGGCTTCTTATCCATCCTGTCTCTGTCGGGTCTGCTGATCTACGAACTGCTGACTCGGTAGCCCGTCGAGTCGAAGCGAATCCCGAGTGGGAGCTCATACGAGCGCCCGCTCGGGATTCTCTGTATGCGGCCAACCGTCACCGTGTGTTTCTCGGCATGAACTGTCCGGCTGTCGAACCGATGAGTGCAACGCCGAAACCAGCGCATTGCAGCGCTGTCATGTTCTGTCCCAACACGATCCAACCGAGGGCGGCCGCGGTGAGCGGACTGAGGACGCCGAGCAGGGAAATGCTTGCCGAGGGCAGCGCGCGGGCACCGCGGAACCACAACGCGTACGCCATCGCGCCGCCGATCACCGAAAGCCACGCGTAGCCGAGTACAGCCTCGGCGTCGATGGCCCACGGACCGTCGTCGACGATCGGAATCAACGGGAAGATCACCATGCCGCCGACGAGTAGTTGCCACGCAGTGGAATTGAGCGGATTGGTGTTGGGCGGCACACCCCAACGCTTGGTGAGGACGATGCCGGTCGCCATGCTGGCGGTACCGATGGCCGCGGCGGCGAGGCCGATCGCGTCGAGTCGAACGGTGCTCGAGATCGTCGTCAGCGCGACCCCGACTGCAGCGACGAGGGCCCATCCGATCTGCACAGGACGCGTGCGTCCCCACCCGAGCGCCGTGGACATCGCGATTATGACGAGAGGTTGCGCAGAACCGACGACGGCTGCGGTGCCTCCAGGAAGCCGGTAGGCCGCTACGAACAGCATCGGAAAGAACAATCCGATGTTCAACACGCCGAGGACAGCGGTCTTCAGTCGCCAACCGCGTCCTGGAATCCCCGGTGAGATGAGTAGAAGCAGCAGCCCCGCCGGAACGGCGCGAAGAACACCGGCGGTCATCGGTCGATCCGGCGGGAGAAGCTCGGAGGTCACCAAATATGTTGTCCCCCAGACAATGGGGGCCAGTGCGGCCGCGGCGGTGATTCCGAGAGTCGAGGATGCGCCGCGTGGCTCCCGAGCGTGGGTCGAATCAGCATCGGTATGTGATGCCCGCATCTCGCCTCCTGGTTCGAAAAACATCTTAACGTTGAACTATCCCTGCGTTGAACAGTATGCGTATGCTTGCCGGACGTCAACGGTTCAGGGGTGAGGGGGTAGTAGGTGTCGGACGAGGTGCAGGATGCAGTGGATCGGATCCTGCAACAGTGGACGGTCGAGCGGCCCGATGTGGATGTCAGCCCGATGGCCGTCATCGGGCGCATCAGTCGAGCTGCATCCGTTCTGGACAAGCGTATTCAGGTGACTTTGGCCGAATATGGTTTGCAAGCAGGCGAATTCGATCTGATCGCTACGCTTCGACGCACCGGAGCCCCGCATCGCCTCACCGTGGGGCAGTTGCTCGACAGTGCGATGGTGACGTCGGGAGCCATCACGAACCGCTTGAATCGGCTCACGGACAAAGGGCTGATCGAACGCGAAATCGACCCGACAAACCGTCGAGTGGTCATCGTGCAATTGACGGCTGCAGGGATTTCGGCTGTGGATGCAGCGCTACCGGCACACGTGGCGAACGAGGAAGCGCTGCTGACATCACTTACTCCCGGCGAACGAAGCCAACTTGCTGCCCTGCTGAAGCGACTGCTGCTCGACATTCAGCAGTAGCAACCTCGTCGTATCCTTGGCCGCATGGGCGAATCGCAGATCGACTTACGAAGGCCCGCTCTCATCGTCATCGATGTACAGGCGGCATTCGACGATGCCGAGTTCTGGGGTCCGCGGGACAACCCGTCGTGTGAAGGCAACATCGCCGCTCTACTTCGCTTGTGGCGGTCCAAGTCCTGGCCGGTGGTGTTCGTCCGACACGACTCCGACAACCCCCGATCTCCATTGTCGCCGAGCGGTTCCGGGCACGCGTTCAAAGACATCATCGAAGGAAGTCCCGACCTACTGGTCAGCAAACGGGTCAATTCGAGCTTCTACGGCACGCCGGATCTCGATGCCTGGCTACGCGCCGAAGGCATCGACCAGGTCGTCATCTGCGGAATCACGACAAACCACTGCTGCGAGACGACGGCTCGCATGGCCGGAAACCTCGGATATGACACGTACTTCGTCATCGACGCCACTCACACCTTCGATCGCCTCGCCCTCGACGGAACCACCGTTCCTGCCGCGACGTTGTCGGCCATGACTGCGACCAACCTGCACGGGGAATTCGCAACGGTCGTTACGACGGAAGACCTGCTCTCGGGCTTGTAGCCGAACCGTTTGATACCGTTCGGTATGGCGATTCGGCGGACGACTGCGGGTCTCGCGGGACCCATCGTGTTGCTGTATCTGGGCTACTTCGCGTCGATCCCGATACTCGAGGCATTCGTTCGCGGGCTGTTCGAGCCGCGATTGAACTGGGCTGAGATCGGCTGGGGTGGAACGATTGTGTTCGCATTCATGGTCGTTGCAGGACTGATTGCATGCGCCGCGGCGATACGGATTCTTGTCGACTCGCCGCGATTTCCGGGAATCGTGGCGACCTCAGGTTCGTCCATCGGCCGAAAGATCGATGCGGTGGGTATCACTCTGATCGGGTGCGCTGTCGCCGTGATTTCGCTGATGGGCGAGGGTCTGGCACTCGGCTTCTTCGCCCCCATCGTCAATGGATGGTTGTGCGTCAACACAATTCGAAACTACAGATCGCTGTCCCGGTCCGGCCGAACTGCAACGGCACAGTGATCCGTGAACACCGCACTTGCGCTCGTACTGATGGTAGGACTTGGCGCGTTTGCGTACGGCGCTGCAGTTGGCTTTCGAGGTAGGGCGCTCCACGTCGACTACTACGGCCGCGACGTATCGGACAGGGTGAAGACCACACCACAGCTTCGCGAAGAAGCCAACAGGTCGTTCAAGATCTGGTGCGTCGTCGCCGCGATGTTGCTTCTGGCCCCGCTGATTTGGCTCTTCGCTGATTTCCAGCGCGAAAGAACAACGTGGGAGTTACTCGGTCTGGCGGCCTATGTCTTCATCGTCGTCATCGTCGGCAGCTACCCGTTCGCGAAGATGAGTGCTCCGCAGTGCCGTGATTAGGTGCCCTGGTTGGCACTTGACCGCGCCACTGCCGACGGCGCTGGACCGTCGTAGCGGGCGATCGGGCGAATGATCTTGCTGTCGTGCGACTGCTCGACGATATTGGCGCACCACCCCACCATTCGACTGCATGCGAACGTAGGGGTGAACATGGAACGCGGAATTCCGCACAGCTCCATGACCACGCCGGCGTAGTACTCCACATTCGCGTACAGCTTGCGGTCCGGCTTCAGATCGGCCAGCGCAGCCGTGATGACCTTCTCGACCTGCACTGCCTTGTCGATCAGGTCGCCGCCCAACTCCTGAGCCGTATCGCGAAGCATCACCGATCGGGGGTCGTCGGTTCGATACACCGGATGACCGAAGCCCATGATGCGCTCGCCTGCAGCAATTTTCGCTCGTGCCCAGGCGTCCGCGGAATCGATGTCGGCAATCTCGTCCAGCCCGTCGAGGGCGCGATCCGGGGCACCTCCGTGCAATGGGCCAGCGAATGCACCGATCGCGGCGCACACTGCGGACGCGATGTCCGACCCCGTCGACGCCACGACTCGCGCGGTGAAGGTCGACGCGTTGAACCCGTGATCGATCGTGGCGGTGAGGTATCGGTCGATCGCTCGGGCGTGGTCGTTCTCGGGCACCTGCCCGGTGATCATGAACAACCAGTTCTGCGCCGTCGTCAGATCTTCGCGTGGCTCGATGGGATTCTGGCCGGTCCGAATTCTGTGTACCGCAGCCAGAATGGTCGGCGTCATCGCGCACAGCCGCAGCGCCGTCGTTCGCTTGTCCGATTCCGACGACTCGTACAGCGGCACAGCACCTGCCATTCCCGACAACACCGTCCGCAATGCGAAGAGTGGTTGCTCGGGACCCGACAGTGCCACCGTCTTCACGGCTGCGGCGACGTCCGTCGGCAGCACGCGCAGTGGTGCCACCGTACGCAGGAACTCGGCGCGTTCGGAGTCGCTCGGCAACCGGCCCTCGACCATGAGGAACCATGCATCCTCGAACGTCATGTGTAGCGCGATGTCGATCGCCGAGTACTGGCGGTAGTGATAGAAACCCTCGTCGCCTCGTACATCTCCGATCGATGTGGTGGTGACGACGACGTTGTGGAGCCCGCGTGGGGCGTCGAGAACGGTCATGGCTGCACTCCTTTGCGCTGGTCAACCCCTACGATCCGCGCTAATGTTGATTCTTGTCAATGTTGATCGAGTCAATACGGAAGGCGGCCATGACGCACGCCGACGGTCGGAACATGCTCACCACCGCGCAGGCCGCCGCGCGGCTGGGCGTCAAGCCGGAAACGGTGTACGCCTACGTCAGCCGAGGTCTGTTGACCAGCACTCGGCTTCCCGGAGTGCGGGGGAGCGTGTTCGACGTAGACGAGGTCGAAGCCCTCGCAGGACGCGACACGGCTCGGCGCACCGACATAGGTGCCGTGGAACGAATTCGGACTCGGATCACCCTGATCGACGACGGGCATCTGTACTACCGGGGGCGTGACGCGGTCGAGCTCAGCTCACGCACTTTCGAGTCGGTCGCACATTTCGTGTGGACGGGTGAGTTGCTGGACGCAACGCGATTCGTCACCGATCCCGTTGTGGTGCAACGATGCCGAGATGCGCTGGGTCTGATGGCACCGAATTGCCGGTCCGTCGATCGGATCCGTATCGCCGTCGATATCGCCTCCACCTACCGACCGATGCGATTCGACACCGGATCCACATCCGTTGTCCGCGAGGCAGAGCAGCTGCTGGTGACGGTCGCAGCAGCCCTCGGTCGTGGTTCCGCGGACCTGCCGATCGCCGAATCGCTGTGGGAAGCAATCACGTCCGACGAGACCGATCCGAACGG
Organism: Rhodococcus sp. 15-725-2-2b; assembly: GCF_002259075.1. Taxonomy (NCBI): domain Bacteria; kingdom Bacillati; phylum Actinomycetota; class Actinomycetes; order Mycobacteriales; family Nocardiaceae; genus Rhodococcus; species Rhodococcus sp. 15-725-2-2b. Next base: position 157,321 of record NZ_NPFL01000005.1, on the reverse strand, counting down.
GTTGACGGTGCTGCAGGCCGCACTCGTCCTGATGTCCGATCACGGTCTGGCCGCGTCGACGCTCGGAGTGCGGGTGGCAGCGAGCACCCGGGCCAATCTGTACTCGGTTGTCGCCGCAGGACTGGGGTGCATCGACGGCCCCCTGCACGGTTCCGCTGCAGACCCCGTCATTCGATTCATGTCGTCAGCGATCGACGATCCGATAGGCTCTCTCGCAACACATTTGAGGTCGGGAGAGCGGGTTCCCGGCTTCGGACACGTCATCTACACCGACCGAGACCCACGCGCCGAGGAACTGTTGCGATTGCTTCGGGACCCTGCCCATGGTGCGGACCCCACAGTGGTCGCTGCCGCGGACGTCGTCATCGAAGAGGTGAGCAACAGATTCGATACCTTTCCGAACTCGGACTTCGCTCTCGCCACATTCACGCTCGCCTACGGGCTCAGGGCGGATACGCCGGAAACGGTGTTCGCCTTCGCCCGCATCGTCGGGTGGACCGCACACGCCCTGGAGGAATACGACGAAGCGCCCCTTCGCTTTCGGGTTCCCGGCATCTACACGGGCACTCGACCGGGAACCTACTGAGGCGTCGGGCAATCCAGTAACGCGAACGCAGCATGCAGTTGGCGACGCGCTGCGGTTACCTCGGCTGTGTTGTCGGCCAGGTGATGCAGGAGGGCGCGCTGAAAGATGCCGTCGAGAAGGATGTAGGCGGAGGCCTGGTCGAGTGCAGGCGTAGTGCCGCGAAGTTCGCAGTATCGAGCCACCACACGCCAGATCATGTCCTCACGACGTTCCTCGATCTCGAGCACGTCGTTGCGGAACGAACCGTCGAACAAGGCTTGATTGCGCAGGTCGTACCAGAGTCGATGAATGCCGGCGTCCGCAGCCAGGGTTGCGAAATACTTCGCCTCGAAGTCCGCGTACAAGCCGGTGGCGTCGGCCGCGTTGGCCACCACCTCGTCGTAACGAGTGACGCAGATGGCCTCGTACTGGCGAACGGCGTGCGTGATGAGGTCGAGTTTGTCGGTGAAGTAGTAGTGCAGAACGCCGTGCGAATACTCGGAATTCTGCGCGATCTCCCGCAGTGACGTGCGGGCATAGCCCAATTCGGCCAGCGTGTGCAGTGTCGCCTCGGCCAGTTCGGTCCGCTTGGACTCGAACTTGTTGCGGGCTCGCTCTTCGATACGCGCGCGCGGATCAGCGGTTTGGGTCATGGTCCGTGTCCTTTCCGCGCGTGGTCGTCACCTCAGTGTATGCCCGACGTCCGATCGGGAAACCTCGGCGTCCGGCAGATCTTGGGCAGTTGTCCAGAAAAACCTTGACGTCTGTACAAATTCTATCCTAGTGTGATCCACGGCACACGTCAGAAGGGCGGATGTTCCCGACGTCCCCTCCGGTGCCCGACGTCTCAACCCATCTCGGTCCGCCGCGCGGACGGGCCGATCACGAGAGGACTTTTCATGCCAACCGACAAGCGCGTCGTCGTCTACGGAGCGTCGGGATACACCGGACGACTGATCTGTGAATACCTGCGCGAGTACAACATCCCGTTCCTGGCCGCCGGACGCGACGAAGGCCGAGTCAAGGGCATCATCGACGTGGTTCCCGGAATCGAGACCGTCGAACACGACGTCGTGGAGGTCGAGCACACCGCAGCGGCTCTCGCCGAAGCATTCCGGGGTGCCGAGATCGTCCTCAACACGGTCGGACCGTTCTCGCGATACGGGCACGAAGTTGCCCAGGCCTGCATCGAGATCGGTGCGCACTACACCGACACCACCGGTGAGCAGGACTGGATGATCGACGCCGATGCCAAGTACGGCACCGAGTTCGCATCCCGAAACCTGGTACTCACACCGGGTTTGGCGCAGATGTACAGCATCGGTGAGATCGCAGCGAACATCTGCCTCGAGACGCCGGGGTTGGACACACTCGACATCGAGGTCTTCTGGAAGGGACACCCGACGGTCGCGTCGACGAACACGATCCTCACCAACGCCGCGTTCTCCAAGGCCTACTACCTGGAGCAGAACGAGTACGTCGAATGGCCGGACGACGGCGTCATGCAGGTCGTTGTGCCCGGTCAACACGACCTGGGCCTGGCTCTTCCCTGGGGTGGGACATCCCATCCGGTGTGGTTCAAGAACGATCCGCGCGTAGCGAACGCCCGGGCTCTGGGCGGCGTGATCAACAAGCCGCTGATGCTGGCAGTGCCCCAGATCATCTCTGCCGCACTGGCTCAGATGGAAGGCAAATCCGACGCAGAGAAGTACCAGATCATCGACACGGTGTCGTCGTCGGTGCGCAGCGAGACGCCCCCACGGGAGAACCCGCGCATCAACACCTCACTCGACTCGGTCTACGCGTCGGGACCACTCGGTCGCGTGCATACCGTGATCCACGGCAACTGCAACTACAAGCAGACAGCTCTGCTCAACGCATACGCAGCGGCGCATCTGCTGCAGGGACCGCCGAAGAAGGTTGGATTCGCCTCCAGCTGCCAGGCATTCGGACATCGGGAACTGCTCGGCGTGCTTCGCGCGTTCGGGCTGGTGCTCGAGCCCATCGTCACCGCACACAGCTGAGGACAGGGCCGATGCGGCTGTCCGACTATCTCGACAAGGGTGTGTCACTGGGCCGAGACGCGCCGTGTCTCACCATTGGAGACACCACCCGAACCTACGGCCAGGTGTACGACGACACGGTGGCCATCGCCGCAGCGTTGCAGCACAACGGGATCGAGGCAGGTGACCGGGTCGCTGTGCTCTCCGCCAACGACCCGCTCGCGCTGACCTGCGTATTCGCGATCTCGCGGGCAGGGGCGGTGTGGTGCCCGATCAATCCACGCAACGAAGCCGACGAGAATCGGCAGCTGTTCGAGCTGTTCGGCTGCCGATTCCTGTTCTTCCAGAAAGCGTTCGCCGATCTCGTCGGTCGCATTCGCGACCAGCTTCCTCGGTTGGAATGGCTCGTCTGTCTGGACGGCGACGTGCCGGGAGCGCTCTCGTACGACAGCTGGCTCGTTGAACACGGTTCCGATTCTGTTGCCGAGAGACGACCGGCGGACGGATTGTGCATGATCGCCGGCACGGGCGGTACGACCGGAAAACCCAAGGGGGTGAGGCTGACCGAGGAGAACATGATGACCTCCACGGCAACAGCACTCATGAGTTATCCCTTCGGGGATCGGCCTCGGTACCTGGCTCTTGCACCGCTGACCCACTCGGCGGGTGTGCTGACGTTTCCCATTCTCAGTCTCGGCGGACACGTTGTGGTCATGGGCGCTCCCGACGTCGGAAAGTTCCTGTCCCTCATCGAGAAACACGGGATCACCCACGCGTTTCTGCCGCCGACGGTGATCTACGGCGTGCTCGATCATCCGGATCTCGACGTCACGGATCTGACGTCGCTTCGGTGCCTCTGGTACGGGGCCGCACCGATGTCGCCGACTCGACTGGAAGAGGCACTGACCCGCATCGGGCCGGTTCTCGGACAGCTCTTCGGCCAGACCGAAGCGCCGAACATGATCGCGACGCTCGCTCCGGCCGATCATTTCCGCAGCGACGGCACGGTCGCCACCGAGCGACTGAGTTCGGCAGGCAAGCCGACTCCCCTGACCACGGTGGCGATCATGAACGACGATGGTGGACTGGTCGAGCGCGGTGAGCGCGGTGAGATCGTCGTTCGCGGTCCACTCGTGATGCAGGGCTATCACGAGAATCCCGACGCCACCGCCGAAGTGGGTGCCCACGGGTGGCACCACACCGGCGACATCGGGTACCTCGACGACGACGACTACCTGTATGTCGTGGACCGCGCCAAGGACATGATCATCACGGGCGGGTTCAACGTCTACTCGGCCGAGGTGGAACAGGCCCTGCTCTCGCATCCGTCGGTGAAGGAATGCGCCGTCGTCGGACTGCCCGACGACAAGTGGGGCGAACGCGTCACCGCAGCAGTCATGTTGCGACCCGGCCGGGACGCGTCGGACGAGGATCTGATCTCACACGTGAAGGCGAAAATCGGAAGCATCAAGGCACCCAAACAGATTCAGATCTGGACCGACCTTCCCCGCTCGAAGGTGGGAAAGATCCTCAAGACCGAAGTACGCAGCACCATGTCTCACTCATCATCGAAGGGAAGCACACCATGACCGAGTTCGAGGGCAAGCGAGTTTTCGTGACCGGATCCGGAGCCGGCATCGGAAAAGCCATCTCCCAGATGTTCATCGAGCGTGGTGCTCGTGTCGTCGTCAGCGACATCGACGAAGGCGCAGCAGCCAAGGCGGCCGAGGAGATCGGTGCCGCCGGTATCGCGAACTGCGACGTGTCCGACGAGAGTCAGGTGCAGAGTGCGGTGGCGCAGGCCGTGGAGATTCTCGGCGGACTCGACATCGTCATCAACAACGCGGGAATCGAAGTGTCGTCGCCGCTGCTCCAGCAGTCGACGGAGAGCTTCGACAAGATCTACTCCGTCAACGTCAAGGGCACGTTCCTGGTGATGAAGGCCGCGATCGGTGCACTGGTCGAGTCGAAGGGAAACATCGTCAACATCGCCTCGCTCGCCGGAGTGGGCGGCACCGCGCTGCTCGGGTCCTACTGTGCGACAAAGGCTGCAGTCATCCAGCTCACCCGCGTCGCGGCCATCGAGATGCGCGCATCGGGAGTGCGAGTGAACGCCGTGTGCCCAGGATTCGCCGACACCGCAATGGTCGATCGATTGGTCCCGGACTTCGAAGCCGCAACCCAGATCCCGTTCGGTGACCTCGTCGCCGCCAAGCAGGGACGACTGGGCACTCCCGAGGACATCGCGGAAGTGACGCTGTTCCTCGCCTCCGACCGGGCGTCGTGGATCACCGGAAGCCACTACATCCTGGACGGAGGCTTGTCGGCGTCGCTCGTCTAGATTCGAGGGTTCCCCGTCGTCATCCCAGGGCGACGGGGAGCAACCCTCGAGGCGTCTCGGACGCAATGTTCGTCAGTGCACTGTCCAGCTTTGGATACCGAAACTCGAAACCGCTGCCCGTCAACACTTGTGGATCCACCCAACGACTCTTCAAGACCAACTCGGCCTCGGTGCGGATCACCCGTGCACCGAATTGAAGCAGCAATGCCGGTGTCGGTAGACCGTGACTGCGGCCGAGAGCGATCCTGACCTGCCGCATCAGCTCCTCGTTGGTCACCGGGAACGGAGTGGCGACGTTGACCGGGCCGGAGATGCCAGTGTTGTCGTAGAGGTGATCGAGGACGCGCGCCACATCGGCGACGTGCACCCAACTGAACATCTGGCCGCCGTCACCCATTGTGCCGCCGAGCCCCACCCTGGCCAGGTCGATGATCGGATTGATCGCTCCGCCGCCTGCACCCAGCACTATCGACATTCGAAGCGCCACTCTGCGAATGGCCACATCGGCATCGAACAGCTCCCGCTCCCACGCGCGGGCGACCTCGACGGAGAATCCCGACCCGATGTCGCCGGATCGTTCGTCCATCGGCCTGTCGCGCGAATCGCGATAGATGGTGCCGGTGCTCGCATTGACCCACAGATCTGGTGCGTTGGGCACGTCCGCCAGGGCGCGGCCGAGTCGAGCCGTCGTCTGGATGCGCGAGGACATGATCGCGTCCGCGTTCGTCTTGTTGTAGCGACAGCTCACCGAGCGGCCGGCGAGATTGACGACCAGATCGGAACCGTCGAGCACATCGACGAGGCTGCGATGGTCGGACCACGTTGCGTCGCTGGATGTTCCGCGGCCCACGGTCCTGACGCGAATGCCATGATCTTCGTAGTATCGACGCAAGTAGCCGCCGATGTAGCCGGAGGCACCGCACAGGACGACGGTGGACGGTGAATCACTCATTGTTCGAGCCCTTCTGGGGACGTCATGCGTTTCAACAGCCCGGCCACGTCGGTGACCAGCCCCCGCGCCACCGGGAGTCGAGCGAGGCGTACGGCTTTGGCAACCACTGGTACGAGCCCGTCGACCAATGTGCGGGTGCGTGCCTGGTTGTCCGAGGAATCGGTGACCCAGTGAAGGGTGACACCCATGTAGATCATCCAGAGCAGCTGTGGAAGCACGTCTTTCAGAGACGTCGGAACCTTCTGCTTCGACGTTTCCAAGGTGGTTCGCATGAGGTCGATGGCCATGGACCTGGCGTCGGACGATTCCTCCGAGAACGGGCTGGAACTGGACCGCGTGGGCAACGCCAACTGCAGGAAGGATCCACCGAAGGCGTGATACGGCTCCATGACGTCCAAGCCGGAATGCAGAACGGCAGCAAGGTTTTCGGACAGCGAACCGCCGTCGACGAGAACGTCGAGGGCGCGCTCGCGGTGGTCGCGCTGAATCACGATGTACAACTCGTTGACCAGCTCGTCCTTGCCGGCGAAGTAGTAGTACGCATTCCCGAGAGAGACGCCCGCTTCGTCGGCGATGCGACGCATCGTGGTTGCCTGGAACCCTTCGTCGCGAAAGAGACGTAGAGCTACCTCGACCACCTTGTCGCGAGTCTCGGACGTGCGAGCCATCGATTCACCTCATTTCTGAACGTGTTCAAAATTTGACCGTAGTCCTAACTTTGAACATGTTCAAGACCCACGGTAACCAGGTTCGTACACCCGCGACGTCGAAACAGGTCTGATTTTCGCCGAAACGCCGCGGCCCGTCGTCGTAGGGTCGCTGCTATGAACCGAGAACCTGTGGTGGCAAGCCGGCATGTGAGCCGAGTGATAGGGCGTACACGCGACGAGGTGTACGAGTTCGCGGCGAATCCCGCGAATCTACCCACATGGGCGACAGGACTGGCGAACACTCCAGTGACCATCGACGGCGATCGACTGATCGCCGAATCGCCGATGGGGCAGGTGACAGTACGCTTCGTGCCGCACAACGACCTCGGCGTCCTCGACCATGACGTCACGTTGCCGTCGGGGACCGTGGTGAACAATCCCGTTCGAGTACTGAGTCATCCGAACGGCGCGGAAATATTGTTCACGGTGCGTCAAATCGAACTCAGCGACGAAGAATTCGAGCGCGATCTCGCAACGGTCGCCGAGGACCTGAAGCGACTCGCGCAGGTGTTGGAAGATCAGTGACCACGCGCGTCCATCAGCATCGAGATGTACGCGTCCAATCGATCTTCCACGAGTCGCGGCGTCAAGTCGACGCGGCCCGCTTCGCGCCACGGGGCGGACCACAACTGCCCCTCTTCTGAGCAGGCCAGTGCATCGCGCACGCGCCAATACTGGCGCGCTCGTGTGTTTTCGGAGAGTACGCCACCGGACTCTTCATAGGCAGAGGCAAACCGCGCTCCCCACTGCGGCCCGTGCAGTAGAGCGAGATTGGTCGAGCAGTGCGCCACGTCGAGGTCCGTCGGCCCCCACGATGCCCCCGCCCAGTCGACGACCCCGGTGATTCGAGGCGTGGCGTCCTGCGATGCGTCGAACAGAACATTGCCGGGTTGGTAGTCGCGATGCAGAACTCGTCCGTCGTATGTCGGTACAGGCCCGCGTAGTACGTCGATCGCGGCGGCCCATACTTCCGCGTCGGCTCGGGCGGGCACCACGACGGTGTCTGCAGTGGTCATCGTCTGGTACTCGCGGGGTCTGGGATCGGTATTCACTGCATGAATGGCGACGAGTTGCCGAGCGAGGAGCGGAACCCGCTCGGCCACGCCCGCCTCGGAGAGAACCGTCGATCCCGGCAGATGGGTCATGAGGAGCGACGGGTACTCACAATGAGCAGCAGTGGCATCGACTGCCAACAGTTCGGGAGCCTGCACGACCGACCCCGAAAGCATTGTCAGAGCCGCGCTTTCTCGCTCCAACGAGTCCTGTGCGTGCTGCAAACTGGCTGGTTCTGTATAGGTGCGCAACACGAGGTTCCGGCTGAATCCAGCGGTGGTCCAGATGGTCAGCTTCCGCATCTCTGCGGTGATACCGCCGGACATTGGCTCGACATCGATGATTCGTTCGCCGGCGTCGAGAGTTCGATTCACCCACGCACGAGCGAGCGGACCTACAGTCGATAATGATTCGGTTCCGCTCACGGTGACACCATCTCACTTCGAGACGGTCGAGTAGTCGCTGCACTGCGTGCATCGGGTGAGCAGATCGTGTGTGCACGAGACGACGTGCTCGAGGAAGCGCTCGGCATGATCGAGTTGGGCTTGTTGCCGTCGTATTCGCGTCAGATGTTCTTCGATGACCGACGTTCGTTCGGGCTCGCCTCGGTGAAGTATCAGGCGAATGTCGGCCAAGCTGATGCCTACGCCTTGACAGGCTCGCAACACCTGCAGTCGTCGTACATGCTCCTCGCTGTAGTCGCGGTGGCCCGACGGTAGGCGCTCGGGCACAACGACTCCGACGTCGTCCCAATGTCTCAGGACATGGGTGGGAACGTCGAGCTGCCGCGCAACCTCTCCGATCTTCACCCGCCGATATTCTCACGTTGACTTCAGGTCCACCTGAAGTTTTAAGGTCATCGCCATGAGGCCCGAACGATACGATCTACCGGAGCCCATCTTCGTGTCCGTGGGCGGCGATCGGGTCGCAACCTACGAGCTGACCCCCGAGTCGGACGCACCATCCACTGACGTCGTGTTCTGCCATGGAACTCCCTGGTCGGCGCAGGTTTGGGCGCAGGCCGCTCGCCACCTCGGCGTCGGTCATCGGGTCTACCTGTGGGACATGCCCGGATACGGCCGCTCCGCGCAGGGACCTCAGGTGCGGACCGACCTGGCCACGCAGATGTCGCGGCTCGCGATGTTGTTCGACCACTGGAAGTTGGAGCAGCCCTTTGTCGTCGCGCACGATATCGGCGGTGCTGTCGCTCTGGGAGCCCACCTGATACACGGATGCGACTACGGCAGTTTGTTCTTGTGGGACGTGGTGACCCTGGACCCGTGGGGGTCCGAATTCTTCAGGCTCGTGGCGGACAACAGTGAGGTCTTCGCTGCGTTGCCGGCGTCCCTGCACACTGCGTTGGTCTCCGAATACATTGCCGGAGCAGCGCATCATCGGCTGGACCCAAACATCGTCGCGATGTTGACCGAACCCTGGATATCCGACGAGGGACAGCCTGCCTTCTACCGACAGATCGCCGAACTGCGGCCCGAGGACACGCGACCGATCGTCGACGCGCTTCCCCGAGTCCGCTGCGACACCTCCATCGGATGGGGCCGACAGGACCCCTGGATTCCCGTCGAACAGGCATATCGATTGCGACAGTTGGTGCCGGGTAGATCGCCTGTGATCACCCTCCCGGGTGTGGGGCATCTGAGTCCGCTCGAAGCTCCAGCACTCGTCCAACAGGCCCTGGACGCGTGGTTGCGTTGACCTGAGTGGGCGATGCCGTATCGCCGCGCCTGACGGATACTGAACTCGTGGTGCTGAGACGAAGAGGAACGTCCCTTATCGGAGGCAGAGGGGCCCAGTGGGTTCGCGAGCTGAACGAGCGACACCCATGGAGTCACAACGACTACTTTCACAGCTGGATTCTGGCGAATCTGCCGGACCGGCGTATCCGAGCAGTCGACATGGGCTGTGGGCGAGGCGGTCTCGTGCGTGCATTGGCCCCACACTTCGATCAGGTCACCGGGGTGGACTCCGATTCGGAGATGCGCCGAATCGCAGAGGTCACCTCTGCCGATCTGAACAATGTGTCGATCACTGATCGCCAACTCGACTCCTGGGCAGACGATTCGATCGATCTCGTGACCATGGTCGCCGTCCTGCATCACCTCGACATGGACGACGCGTTGCGTCATGTCGAGCGAATTGTCGCCCCGCACGGTCGCGTGCTCGTCGTCGGGCTTGCGCCGCCGCGAAGCGCACGAGATCTGCTGTGGGATTCGGTCTCCATCGTCACCAATCCGCTCATCGGATTTCTGCACCGCCCGTGGCCCAGCCCGGTTACGGCACCGCCGGCACCGTTCCCGGTCAAGGACCCCGTGGTGAGTTTCGACGAGATCGAGGACATGGTCGACAAGTGGCTACCGGGTGCGATGATGCGACACCGCATAGGTTTTCGACACACAATCGAGTGGACGAAGCCGGGTTCACGCAGATGACTTTCGACCCTGAGCGCCGGATGTGGGACGCACACAGCCCGGGCGTGCTGCAGTTGCCGTCGGGCAGCGTGGTTCGTGGACGCGCCTTGCGTGACCCGATGCCTGACGGACCTTCACCGGATTTCGGGGTCTACTTGCAGGGCAAGGATCCCGGCGGGTTCGACTGGGACAGTCGCTGGGTTCGTTGGCCCGACTTCTGGCTCCCGTCCGACTCGAAAGAACTCGAGGCCGTGCTTCGAGAAGTGCTGCGACGCTGCGCAACCGAGAGAGTCGAGATTGCATGCACCGGCGGTGTCGGACGAACTGGCACTGCATTGGCGTGTCTCGTCGCGCTCGACGGTCTGCCCGGCGACACGGCCATCGACTACGTTCGGCGACGGTACTCGCCTCGGACCATGGAAACGCCCTGGCAGAAGCGCTTTGCGAAGACGTTCGTGAAACCGGGTTCTCTGCTCTGAGCAGAATCGCCGACCCGTCGTGGAATCGAGGCCTAGGCTCCGATCATGGGCGAGGTGATACGAATCGATGAGCGTCGAGCAGCACGCGCAGTGGAACCGTTGTGGCGCGAAGTAGTCGGTCGAAGGCTACGCGAGCGCAGACACGCTCGCGGTGACACTCTGGCCGATACCGCTGCCCGGGCAGGCATTGCGCCGCAGTACTTGTCGGAGCTCGAACGCGGCCGCAAGGATCCGTCGAGCGAGATTCTTGCGGCCGTCGTCGGTGCACTGGGCACGTCCATGGCGGAGATCTCAGGCCTGGCGCATCACGACCTGTCCCGAGGCGACGCGACGTTGATGGCGGCCTGACGACCCTCCAGTACCTGGTCGACGACGCCGTAGTCACGCGCAGCCGGTGCCGTCAACACCAGATCACGGTCGGTGTCGTGGCGGAGTTTCTCGACGTCGCGTCCTGTGTGCTTCGCGAGAATCGCTTCCATCTCCGCCCGTACTCGAACCACCTCGTCGGCAGCCAGAATCAGATCGGGGATGGTCCCTCGGCCCTGCGCCGCAGGCTGATGCAGCACCACCCGGCTGTGGGTCAACGCCGAGCGGCGCCCTGGTGCTCCCGCCGCGAGCAGTACCGCCCCTGCCGCCACCGCTTGGCCCACACATGTTGTGGCAACGGGCGATCCGATGAATTGCATCGTGTCGTAGACGGCGAGCATGGCAGCCGTGTCACCGCCCTCGCAGTTGATGTACATCGAGATTTCTTGATCGGGGGAGTCGGCCTCCAAGTGGAGCAGCTGTGCGATCATCGCATTCGCCACACCGGCGTCTATTCCGGTACCGAGATAGACGATGCGCTCACTGAGCAGGTGCGAATAGACGTCGACGACGCGTTCGCCGCGCGAATCTCGCGTGATGACATTGGGAATCGTGTACGTGCTCATCGTGCCAACTCCATTCCGAACGACACCCGTCGCGCAGGCATGACCTGATCGAACGAGTCGACGATTGCGTCGACGAACCCGTACTCGCGGGCAGCCTCGGCGGTGAACCAGCGATCGTGCAAAGAGTCGTCGAAGATCTGCTCGCGTGTTTGCCCGGTGTCGTCGGCGATGAGGCCGAGCACCGTATCTCGGGTATGCCGCAGATCGTTGGCCTGAACCTCGACTTCGACGGCCGACCCACCGATGCCGGCGGACCCCTGATGCATCAGTATTCGAGAATGCGGCAGGGCATACCGCTTACCGCGCGTGCCTGACGACAGTAAGAACTGACCAGCGCTGCAGGCCAATCCGAGTGCCAGCGTCGACACGTCGCAGGGTACGAGGTGCATCACGTCGCGGATGGCGAGCATCGCGGGAACCGACCCTCCCGGTGAGTGAATCCACAGGGCGATGTCGGCGGAGGGATTCTCGGCCGCCAACGTCAGCAGGTGAGTGGTGAGGACGGTGCCGTTGTCGTCGTCGAGGGCACCGTCGAGCACGAGAACCCGATGGCGGAGAAGTTGATTGCGGAGTTCGGGCGGGAACATTCGAGGTGATTCGCTCATGATTCGAGTCTGCGTCCGAATCCGGTTGCACTCCAGTGCTTCTGCTGTGGGCAGCGACTCTGCTCACAGCTTCGTTGTACGTGGAGGGACAATGGTGAGATGACTGCACTCGAGTTCTCCGAATCCATTGTCGTCGCTGCGCCGGTCGACGACGTGTACGCCGTCGTCTCCGACATCACCCGAACAGGAGAATGGAGCCCGATCTGCCAGGAGTGCTGGTGGAACGAAGCCGACGGCGGTGGCGTCGGATCGACCTTCACCGGCCGCAACGTGGTGCCGGGACGCACGTGGGAGACCGTGTCGACAGTGGCCGCAGCCGAAGCCGGTCGTGAATTCGCGTGGGTGGTGGGTGACAACTTCGTCCGCTGGGGCTACACCCTCGAATCGGTGGACGGTGGCACACGCCTGACCGAGAACTGGAACTTCCTGCCCGGCGGCATCGCCCACTTCCACCGCAAGTTCGGCGACGACGCGCAGCAGGAAATCGACACTCGTAGCCAGTCGGCACTGGACGGTATCCCTCGGACCCTGGCGGCAATCAAGCGAATCGTGGAAGCCGGGGCCTGACTGGCCATCGACGGATAGCCTGTCCGCATGGCAGCAACGGTTCTGCGGGTGTCGACGGTCCTCGAATCACGGGGCCCCGCGGCAGCGATCGTGCTCAGTGACGAGCAGGTCGCGTCCCTCGGTTCCACCAAGACTCCGCCGGTTCGGTTCACGATCGGTGGGCAAACTGTGCGCGGTCGCATCGGCCGGATGGGTGGCGAGAATCTGCTCGGGCTCAACAAGAGCGTTCGCGCCACACTCGGCGTCGAGGCCGGTGACACCGTCGACGTGATCATCGAGTTGGACGACCAGCCGCGGGTCGTCGAGCTACCGCAGGCGTTGGCGCAAGCGCTGGATGCGGATCCCGCTGTCCGAGCAGCGTTCGATGCGCTGTCACCGTCGACGCGAAAAGAACACGCAAGATCCGTCGCCGACGCGAAACGTGACGACACCCGTGAGCGGCGTATCGCGGCCATCGTCGAGTCCCTTCGGCCCTGAGTCACGGGCTGCCTGCTGCTGTCGAGGCCGCAAACGCGCGCGCATTTGTCAGGTGCGCGCGATTCAGCTGGCGAACAGGTGACCGATTCGCGAGCGTCTCGCGCACGCGCGCGCGTTTGCGATCGACGTCGGGGCTCACACCACCGCTGCGGGTCTGCTCGACGCGATGGTCGGTGCAGGCGTACCCGCGGAGCTGAGGCCGGCGAGGATCTCCACGGCCGAGCTGATGTCGGGAAGCGACCGCGTGAACGGTATGCGCTGATGGTCGTCGAAGGCATACCCCGTTCCGAATCGCAGCCCCGGCGCCAGCAGCAATCCGTGCGAATGGGCTTCGGCGACGAGGGAACTGGATCGAATGCCGTCGGGTAGGGAACACCACAATGCCAGGCCTCCGTTCGGCACTCGAAAGTGCCAGTCCGGCAGTTGATGACGCATCAACCCGACGGTGTGGTCACGAGCAACTCTCGACGCCTCCGCGCGCACCCGACGCACCTCGTCGTATCGACCGAGCAACTCCGTAGCAGCCAGCTGATCGATGACGGACACCGAAAGTTGGCGTCGCGCATAGGTTGCGGCGATTCTCGACAATAGACCTGCCTCGGCTCGAACCCAGCCGACTCGCAGCCCTCCCCACACCGTCTTGCTCGTCGACCCGATCGTCACCGTCGCAATATCCGGGGTTGCCGCACCGAAAGGTTCGATGTCGGGCGACCCGTCGAGGGACAGGTCCGCTGCTACCTCGTCGACGATGGTCAGTACGGCATGGCGATGCATGGTGGCCGACAGTTGCCGCCGGGTCCTGAGGGGCAGCCGCGCGCCCGACGGATTGGAGAAGTCGGGCATGAAATACGCCAGCGTGGGAGCGCTCTGTCGAGTGGCTCGATCTGCCGATGTCACGAATTCGTCGGTGTCGTCCGGGTCGATGGGCACCGGGATGCAGCGACCGCCCAGTGAATGAACGAGTTCGACGACACCCGGGTACGTCGGATGCTCCACCAGCACGCGGGCACCGGGCTCGGTGAACGTGGCCAACACCGCGTGGATGGCGTCGGTGGCACCGGAGGTGACGAGAACGTTGTCGGCCGTGGTCGGTACTCCACGCCCTCGGTAGTACGCGGCAATGGCTTCGCGGAGCTCGAACAAACCGGACGGAGCGTAGCCACCCAGGGAAAAACGGTCTCGAATCCTCTCTGCCGCAACGCCGTACGCATCGGACAACAGAGGCGAGGCCGAGGGGGACGCGTTGACGAACTCCAAATTGGTAGTCTCCCGGTCGCCGGCCAGCGATCCCCAGGACGGTAGCGAACCCGTCGGGGAAACATAGGTACCCGAGCCTCGCTGGGCGCTGATCCAGCCGCTCTCCCGAAGATGACGATAGGCCGACGCAACCGTCACCCGACTGACGTCCAAACTGATCGACAGCGCGCGCTCGGCAGGCAGCCGCGTCTGAGCCGATACCTCACCGCTCTCGATGAGCCGACGCAACTCGTCGGCGATCTCGAGGTAGAGGGGACCACCGGATCGGTTGCGCAACGTCGATGGGTCGATCCGTGCGGCCAATTCCGGGGCCGAGATCGCGGTCGCATCGTACGAGTCCATGCATGCCACTCTTGCACACTGGACTGCACATTTTCGGCCGAAAGCAGTCCATTGTTTGTTCATGATCGCAATTGGAGCTGTATTGGTCCTGTCCATGGTGGGCGCAGGGTGGACCGTGGTCGCGCTACGCGAGGGTGGGCGATGCGGGCCTGCCGGACCACCGCGGAGTCGTGTTCGGTCCGACTGACCGCGCGTTCTGGCTCAGCGAGTCGGTGCAGAGCCTCTGACGATGCAGCGAAACCCGATGTGGGACATCCCCGAGTCGATGGGTTGTGCCTGCCGCGATGCGGGACGGTAACGGCGGCAATAGTTTTCGGCACACAGGTGGGAACCGCCCTTGATGACCCGACGCGAGACGGTGCCGGCGGGATCGTTCGGATCGTGGCTGCCCGCGGCCGACGTGACGCGCGGATCGACCGCAGGTCCGCAGCAGGCATGGGTGGCGGTCTCGCGGTGATCGGTGCGGTAGAAGTCCGACGTCCACTCCCAGACGTTCCCGGTGACGTCGTACAGGCCGTAGCCATTGGGTGGATACGACCGCACGGCCGTTGTCCTACGGTCGGCGACCGGTTTGAGGTTCTGCCACGGAAATTCTCCGATCCAGTAGTTGGCCAACTGCGTACCCATCGGCGCCAGTTGGTCTCCCCAAGCGTAGGTCGCGCCGTTCAACCCGCCACGAGCCGCGCGTTCCCACTCGGCCTCGGTGGGTAGTTCCTTGCCTGCCCACTGGGCGTAGGCGTTCACGTCCTCCCAGCTCACATGGGTGACCGGATGCAGTTCGCGACCGTCGACACCGGACCCCGGGCCCTCCGGATGTGCCCAGTTCGCCCCCGGGATGAGCCGCCACCAACCCTGCCAATTCGTCAGATCCACCGGGCCCTGCGTCGGGGTGAACACCAGCGAACTCGGGACCAGACGCGTTGGATCGGCATTCGGGTAGTCCGCCGGATCCATCGGCCGCTCCGCCACCGTCACATACCCGGTGGCTTTGACGAACCGTCTGAACTGGGTGATGGTCACCGGAGTCTCGTCTGCCCAGAACCCGTCGACACTCACCTCGTGAACGGGTGCTTCCTCGGGATAGTCGACCCAGTCCGACCCCATCCGAAACGGGCCGCCGGGCACCCACTGCATTCGAGGGAAAGGTGGGGCGCTCATGGCGGCGATCGTACACATTGCCGAGGAATCCCATTGTGCTGTGCCGGAATTGAGTCGACTGTGCTCGACCTCTGCCCGTGACCGTTTCTTTGCCGTGCCCGCGTACCCGCACCGGCGCAAACGCGCGCGCATTCGCTGAACGCGCGCGAACTCGTCTCACCGATGGGTGCCGATCCGCTCACCTATGGCAAGTGCGCGCGCATTCGCCGGGTCCGGACCGCGACGACGAGATCCGGATCGCGCCACCGAAGCCCAGGTCGCGGTCGCGGTACCCGTCAGTAGCGAAACGTGATGCTTGCCACTTCTCGAACCCGCTGTTATCTTGGAAACACATTCCATCAGATGGAATCGTTCATGGAATTCAGAGGAGTGGACAGTGGCATCTCGTTCCAACGAAGTACCCGTCGCGATCTCGGGTGCGGGGCCGGTGGGGATGGCGTTGGCCATCGATCTCGCCCTTCGCGGTATCCCGAGCGTGCTGTTCGAGAAGCGTTCGGAGGAGGAACGGATCGTCGCACGCGCCAACATGACCAACGTTCGCTCCATGGAGCACTTCCGACGCTGGGGCATCGCAGATGCGTTGCGCGACAACGATCCTGTGAGCCCTATGGTCTACCGTGACGTGGCCTTCGTGACCCGCCTGACCGGTCACGAGGTCTTGAGGTTTCCCCGCGCATACGAATGGTCGGAGCGTCTGCCCATCGCGTCCGAGGTCGCGGAATGGGCCCCGAACGAGGCGATCGAGAAGACGCTGCGGGACCGCGTGAAGTCCCTTCCTCTCATCGATCTGCGCTTCGAGAACGAAGTGAAGAGATTCGAGCAGAACGACCACGGGGTGACCGTCACCGTTACCACCCCGGACGGCGAACAGACGCTGCTGGCGCAGTACATGGTGGTCTCCGAGGGCAGTCGCAGCCGACTCCGTCGTGACGGCCTCAACGTGCGAATGGAAGGTCATCCCAACCTCGCACGCAGCTTCCTGTGGCACATCAAGGCTCCGGCACTGGCCGAGCTGTGGAAGGCCACACCGATGGCCTCGATGCTGCTGTTCTACAACGAGGACCGCGCCGGCGACAGTCTGGTTCCGCAGTCGGGCACCGATCACTGGGCCTACTTCTGCTCGCCCGTACCCGAGGACGTCGACGGCGACGACTGGGAAGCGTGCCGCAGCATGCTCTTTCGGGCGATCGGTGAAGAGTTCGAGGTCGAGCCGCTCGCGGGCGGCACCTTCATCACCCACTCGATCCAGGCGCCGCGCTTCGACTTCGGCCGCGTACTGCTGGCCGGCGACTCGGCCCACATGGTCTCGCCGATGGGCGGATTCGGCATGAACATCGGTATCGGTGATGCCGCCGACCTGGGTTGGAAACTCGCCGCGCTGCTCGACGGTTGGGGCGGCCCCCTGATGCTCCCGAGCTACAGCATCGAACGCGGAGAAGCGGCGCGCTTCATCCTCGCCGGTTGCGAGAGCAATCAGGCCGTGGGTTCGCGCGAACTGGTGCGCGACGGCATCGAGGACGACGGCCCCGTCGGCGAAGCGATCCGCGCCCAGGTGGCCGAGGACATCGCGATTCAGAAGGCCCGTCAATTCAAGAGGATGGGCGGCCAGCTCGGCTACCGCTACTCGTCGTCGCCCATCATCTACCGCGACGGAACCGACCAGCCTGCAACGTCTTTCGAGGACTACGTACCGTCCTCGTACCCCGGCAATCGCGCACCGCATCATTGGCTCGCGGACGGCTCGTCGCTGTACGACCACCTGGGGAACGGCTTCACGCTCCTCGTGCTCGGCGACGTCGACCACGATGCACTCACCGACGCAGCTGCAGAACGCAACGTGCCACTGCAGATCCTCACCGTCGAGGACCCTGACCTCACCGATCTGGGTGAATTGTATTCCGCGAACGCAACATTGATCCGCTCGGATCACCACGTCGCGTGGCGCGGCGACGCACTACCTGACGATCTCGATCATCTGCTCGATGTCGTCACCGGATCGGTGTCCTTCGCCTGAACAGCCACACCCAACCGCAACTCCCAACAACGAAAGGCCCACTCTCATGCCCAAAGTCACCCGTTTAGGCCACGTCGGACTGTTCGTCGCCGACCCCGAGATCATGATGGAGTTCTACTCGACCTTCCTCGGAATGACCGTCACCGACCGCGACGAACGCCGCGTCTTTCTCAGTTCGCGGCCGTCGGAGGAGCATCACGAGATCCTGCTCGCGAAGAACCTCGAGCGCCACACCGATCCGCAGCAGCTCTCGTTCGTCGTCGATTCGTTGGCCGACCTGCGTGCGTTCTATGCCCAGATCGTGGAGCGCAAGTACGACATCGACCACATCAGCAATCACGGCAATGCGCTCGGTTGCTACTTCCGTGATCCGGAGGGAAACCGAGTGGAGGTGTACTGGCACACCGGAATCGAGTGGCCGCAGCCGTTCAGCGAGCCCATCGATCTCTCGCTGTCCGAGGAGGAGTTGCGCAGCCGCCTCGACGAGATGGTCGCGGCGTAGGAAACCCGGCCGGGACCGCGGAGGAGAAGAGCGTTGAAAGAAGGAATGATCGCCGAGGTGGTGGCATTCACCGGCCACAACGGCGACCGCATCGAGGGCTATTCGGCTCGACCGACCGCTGCCGAGCCGGTGGGCAGCGTCGTCGTGCTGCACCACGCACCCGGGCTCGACTTCTGGTGCAAAGAGGTGGTCCGACGGTTCGCCGAGTGTGGATACGCGGCGCTCGCGCCGAATCTCTATCACCGCCGCGGTCCCGGTCACTGGGCCGAGGTCGCTGCGGCGGCCCGGGCCGAGGGATTGGGAAAAGCCATGCCCAACGACCAGGTGATGGGCGACATCGCCGGGGCCACCGACTACGTGAAATCGCAGCCCGGCTCCAACGGCAAGGCCGGGGTGATCGGATTCTGCTCCGGCGGACGGCAGGCCTTCCTCGCGGCCTGCGACGTACCGGCGTTGGACGCCGCCGTCGACTGCTGGGGCGGAAGCATCGTGCCGCAGGCTCCCGATCCGACGAAGCCGAACGCCCCGTCGCGGGGGGTCATTCACCGCGCCCCGGACATGTCGGCTCCGTTGTTGGGGATCTTCGGCAACGACGACACCAATCCGGATCCGAAGCAGGTCGACGACATCGAGCGTGAGCTGACCAGGCTCGGCAAAGAATTCGAGTTCCATCGTTACGACGGTGCGGGACATGGGTTCTTCGCCACCGACCATCCGCATTACCAGCAGGCACAGGCGGTGGACGGCTGGAAGAAGGTGTTCGCCTTCTTCGACGTGCATCTGCAATCCGACGCATCCTGATCAACTTTCAGGCGAGGGTCGAAACGCACAGAAAACCCGAAGGAATTCAGGGTTGTGTGATGGCCCTCACATGGCTAGTCTCGATTCCGTACCTCGGAATCGCATTCCATGAAGGCCACGCGAGTAGTCCACGAGACCGCGTGAGCACCCCGCACGCGCTCTCGAAGGAAGAACCCCAATGTCTCTCACTCCCTCCCGTCCCACCAGGGCCGGGTCGAAGTCCGCGAAGTTGTTGGTCGTCGCGGCAACCATGTCGGTCGTACTCGCCGGCTGCGCCGCCGAAGCGGCATCACCGACCGGCACCGCCACCGGCGGCTCGACGTCGGTGGCCACGGATCAGACCAACACCTCGGCTGTCACCGACCTGGTCGAGTACACCGGAGGAACCGCAGGCGCAGCCGATCAGAGCCTCGAACCCGTCACCATCGGATGGGTCAATCAGCAGGGCGGTGCCCTCGGATTCCCGGCCGCGACCGACGGTGCCGAGGCCGCCGTGAAGTACGTGAACGAGAACCTCGGCGGGATCGACGGGCATCCGCTGAAGCTCGAGACGTGCTTCGTCGTCGAGAACGAGCAGGACGGCAACAGTTGCGGCCTGCAACTGGTCAACGATCCGGAAGTTCGGACCGTGCTGTTCGGCTCGACGATCACCGGCAACCAATCGTTCCTGGCGGTGAACAAGGGGCAGAAGCCGATCCTGATGGCGAACTCCATCAGCTCCACCGACGCTCAGAGCGACAACGTCTTCATCTACAACGGCAACCCGTCGTCGATCTTCCGTGGACTGACGACCTACCTGGACACCGTCGTCGGCGCGAAGTCCGTCGCACTGATCTACCCGCAGAACGCTCAAAGTGCCGACGGTGCAAAGGTTCTGCAGACTGCACTCGACTCCGTCGGAATCGAGGTCAAGGCCGTCGGCTTCGACCCATCGACCACCAACCTCACCGCGGCAGCAGTGGCCTCGGGGGCATCGGACGCCGACGCCATCGTGCCGCTCGTCTCGACCCCGCCGACGTGCGTGGCCGCAGCCAAGGCCCTCGACACGCTGGCCGTGACGGCACCGATCATCGGAGCCGGCTCCTTCTGCTTCACCGACCAGGTGGCGCAGGGGCTCGGCGGTGACGCACCGAAGTGGCAGCAGATCTCCACCCAGACCAACGTCGCCGACATGAGCCAGCCTGACGTCCAGTCGTACATCGGGGCCTCCACGACCGCCGGACTGTCCGAGACGTCCCAGGCCACTCCCGACGCCGCCCTCGCCTGGGGTCTGGTGGCCACCGCGGCCCGATTCCTCAATGCCGCAGGAGGTTCCGAGGCCACCGCGCCGGCGATCGCCGAACAGGCGAAGTCCTTCACCGGCCCACTGCTGCTCGGTAGCGCCACCGTCGCCTGCGGCGCGAACACCGCCGAGCCGGGCCTGTGCGGGGCCCAGACCCGAGTCTTCGAATACACCGGAAACGGCTCCTACACCGCGCTCACCGACTGGCTCGAACCATCGGGCACCTGACACCTCGATCTCCGACAGCCCCCACACTCTCGAGAAAGAAGACCATCATGACCGCTGTAGCCAACCACACCGTCGAACATTCCAGCTCCGAGTCGAGTCCGGAAGAACTCATCGAACGCGCACGATCGTTCCGTGATCATCTGCTCGCAGAACAGGATTCGACCGACGCTCGCGGCACCTACTCGCCCGAGACGCACGAGTTGTTCAAGGAGGCCGGCTTCTACCGCACGCTGCTCCCGCAGCGATTCGGTGGCCTCGAGTACGACGTCACCTCGTTCGTCAGAATGATCATCGAAATCGCCCGCGGCTGCCCGGGTTCGGGCTGGTGCCTGTGCCTGGCCTCCGGTCACGGACTACAGATCGGTGGATTGTTCGACGAGAAGGCACAAGCCGAGGCGATCGGACCCGGCGGGGACTTCGCAGCCCCGATGCGCGGAGTTCCGATGGGCACCGCGACGCTGCAGGACGACGGTCGCTGGAGCGTCGACGGAACCTGGGACTACTGCTCGGGATCGCCCTACTCGACCCACGCGATTCTCGCGGTGCGGCTCATCGAGGGTGGCGAGAAGACCGGCCAGGGATTGGCTCTCGTTCCGCGCAACGGCTGGATCCTGCAGGACGATTGGAAAGAGCGCGCGTTCGGTATGCGCGGCAGCGGCTCGAACAGCATCACCGTCACCGGCACCGCGGTGCCGGAGGAGAACGTCGTGCGCGGCAGCCTGTTGCAGTTCCGCGGCGGACTGAAGACCCCCGGCTACGAACTGCACGGCAATCCGATGTACGCAGGCCATCCCATGGGCTACCTGCAACTCGAGATCACCTCGGTACTCGTGGGCTGCGCCTGGGCCGCGCTCGACGAGTACGAGCGCATCCTGCGGACCAAGAAGACCATGGGCCCCAACCCACTTCCGCGCTTCACGTCCCCGGATTTCCAGCGCTACTGGGGCGTCGCGGCCGGCAAGATCCGTGCGGCCGAGGACATCCTGGTGAAGATGAGCCAGCACTACTCCGAGCTGTGCGCGTCGTCGGTACAGGACGGCGGCGAGTTCGAGCCCGAGGACCTGATGAACATCAACGCCAGCACCCACCACGCCGTCAACCTCGCCTGGGAAGCCGTCGAACTGCTGTTCCGTACCTCGGGAACCAGCGAAGGCGGCCGAAACGGCTCACGCATGCAGCGCTACTACCGCGATATGTCCACGGCGCGAACCAATGTGGGCCTGCAGTGGGAGACCTTCGCGCAGATGTTCGCCCAGGAGCACTTCGACCTCTCGCCGGCACCGCTCGCGTGATGGCCGGGCCCACGATTCGACTCGGGCGGGCGTAGCGCATGGATACCGTCTTCCTGTTCGCTCTGCTCGGGTTGGGTACCGGCGCACTGATCGCGATGATCGCGGTCGGCGTCGTACTCAGCTGGCGCGGTAGCGGAACGATCAACATCGCGGCCGGTGCCGTGGTGATGGTCGCCGGCTACCTCTTCTGGTCCCTGCGCACCGGGTTCTTCGCCCCCGCATTGACCACTCCCGCAGCGATCGTCGTGACGCTGCTGGCGATGGCTCTGCTTGCCGTCATGGTCGAGTTCGCAGCCGTCAAACCACTCAGATCCGCCTCGCCGCTCGCCAAACTCGTCGCGTCCATCGGGGTACTGCTGCTACTGCAGGCGGTGGTCCAGCTCGTGTTCGGTACTGCTCCGCTCAACAGCCCGGCGGTACTGACCGACTCGGTCGTCAGAGTCGGCGGCGTGACAGTGCCGGTGGCACAGCTGATTCTGGCCGCAGTGGTCGTCGTGATCTCGACGGCACTGGCGGCGCTCTACCGCTTCACCCGCTTCGGTATCGCGACCCGCGCGGCGTCGGAGAGCGAGCGTTCGGCCGTGCTGGCCGGGTTGTCGCCGTCGTCGATCTCGCTGGCCAACTCCGTACTCGCCTACGTCACGGCCGGCTTCGTCGGCATCCTGGCCGCCTCCATTGTCGGAGTCAGCGCCTCGACGCTGCCGCTGCTTGGATCCCGGCCCTGGCCGCCGCCTTGTTCGCGGGGTTCAGTTCGATCGGAATAGCCTGCGCAGCAGGGCTTCTCATTGGCATGGCCGAGTCGCTGCTCTCCTACGCCTCGACCATGGCCTGGTTCCCGACGCAGGACGGAATCACCCCACCCGGGTTGCAGCAGCTCGCAGAGTTCCTGCTGATCGTCATCGCACTGTGGTGGAAGGGTTCGACACTGCCGCAGCGCGGCGAATTCGTCGGACGCTCGCTCCCGGCGGTACCCCGTCAAGAGCACCTGCTGCGCCGCGTCGGCCCGGTCTTCGTCGTCGGAGCGATCGCACTGCTCGTCCTCCCCGCGGACCTACGCCAGGCCATCACCACCGGCTTGGTCGCGACCGTCCTGTGCCTGTCGTTCATCGTCATCATGGGATACGTCGGGCAGCTGTCGGTGGTGCAACTCGCGCTCGCCGGATTCGCCGCGTTCGCAGTGTCGCGGCTGGGCACCGAATTCGGGCTCGGCTTCCCGGCCGCCCCGATCATCGCCGTTCTCGCGGCGACGGCACTGGGCGTGGGGATCGGAGCCGCGGCTCTGAGAGTGCGCGGAGTGACCCTGGTGGTGGTGACCCTCGCCGCGGCCGTGGCCATCGAACAATTCGTGTTCGCCAACTCCGAGTGGGGTGGAGGACAGACCGGGGCACCCGTGGCCTCGCCCACGCTGTTCGGAATCAACTTCGGACCCGACTCCGGTCTTCGCGGACTGGACGGCGCACTACCGAGCCCGATGTTCGGACTCGTCGCGCTGGTGGTCGCCACCCTCGCGTACATGGGCGTGGTCTACCTGCGCAACAGCGACCTCGGTCGTCAGATGTTGGCCATCCGCTCCAACGAACGTGCCGCAGCCGCAGCCGGAGTCAACGTGAGAACGGTCAAGATCGTCGCCTTCGGCATCACCTCGGCACTGGCCGGAGTGGCGGGAGTCATGTACGCCTACCAGTTCGGCACCGTCTCGGCGAACAGCTACGGGATCTCCGTCGCTCTGACTCTGGTGGCGAGTGTCTACGTACTCGGCGTGACGCTGCCGCAGGGAGCCGTACTGGCGGGCTTCGGAGCGATCGGCTCGGTGATACCGCTGATCCTGCAGAAATACGTTCTCCCCGCAGACCACATCTCCCTGTACGTACAGCTGCTCATCGGCGGAGGTCTGCTGCTCCAACTGCGGTTCTTCCCGGACGGCCTGCTCGTGTCGAGGTCGATCAAGAAGGAACGCAAGATGACCGGCATCGACACCCTCGTGCCGGAACTGCCACGGATGAAGAGCGTACGAACATGACGACCAACGTTCTCGAAGCACACAACATCGAAGTACGGTTCGGCGGCGTGCACGCGTTGCGCGGCGTCGACCTGCAGGTACGCCCCGGCCAGATCGTCGGCCTGATCGGACCCAACGGTGCAGGCAAGACCACCTTCGTCGACGCCATCACCGGATTCGTCCCGGCCGGTGGGTCCATCGAGATCGGTGGCCGCGACGTCAGCGGTCTGCGACCCCATGCACGAGTGCGGGAGGGGCTGTGCCGCACCTGGCAGGCCGTCGAACTGTTCGACGACCTGACGGTGGCGGAGAACCTCGCCGTGGCCTCACGCCATCCCACCGTGAAGTCGACGATCGCCGGCATGTTCGGCCTCGGCGTCGACGATATCGCCGGCGCAACAAAGACTCTCGACGATGTCGGAATCGGCCACCTGGCCCGGGCGCTGCCCACCGAACTCTCCGAGGGGCAACGCAAACTCGTCGGAATCGCCAGGGCCCTAGCGTCGAAGCCTGCCATTCTGTGCCTCGACGAGCCTGCCGCCGGCCTGGACACGACCGAAAGCTCCTTTCTCGGAAAGCAATTGCGCAGCCTGGGTGACCACGGAACACCGATGTTGCTGATCGACCACGACATCTCGTTCGTGTTCGGCACCTGCGACTACGTCGTCGTACTCGAGTTCGGTCAGGTGATAGCGCAGGGACTCCCACATGTCGTGCGATCCGACCCCCGCGTCATCTCGGCCTATCTCGGTCACGACGTCGCCGCGGCCGGAAAGGATCTGACATGAGCGCGGTTCTGAGCGTCGATCATCTGTCGGCCGGTTATCAGCGATCGGTGGTGGTCCGAGACATCGGCATCGAGGTCGGGACGGGCGAGGTCGTGGCTCTGCTCGGGCCCAACGGTGCGGGCAAGACCACCACTCTCAAGGCAGTCTCGGGGCTGGTGCGTTCGTTCGAGGGCGGAGTGAGCCTGCTGGGTGAGAACCTCGCGGCACTGTCACCGACCAACCGGGCGCGCCGCGGCATCGCGCACGTGCCCGAAGATCGAGGACTGTTCTTCGGCCTGACCGTCGCCGAACACTTCAAATTGCGCAGGCGCGGTGAGACTCTCGACGCAGACCTCGCCTTCGACTACTTCCCGGCGTTGACGAAACTGAGCAACCGGCTCGCCGGAGTTCTCTCGGGAGGCGAGCAACAGATGTTGGCCGTGGGTCGGGCGCTCGCCCGCAAACCGGCGCTGCTGCTGCTCGACGAACTCAGCCTCGGGCTCGCGCCGGTCATCGTGCAGGCACTGCTGCCGGTGATCCGCCGGTTCGCCGACGACACCGGTTGCGGCGTTCTGCTCGTCGAGCAGCACGTGGAGCTCGCCCTCGGAATCTCGGACCGGGCCTACCTGATGGCCCACGGCGACATCTCGGCCGGACACGACGCCCAGGTACTGCTGCAGGACAAGGGGCTGGTCCGAGCCAGCTACCTGGGCGGGGACCAATGGGACGCAAGCGAAGCGGACCTGGCGACAACAACCACCACAGAAGGAGAGAAATGAAAATAGGAATCATCGGAGCTGGACGGATGGGTCAGGCATTGGCCGGACTGTTCACCCGGGCCGGACACGACGTCATCCTCAGCAACTCGCGCGGCCCGGAATCGTTGGCGGACATCGTCGACGAGTTCAACGGACACTGCTCCGCGGGAACGGTGCAGGAGGCAGTCGACAGCACCGACCTCGTCTTCCTCGCCACCCCGTGGGGCAAGACCGCCGCGGCCGTCTCGGTCGTCGAGAACTGGGACGGCAAGATCGTCGTCGACACGACGAACAACCGGACCGCCCCCGGACCGCAGGGCGTCATCGACATCGGCGGCCGGATCTCGAGCGAGATGGTCGCCGAGTACGTACCGGGCGCGCGAGTGGTCAAGGCGCTCAACGTCACTCCCATCCACATCATGGCGACCACTTTGTCGGCCGGCGCTGATCCCCAGCACGCGGTCTACATGGCAGGCGACGACGACGACGCGAAGAAGCTGGTGACGGATCTTCTCGCGACCATCGGCGGAGTCGCCATCGACACGGGCGATCTGCACACCGGCGGAGCGCTCCAAGGGATGGGCGGTGCGCTGCCTGGCGACATGGAGATGCTCAGCGTCCCGGCCGCCGAGGCCAAGCTCGCTGCAGCCAAGAGCTAGACCTACCAACACAATTCGAGGAGAACACCATGACCATCGTTCAGTTGAGCAAGACGACCACCCTCACCGCCAAGGCCGACGAGGTCTGGTCTTTCGTCAGCGACTTCGGCGGCTACGCCTCCTGGCAGCCGCACATCGACGCCGTGGAGATGCAGGCCGACGGTAGCCGCAAGGTCGACTTCTCCCGCGGCGACTCGGTCTTCGACCGCATCGCGGCTCAGGACGACGCCGCCCGATCGCTCACCTACGAGTTGGTGCCGGGCCAGCCCGGACCGATGCAGCACCTCGCCGCCACCTTCACCGTGCGTGAAGCAGGCGACGGTTCCGAGGTGGAATACGCCATCGAGGCCGACGTGCCCGAGGAGATGCAGGACGGTGCCCGCGTCGGTATCGGAGCGGACATCGACGGCGCTCTCGACGGCCTGAACAGCAAATTCGGTGGCTGACGACGCCCCCGTCGCACTGGTGACCGGAGGAGCGGGATTCATCGGGTCGGCTGTCGTCGACCAGCTCCGCGCCTCCGGCCACCACGTGGTGGCACTCGACCTACACGGTGATCCGGCGGTCGACCTGTCCGACGAACACGCCGTGCGCGCAGCCGCACGGGCAGTGCTCGCCGAACACGGCCGCGTCGACGTCCTCGTCCACGCCGGGGTCTCGTTCCAGCGCGCGACTCTCGCCGATCTCGATGCCGCGGTGCTGCGCAACGTCATGGCCGTCAATGTCGAAGCGCCGCTGTGGCTGCTCCAGGAACTCGAACCGGGCATGAGCGAGCGAGGATTCGGACGCGTGGTGTTCCTCGTGTCCGACACCTTCTTCAACCCACCGCCGGTGTCGGACATGCTGCCGTACATCACCAGCAAGGGCGCGCTCATCGGTGCGTCACGCTCGTTGGCACGCTCCCTCGGCGCGTCGGGCATCACGGTGAACTGCGTGGCACCGGGCCTGACGCCACCGCCGGTCGGCGGTATGGAACAGCACGTCAAGGACGACGTACTACGCCGGCAGGCACTCTCGCGTCCACTGGTCCCCGACGACGTGGCCAACGTCGTCGCGTTCCTGGTGCAGCCGGAGAGTCAGGCCATCACCGGTCAGACGCTGTGTCCCGACGGTGGGCTGGTGCTGCTGTGACCTCGAATTCGGCCGTGCGGGCCGGTAAACGGATGTCGGCCGACGAGGCCGTCGCCGACATTCCTCACGGCGCGAGCATCGGCGTCGGGGGATTCGGCACCGCCGGAGTGCCGTGGGCGCTGGTGCGAGCACTGCGCGCCCAGGGTGCTTCGGGCCTGACCGTCGTGGCGAACAACTGCGGGGTCAACGGAGCCGGTCTGGCTCTGCTGTTGCACGACCGTCGCATCGACCGTGTGATCGCGTCGTACATCGGATCGAACGAAGAGTTCGCGCGGCAGTACATGAGCGGCGAGATCGAGGTGGAGCTGACACCGCAGGGGACTCTGGCCGAGCGGCTGCGGGCCGGCGGGGCTGGCATCGCTGCCTTCTTCACCCCGACCGGCGTGGGCACCCTCGTCTCCGACGGCGGTATGGCGCATCGGTACAACTCGGTCGGGGACGTGGTGAAAGCGTCTGCTCCCAAGGAGATTCGCCGCTTTGGACTCGGTGGCCGCGAGCGTGAGTACGTGCTCGAGGAGGGCATCGTGACCGACTACGCGTTCGTTCGCGCTGCGGTGGCAGACACGGCGGGCAACGCGATATTCAGGGCCTCGGCGCAGAACTTCAACCCGGACGTGGCGATGGCCGGCCGCATCACCGTCGTCGAGGCCGAGCGCATCGTCGAACCCGGCGAACTCGATCCCGACTCCGTTCAGCTCTCGGGCGTGTTCGTCCAGCGTGTGGTCGAAGTACCGGACGAGGTGGTCGCATGACCGGCCTCGGTTGGAACCGGGACGAGATGGCGCGGCGAGCCGCGCAGGAACTACGTCCCGGTCAGAGCGTCAACCTGGGCATCGGTCTACCCACCCGCGTGGCCAACCACCTGCCGTCCTCGCTGGGAGTGACCGTGCACAGCGAGAACGGAGTCCTGGCCGTGGGGCCGACGCCGCTGCCGGAATGTCTGGACACCGACCTGATCAATGCCGGAACCGAACCGATCACGGTGCTCCCCGGCGCATCGTTCGTGTCCTCGTCGACGTCGTTCGCCATGATCCGCGGCGGACACATCGACGTGACGGTGCTCGGTGCGATGGAGGTCTCGGCGACCGGCGACCTGGCCAACTGGATGATGCCCGGTCACATGGTGCGGGGGATGGGCGGGGCCATGGACCTCGTTGCGGGTGCAGGCCGCGTCATCGTCGTCATGGAACACGCGGGCAAGGACGGCACTCCCAAACTGGTGCAGCAGTGCGCGTTCCCGCTGACCGGACGCGCGGTGGTGGACCGCATCGTCACCAACCTCGGCGTTCTGGACGTCACGCCACGGGGTTTCGCGCTGCGTGAAGTGGCTCCAGGGGTGACGATCCACGATGTGCGCCGACTGACTGGGGCGTCCGTGATGACGTGATGAGCCCGGCCACAGGGGCGTTGAACGATGTGGCGACCGGGATGACTAGTAAGCTCACGTCCCATGGAGGCTTTGTGAACGAGCGCGAGAACCGAGACGCCGGCCATGTGCGTGCGGTGTCACGGGCCACCCGCATCGTCACGGCGTTGGCCGAGCACCCGTACCCGCTGGGTATCGTCGAACTCGCCCAGTTCGTTCACCTGTCGCCGGCCAGCGTGCACCGCATCCTCGGCACTCTCGTCAGTGTCGGTTGGGTGGAACAGAATTCGCGTACCGCGAAGTACCGGCTCGGAATGCACGCCATCGGCATCGGCAGCGTCGGAATGGTCACCAATCCGGTACTGCACGACGCGCGGATGTACCTGTCGCGTCTGGCGGAATGGTCCGGCCACGATGCCGTTCTGAGCACCCTCGTCGGGGTCAAGGCCGTTCAGCTCTCGCGCGTAGCGGGAGCGCACACCGAGTTCATCGAATTCGAGCCCGGGCACCCGCAGCCCGCGTACGCCATGGCCGACGGCAAGCTTCTGTTGTCATACATGCCGTACGAGCAACGTCGCAATCTCTACGAGAACGACGGACTGCGGCGGTTCACGCCCAACACGATCACCGACCCGGATGCCATGGAAGCGGAGTTCTCGCGCATCCAGGAACAGGGTTACGCCGTCGACAACTTCGAACGGTTCGATACCGGGCGCGGAATCGCGGCCCCGGTCCTCGACGCCGATCGACGGCCCATCGCAGCGATGCTGTGCCTGGGCAAGATCGAGCCCGATCGTGATGCGGAGATCATTCAGCAGCTGCTCTCGTTGGCACGGGAGATGTCGGAACGGCTGCGCGCCGCGGGAGATCTGCCGGCGTCCGCTCTCGATATCGCAATGCCCGAGACCGACTCGGGTCACTGATTTCCCCGAAACCTTTCTGACGCAAAGGCGTCCGCTGCACTCCGTCCTTCCCGAGGGTTGACGGCAGTGTTCGACGTCACGTAAAGTCGGTTGAAATAAGATTCCATTAGACGGAATCGAAACCCGAATGGACTGTCTCATGGCGACGTCGACCACCGAAACACCCGCCGCAGTGGATGCGGGAATGCTCTTCCGAAAAGTATTGGGCCACTTGCCTACCGGCGTTGTCGTCATTGCGTCGGATGGCCCATCCGGTCGGACCGGGATCGCGGTGAACTCGTTCACGGCGGTCTCACTCGACCCGGCACTCGTCTCGATCTGCGTAGCGCGCACCTCGACCACCTGGCCGGCCATCAGAGCGGCAGGCCGGTTCTGCATCAGCATTCTCGCCGACCATCACGAACAGGCGTCACGCCAGTTCTCGGCACGCAACACCGATCGTTTCGCAGGCACGAGCTGGCACGACCAGTCGGCTGGCCCGGCCCTGGACGACGCGGTGGCCTGGCTCAACTGCGAGATGTACGCCGAATACGCGGCAGGCGATCACACGATCGTCGTGGCCCGAGTACACAGTCTCAGCGCGGCCGAGGACGGCAGCGCTCTGGTCTTCTTCCGCGGCCGGTACGGACGTTTCGTCCCCAACCCCCAACCCCCAACGAAAGGTGCAACACCATGAAGCTTCTCTTCTTCGACGATTTCAAACTCGGAGCCCTCCACGGCGGCAACGTGATCGACCTCAGTGGCGAAGTCAAGGACATCCCGGCGGCGCATCCGCAGGACGTCATCCGCGGCGTCATCGAGGGCTGGGCCACCTACCGCGAACGCCTCGAAGCCGCAGTGGCCGCAGGTGACGGAATTCCGTTGAGCGCAGTACGCATTCGTCCGCCGATCCCTCGGCCGTCGAACATCGACTGCATGGCGCGCAACTACATGGAGAACGGCACCCTGCCCGAGCGGCCACCGATCAACGGATTCGCGAAGTCTCCCAATTCGATCATCGGACACGGCGACACCATGGTGTTGCCCGACGTCGCAGCAACGATCTTCGAGGGCGAGGCGGAGCTGGCCATCATCATCGGCAAGCGCGCGCACAACGTCTCGGCAGCCGATGCATACGACCACATCTTCGGCTACACCAACCTGATCGACGGGTCTGCACGCGGAATCCCGCCGCGGGAGAACGCTTTCTACCAGATGAAGTCGCGGGAGACCTTCTGCCCGATCGGCCCGTACCTGGTGACCGCCGACGAGGTGCCGAACCCGCAGAACTTGCCGGTCACGCTGTGGAACAACGAAGAGATCAAGCAGGAGTTCGACACCGACGACATGGCGTACAGCATCGCCGAGTCCGTCGAATTCGTCTCGCACATGCACGCCCTCGAACCCGGCGACATCATCGCCACCGGAACCAATCACCCTGGCCTGCATGCCTTTCAGGACGGCGACCGCATCGACTTGCAAGTGGGCGACCTCGGCCGGCTCAGCGTCACCATCAGCGACGAGCTGCACCGCACCTGGGGACGTCAGACGCGCCACGAATGGACCGAAGCGGGAAACAAGGGTCGGACTCCGCCTCAGTTGAGCGGACGCTACGCCCCCACCGCCGAATGACCGCCCGATGAAAGTGCTTCGCGTGCACGAGACTCTCGGCGATTCCGACACGTACGGAGGAATCGACGCGGGCGATGCCTTCCTGCCGCACCGCGACTCACGCGTCAAGGGTCCGGCGAATGTCGTTCCGGCAACGGCCTTCTGGCTCACCCGAGCCCGGATGGCCGACGTCCCCGCCCCCACCTCGCTCGGGTCGCACGCCGTTGTGGTGCTCTCGGGCGAGGTGCGGGTGGACGTACGCGACCGCAGCCCGGCTGTGCTGACCGCCGGAGACCTGGTGTTCGCGAACGTCGCCAGTCCCGAGACCCTGACGATGACCTGGGACGGCTTCGCGTGGTTGCTCTACCTCGCGCTGGACGACTGGCTGCCGGAAGCAGGCGACAACGAAGCCCGACCCGACCCGACCGTCCGGCGGGGCCGGCCGTCACTGACGTGGATCTACGACGACGGCGGTACCTCACGGACCGAGCCGCTGCGTTGGCCGAGCGATCTGGCTCCGGTACCGCCGGTCGAGCAGTGGCCCCGCTCGCTCGGAGCATTCGTCACCCGCCGCGATTACGGCGAGGACGGGTACGTTCCCGGAGTCTGGCACAACGGCCCGCGACCGCAGTTGGGCGTCACGCTCAACGGCAGGGCCGAGAACGAGACCGGGGACGGAACGGTGACCTCG
The DNA here is from genome assembly GCF_002259075.1 of Rhodococcus sp. 15-725-2-2b. Taxonomy (NCBI): domain Bacteria; kingdom Bacillati; phylum Actinomycetota; class Actinomycetes; order Mycobacteriales; family Nocardiaceae; genus Rhodococcus; species Rhodococcus sp. 15-725-2-2b. Next base: position 125,451 of record NZ_NPFL01000005.1, on the reverse strand, counting down.
CCGGTGGCCGGCGACATCGCCTACATCGACGACGTGACCGGAGCAGGCCACGTCACGCGCGGTCTCGGTGATCGGTGGATGCTGTTCGTTACAGTCGATCCGGAACACCTGCGTTTCGTACCGGAGAAGTAAGTCCCTCGCCGAGGAGGAGGCCCGACGTGCCGATCGCTGCGTCACCCGTGGAGTTCTCCACCGTCGGGCTTCCCTCCGTCGAGCGAATACAACGGTGGGAGGGACACAACTCCGAGGTGCTCATCGGACTGAGATGCCGCAGCCTCGAAGGCGGGTCTCTCGAGGCCACCGAAACCAACGTCCAGGTCGGATCGGTCGGCCTGGCCCGCGTCGTCGGAACCTCCCATGTCGTCGAGCGAGATGCCGAGCTGATTCGGCGTCGGCCGTCGGACTCGGTGGTCCTGTACTTCAGCCTGGTCGGCGATGCGTTCTTCTACTCGGAGGACGGAGTGCGCACCGTCGGCCCCGGCCAGGTACTGCTGTGCGACGCCGACAGAGCCTTCATGCGCGGGTTCTCGCACGGCCTCGAGGAACTCGTCGTCAAGATCCCACGCGGCATCTACTCCGACGTCACCGGCGATGACTCGCTCGCGGCCCCGAAAGTCTTCGACTTCTCGGCGAACGGCAACGTGCACGCCGCCGCCCTGGCCGCTCGCGTGAGCCGCGCGATGCGCGCCGACGGGCCGGCGGCGCCCGACGAGCGGACGATCCTCGAACTGGTCTCCGTCCTGACCGGTGGAACGCGCAGCGACGTCGGGCAGGCGCATCGCGCGGCCGCCCACTCCTACATCGAGCGCCGTCTGACCGACGCGTCGTTGTCTGCCACCGACGTCTCCGACGCCATCGGAATCAGTGCCCGGCACCTGTCCCGAGTCTTCGCCGCCGACGGCACCAGCGTGCCCAAGTACATCCTCGAGCGGCGACTCGCTCGTGCCCACACGGTGCTCACCTCGCCGTCGGGACGCTCGACGTCGATTGCCGAGATTGCCGCCTCCTGCGGATTCTCCTCTGCCGCTTACTTTTCCAGTGCCTTCTCGGCGCGGTTCGGAGCCCGAGCATCGGACGTTCGACGCGACGCCGTGGTGCTGCGGTCGGTGCAATAGTTTCGCAATTACGCCACCGTTGCCGATTTGCGCCGACATGATGGTGATCGATGGCCACCCACCGTGTGATGCAGGACACTGGGTTGCAAGACCCGAGATCAACGTCGGGCGCAACGAAGGGTGTGTTCCATGCCGGTGTTCGACGACGGCCAGAAGGCCACAGAGCTGCCCGATTCCTCGGTGGTCGAGACCGACGTTCTCATCGTCGGCTCGGGGCCCGCCGGTGGATCCGCAGCGTTGCTGCTGTCCACTCTCGGGATTCCCAACATCATGATCACCAAGTACCGCTGGACGGCCAACACTCCGCGCGCCCACATCACCAACCAACGAACCATGGAGGTCTTCCGCGACGTCGGTATCGCAGACCAGGTATTGGCCGACGCCACCGAGCACGGGCTCGTCGGCGACACCGTCTTCTGCACCTCGATCGCGGGCGAGGAGATCGGCCGCATCCGCACGTGGGGTACCGGAGCCGACCGAGAAGCGGACTACCAGCTCGCGTCGCCGTGCCTGACCGTCGACATTCCCCAGACGTACCTCGAGCCCATTCTGGTGAGGAACGCGACGATGCGGGGAACCCAGGCCCAGTTCTCCACCGAATACCTTTCGCACGTGCAGGACGCCGACGGGGTCAGTGTCTCGGTGATCGATCGACTCACCGGACACCGCTACACGATCCGTGCCAAGTACCTGATCGGTGCGGACGGAGCGCGGTCCAAGGTGGCCGCGGACATCGACCTTCCGCTCGAAGGCGCAATGGACATCGCCGGGTCGATGAACATCACCTTCAAGGCCGATATCGCCGACAACGTCGGACACCGACCGTCGGTGCTGTACTGGGTGATTCAGCCCGGATCCAATGTCGGTGGCATCGGTGCCGGTTTGGTTCGCATGGTTCGGCCGTGGAACGAGTGGCTCGTGGTCTGGGGATTCGACATCGCACAGCCGCCACCGGTGGTCGACGAGGCCGCCGCCGTCGAGATCGTTCGGAGCCTGCTGGGCATGCCGGAGCTCGACGTCGAGATCACCGGAACATCGTTGTGGGGCAACAACGAAATGTACGCCACGCACCTGCAGAAGGGGCGGGTGTTCTGCGCGGGCGACGCCATACACCGGCACCCGCCGAGCAACGGGCTCGGCTCGAACACCTCGATCCAGGACTCCTACAATCTCGCGTGGAAGATCGCTGCGGTAATCAAGGGCCAGGCGGGTGACGAGTTGCTCGATACCTACTCCGCCGAGCGCGCCCCGGTGGCCGAGCGAATCGTCAAACGCGCCAACCGATCCGGTCGTGAGTTCGCAGACCTGTTTCATGCCCTCGGAGTCACCGACGCCAAGACCGAGGAAGAGATGGTCGAACGCATCGAAGAGCGTAAGGCCAACACGCCTGCGGGCGCGGCGAAGCGGGCCGCGCTGGTGCAGGCCATGGAGATCAAGAACTACGAATTCAACGCCCACGGAGTGGAACTGGGCCAGTTCTACACGTCCACGGCTATCGTTTCGGACGGGGTACTGCCGGAACCGGAACGAGACTCGGACCTGTACTACCAGGTGTCCACCGTGCCCGGATCGCACCTGCCGCACGCCTGGGTGGGCGACCACATGCACAAGCACGCGATGATGGATCTTGCGCCCTACGACCGCTTCACGCTGATCACCGGAGTGGCCGGATCGGATTGGGAGTCGGCGGCGGACAAGATCGGCCACGAGTTGGGCGTATCCGTCGAGGCCGTCGTCATCGGACCCGGACGCGACGTCACCGACCTGTACTTCGATTGGTCTCGGCTCCGTGAAGTGACCGAGAGCGGCGCGTTGCTGGTCCGCCCGGACAAGCACATCTGTTGGCGTGCAAACGAACTCGCGGCAGACCCCGAGGGTGCCCTGCGGCAGGCATTGACGGCGGTCCTGTCGAGATGACCTACGCCTTCGTCTACGAGGCGAACCCGATGCGGGTGCGATTCGGCGCAGGATCGCTGTCGACCGTGGCCGACGAGCTCGACCACCTCGGGCTGCGGCGCGTCCTCGTTCTCTGCTCGCCGAGCCAGAAGGGCACAGCCGAACGCATTGCCTCGACGCTCGGAGACCGATGCGTGGGTGTGCGGGCCGACGCAGTGATGCATGTGCCATCCGAGGTGGCGAAAAGATCCAGCGCCGAGGCTCTTTCGCTCGGTGCCGACGGCTGCATCACCGTCGGGGGCGGATCCTCGATCGGCCTCGGCAAGGCCATCGCCCTGGTGCACGGATTGCCGATCGTGGCCGTTCCCACCACGTACGCCGGATCGGAGATGACCCCGGTGTGGGGTCTGACGACCGACGGGAACAAGGAAACCGGTCGCGACATCAGAGTGCTGCCACGCAGCGTCGTCTACGACCCCGAGCTGACGACCGGTCTTCCTGTCGACATCTCCGTCACGAGTGGAATCAACGCCGTGGCGCACGCCGTCGAAGCGTTGTATGCACCCGACATCAGCCCCATCGTCGCGCTGATGGCCGAGGACGGGGTGCGCGCACTCGCATCGGCGCTACCGGCAATCGTGGCCGATCACCTCGATCCGCAGGCGCGCAGCGATGCCCTTCACGGTGCCTGGTTGTGCGGTGCCGCTCTCGGTGCCACGACGATGTCGTTGCACCACAAGCTGTGTCACTCGCTCGGCGGTACCTTGAACCTGCCGCACGCTCCGACCCACACCGTGGTGTTGCCGCACGTGTTGGCCTTCAATCAGTCGGCGGCACCGGGCGCAGTGGCGGCGCTCTCGCGTGCGCTCCCCGGCTCCGGTGACCCGGCCACCCGGTTGTGGGAGCTCTGTCGCGCACTCGGCGCGCCACGGTCCCTGGCCGAATTGGGTATGAAGGAGAAGGACATCGACCGAATCGCCGACGACGTGACGAGCAGATCGTACGGAAACCCGCGGCCCGTCACCCATGAGGCCGCCACCGCCGTTCTGCACGCAGCGTGGGCGGGCGACCCGCCGACCGACATCGGACAGTGAGAGAGACCATGATCGAGCAGACCATGACCGGACAAGCACAGGACGCCGTCGAAGAACAGTTGGTGGAGAACGTTCTTCGATCGTTCGACGACTGCACCGACCCTCGGTTGAAGCAGGTGATGACCTCGCTGGTGCACCACCTGCACGGGTTCATCCGTGATGTGAGACTGACCGAACAGGAGTGGAACAACGCCATCGGATTCCTGACCGAGGTCGGTCACATCACCGACGACCGCCGTCAGGAGTTCATCCTGCTCTCCGACGTCCTCGGGGCGTCGATGCAGACGATCAACGTGAACAACCCCGCCTACGAGGACGCGACCGAGGCGACAGTGTTCGGCCCGTTCTTCGTCGACGACGCACCGCGTATCGAGAACGGTGGTGATGCATCGGGAGGTGCTGCAGGACAGCCGTGCTGGGTGGAAGGGACCGTGCGCGACACCGCCGGCACGCCGATCCCCGGAGCACGCCTCGAAATCTGGGAAGCGGACGAGGACGGGTTCTACGACGTTCAGTACGACGACGCGCGAGTCGGCGGTCGAGCACATCTTTACACCGACGACGACGGGCGCTATCGATTCTGGGCGTTGACTCCGACTCCGTATCCGATTCCCCACGACGGCCCCGTCGGACGAATGCTCGCTGCGACCGGTCGCTCGCCGATGCGTGCCTCGCACCTGCACTTCATGGCGACGGCACCGGGGATGCGCACGTTGGTGACGCACATCTTCGTCAGCGGCGACGAACTGTTGGACAGCGACACCGTGTTCGGAGTGAAGGAATCCTTGATCAAGGATTTCGTCGAGCAGCCGTCGGGAACACCGACTCCGGACGGTCGCGACCTCGGCGACAGGACCTGGGCCAGAGCCGACTTCGACATCGTGCTCGCACCGGCCGACATGTGAGACCGCCGGCCCGGACTATGGGTCAGTGGCCGACCGAGCGGCCGGCGGTGATGGAATCGACGTACGGAGTCAGCAGTAGTGCAAAATCATCTGCTGCGGAGGCGATATCGGGTGGCGGCTCGGGGATGTAGCTCAATGCCAGACGCACGATTGCCCGACTGATGACGTCTGCCTGACGCGGGCTCGCGCCCACCCACCCGCGTTGGAACGTCTCGGCCAGACGGTCTCCCGCACGCTCGATGAGTACGGCACTGTCGGTGGTGATCAGCCGGAGCAGATCTTCGGGTGCGTCGCCACCGTGCAGCGATCGCACCAGGGGATCGAGCGCACTCAACTGGAAGAACGACGAGAAGCCTTGGCGCAGAGCAGCCGATGCGTCGTTCTCGTGTTGATACAGCGCCGTTTCGCACATCGCGACGAAGAGGTCGGTCAATCTGATGGCGTACCCCTGCGCGACGCCGCGTCGTGAACCGAACTCGTTGTACAGGCTCTGTCTGCTCAGCCCTGCTGCCTTGGCGATGTGGCTCATCGTGACGTTGCGCCAGTTGCGCTCGTTCAACAACTCACGCAACGCATCGAGCGCGGTATCGCGCGCAAGACTGGACGCGGCTTCACGGTATCGACCGGGGGTCGACGTCTGTTCGGCTGCGGGCATGAACACGACTCTATCGAACGACCGCATGTGGTCGATCCAGCCAATCCGCTCCGAGGCGATCCCGATCGACGGGATCTCCGCTGGCGATGAAGGATCTGATCTGCCTGATGTCCTTCGGGAACCCCACACCGATGGCCCCGACGAGCCGGCCGTCACGCAGCGCGCATGCGGTGAAGCGGCGGTCGGCAACAGAGCCGCGAGCCACCACGTACTCGTCGGTCGCACCGGTCCACCCCGCGAACTGAAGGTTGACGCCGTGTTGGGTGGACCAGCCCCACGGGACGTCGAGACTGCCGGGATCCACGCCGATCATCGAGCGGGCAGCCCGGGTGGCCTGATCCAGTGCGCCGTTCCAGTGCTCACTCCGATACGTCCCGCCGAGGATCGTGTTGGGTACCTCTGCCACATCGCCCGCGGCGTAGATGTTCGGTATCGAGGTCCGCATCCCGGCGTCGACCAGAATCCCCGATCCGATCTCGAGGCCCATATCTGCTCCGAGTTCGACGTTGGGCACCGAGCCGACGGAGACCAGCACGGTACCGGCGGACCACGAACGACCGTCCGCTGCGGTCACGAGAAGTGTTCCGTCACGTTGCTCGGCGAGGTCGGTGACGGCGACGTCGGTGTGGAACGCGATGCCGTTGTCTGCGTGCAGGTCGACGTACATCTGCGAGATCGCGGCCGGAGCGATCCGGTTGAGCGGTGCCGCTGCGGCCTCGAGCACCGTCACCTCGGCTCCCAGGGACCGAGCAGCCGCGGCCGCCTCGCATCCGATCAGTCCGCCGCCGATCACCAACAGTGATCGGGTGCGCAGAATGTCGGCGTGCAAGGTCTCGACATCGGCGACACCTCGGAGGGTGAACACGTGGCCCGGAAGATCGAGTTGCCGGGCCCGAGAGCCGGTTGCCAGGAGCAGCGCGTCGTACGGAACCGGGTCGCCGTCGTCGAGCAGCACAGTCGAATCGGTGAGGCCGACAGCCGTGACACCCGAGCGCACGTCGACACCGTCGATCGCCGAGCCGAGCTGCACTTGCTCGATCGACTTGCTTCCGGTCAGCAACTCCTTGGACACCGTCGGTCGGCGGTACGGCGCAGCCCGTTCACTCCCGACCATCGTGATGGATCCGGTGAAACCCTCGGCGCGTAGGGCTTTGGCCGCGGTGTACCCGGTTGCACCCGAACCGATGATCGCGATCGCGTGCGGAACGGACGCACTCACCCGCGCTCGACCTCGACCATCTCGAAATCGACCTTGGCAGCGCCACAATCGGGGCACGACCAGTCGTCGGGAATGTCGTCCCAGCGAGTGCCGGGTTCGATCCCGTCCTCGGGCCACCCCAGTTCCTCGTCGTACTCGAATCCACACTGAACGCAGCGGTAGAGCTTCATGCCTTACTCCTGAAGTCGATTTTCTCGCGGACACCGCAATCGGGGCAGGGCCAGTCGTCGGGTACGTCGGACCATGCTGTGCCGGCCGGAAAGCCCTCGCGCGGAGCGCCGTTGGTCTCGTCGTAGACGAACTCGCACACCGGGCACTCGAAGGCGGCCATCACTTGGCTCCGTGCGCGGCGAGGATCTTCTCCCGCTTGGACGGCTGGATGTTGACCTTCGTGATGTCGCCGTCGTAGTGGTCGAGAACGCGGTGGTCCATGACCTTGCGCCACACGGGTGGGAAGTACGCCAGCGAGATCATGCTCGCGTATCCGCTCGGCAGGTTCGGTGCCCCGTCCATGCTGCGCAGAGTCTGGTAGCGGCGGGTGGGGTTGGCATGGTGATCACTGTGTCGCTGAAGGTGATACAGGAAGATGTTGGTCACGATGTGATCGGAGTTCCAGCTGTGCTCGGGGGTGCATCGCTCGTAGCGGCCGTTCTCCTTCTTCTGCCGCTGCAGGCCGTAGTGCTCGAGGTAGTTGACCGTTTCCAGCAACGAAAAGCCGTAGATCGCCTGAATCACCAGGAACGGCAGCACGATCGGACCGAACACCGCGACGAGCACCGCGTAGAGAACAACGGACATCAGCCACGCGTTCAGTACGTCGTTCCGAATGCTCCACGTGCTCTTGCCCAATCGCTCCATACGCGTCTTCTCGAGCTCCCAGGACGACTTCAGGCTGCCCCAGACGCTACGAGGGAGGAAGGCCCAGAAGCTCTCACCGAACTTCGAACTCGCCGGATCCTCGGGAGTGGCGACGCGAACATGGTGGCCGCGGTTGTGTTCGATGTAGAAGTGGCCGTAGAACGTCTGTGCCAGCGTGATTTTCGACAGCCAGCGTTCCAGACTGTCCTTCTTGTGGCCGAGCTCGTGCGCAGTGTTGATACCGACGCCGCCCATCACACCGATGCTGATGGCCAGACCGATCTTCGAGGCCAGTCCCAGTCCACCGTCGATTCCGAGCCAGGACAAGTTGTCGGCCGACCAGAGGTAGCAGGCGAACACCAAGCTCGCCAACTGGAACGGAATGTAGGCGTATGTGCAGTAGCGGTAGTACTTGTCTTCTTCGAGCGCCTTCATCACCTCGTCGGGTGGGTTGTCGCCGTCGGGACCGAAGAACCGGTCGAGGATCGGGAGCAACCCGTAGACGAGCAGCGCGCCGATCCACCACCAGACCGGGGACACGGCGTTCCAGCCGAGCTGGTTGAAGGCCCAGACCAGGCCGGTGGCCACGAACACCGCTGTGGGCGGGATCAACCCCATCAGCCAGAGGTAACGCTTTCGGTCGTGCCATTCGGCAACCGGCGTCTGCGCCTGGTTGTCGACATTCGATGCGGTCATCGTCACTCCTCGTGTAAGGCCGATCACTATGGATTGGACAATACACCGAATTTGTCATTCCGGTAGACAAATTTCGAGATTTGTACAAATGTTCCGGCTCTGTGGCCGCGACCACAGAGCCACCGTTCGGACAGATTCAGCTGCTACCTTCCGATTCGTTGTGGCCGGTAACAAACGGTCGCAGCGCACGCAGGTCCGTCTGTATCCCGTCGGGGGTACTTCACAACAGGAGTAGCTATGGACGCATTCATCGCCAAGATCATCGTCGACGTCATCCTCGGGCTCATCGGCAGCGGAAGCGCCGAGAGCGGCAGCACCGCAGTGAGCGCAATTCTGGGTTCCTGACCTCGAACGGCTGCGCCGGTGCGATATCGGCGCAGCCGACCCGAGCGTCGTGTCGCGGTGGGAGGACGTCGTTTGTAGTCTTAGCCGCGACGAAAGGGCACCCATCCAGCCATGAGCTACGACAACGACTACCCGTACGGCGACCATCGCAGCTCTCGTAGTCGCCGCAGGCGTCGTCGTTCCAAGAAGAGGACCGGCCGACGCATCCTGCTCGGTTTCGGGGTCGTCGTCGTCGTTGCGCTCGGACTCGGTGCCTGGCTCGCCTACACGGCCAATACCGCTTATACGTACCTCGATCAGGCTCGGGGCTACGCTCAGGCAGCGAAAACTGCTCTGCTGGCAGGGGATACGCAGAAGGCCGAGACCTCCGTGGACGACGCGGTGCGCACCTCGACCCAGGCGAAGGACGCCACCGATTCGGTGATCTGGCAGGCGGCTGCCGCGATTCCGTACGTGGGTCAACCGCTGGACGTCGTCTCGCAGATCACCGACGTCGTCAACGGGCTGACCGTGGATGTGCTGACGCCGTCGGTCGAGGTGGGGGCCACACTCGATCCGAGTCAGCTGCGCGGGCCCGACGGTGCCATCGACATCGCTGCTCTGCGCGCCGCCTCGCCCGCGCTGTCACAGGCCGCGGCCGCAGCGGACGTACTGAACTCGCAGTCCCAGGCCATCGCGGAACCGGAGTTCGTCGCTCAGGTCGGCGACGCTCGAACTCAGCTGCAGGATCAGACGCACGAACTGACGACCCTGTTGACCAACACCGACATCGCCGCCAAGGTGCTCCCCGCGATGCTCGGTGCCGACGGTCCACGCAACTACTTCATGGCCTTTCAGACTCTCTCGGAATCTCGTGGAACCGGTGGACTGATAGGCGGATTCGGCATCGTGCGTGCTGTCGACGGCAAAGTCGCGGTCGACTCGCTCGCCAGCAACGCCGAGCTCCGAATTCCGTACGACCCCATCGATCTCGGTCCGGACTTCTTCAACACCTACGAGAGTCGGTTCCAGCCCACGCAGAATTGGCAGAACAGCAACGTCAGCCCGCACTTCCCGTACGCCGGGCAGATCTGGCAGTCGATGTGGGAGCAGGAAACCGGCGAACGTGTGGACGGTGCCCTGGCCACCGACCCTGTTGCCCTCGGCTACATCCTCGATGTCGTCGGCCCCATCACGATGGGTGACGGCGAGGTGATCGACGGATCGAACGTCGTTCGGATCACGCAGTCCGACGCATACTTCCGCTTCGAGGACGACAACACCGCACGCAAGGCCTATCTCCAGGACATCGCCGCCCGAGTGGTCGCGAAGATGCAGGGCAACATCGGATCGCCCAGCGCGCTGCTCGAAGCACTCGGCAAGGCCACCAGTGAAGGCCACATCGCCGTGTGGAGCGCGGACCCGGCACTGCAAGCGATCCTGGGACCGACCAGGATCGGTCACGAAGTTCCCGACAGCCCCGACCCGTACGCCGCGGTGGTGGTGAACAACGGTGCAGGCGGCAAACTCGACTACTACCTGCAGCGCAAGGTCACCTACTCCGCACAGTCCTGCGACGGCCCGACGCGGACCACCCGCGTGGTCGCCGAGATCACCAACAACGCTGCGCTGCAGGACTACACCACCTACATCGCCGGCAGACAGAACGACTCCACCCGATACGACGGACCCCCGGGAACCAACCGATCGGTGGTCGCGCTGTACGCAACTCAGGGCGCGACCTTGACGAACGCCACCATCAACGGAACTCCTCTGTTTCTGCTGACCGCTGCCGAGCGCGGCCACCCCGTGTTCTACGTGCCGGTCGTCATCGAGCCGGGGCAGACCAAGACCATCGAGTACAACCTCGTCGAACCGACCGTCGCCGGCGAGGCCCAGGCACCGGTTCAGCCGCAATCGGTCCCGGCACCCACCGAAGTGGACTTCCCCGACTGCAACTGATTCCCCGCGTCACCCCTAGGGCAGAATCCCCGGCGTGCGAAGAACTCGACTGTGGATCGCCGGCGCACTCGGGTTGGCGCTCGCCGCCGCGCTCGTGGCAGGACCACTGAGGACGCCGGCGCTGACGATCCACAACGCGCACTGCTTCGGGTGGAGCGTCAACGACACCGGACCACGGTTGGTGACGCTGGGAGACTCGATGGCCCAGGGCAATTCACGTATCGACTGGGGAATTCACGGCAACACGTCGTGGTATTCGTACCTCGTGTGCGGAGACGATGCTCCCGCCGCCGATGGTGCCAACTTGGGAATCAACGGCGCGACCACGACGCAGATCCTCGCCCGAACCGACGAAGCGCTGGCCGCGAACCCGGACATCCTCGTCGTCAACGGCGGCACCAACGACCTCGCCCGATCGGTACCGCTGCCCATGATCATCGAGAACCTACGCGCCATCCTGGACCGGGCACACGACATCGACACGGTTGTGATCGCCACGGTGCCGTCGTCGCGGAAGGTCAGCGCAGACGACCTGAACGACGACATTCGCGCACTGGCCGCCGAGCGCGGCATACCCGTCGCAGAATTCGCGCCACTGCTCGACCGACCCGGAGCCACGTTCGACGGCGTTCACCCCACTGCGAGGACGGCTGCCCGGATGGCAGCGGAGGCAGCGGCGGTGGTCGGAGTTCGGGCGACGTAACAGTCGTCGTGCCGGATGTCGGATGAGCTGCTAAATTCGCCCGATATGCACCGAATGTCGGGGAGGTATTCGGTGGAATCGTAGAAAGCTGGCAGTGAATGATCACACGTCGTCAAGACGCGTGCATCGAAATCTCGTCGACGATGGCCGTTGCGGATCTCGCCCGAACGGTCGTCGACACCGCCGAACGTAGCTTCGGTCGATGGGGTATCGAGTATCTGGGACCGGACGGCACCCGCCTCTGGTTCGGAGTGCACCGTCTCGGATTGGGGAGAAAACGCGAAACGGTGATGCGGTTCATCGTCACCGTCGACGCCGATTTCGATGGCGCACAAGCCCGTTCGCAGATCGAGCAGTTCGTCTGCAACCCGGCATCGGGCACATTCGTGCCCATCGGCCCGCGACAACTGCGGGGGTACCCGACCTATCTCGCGTATCTGCGCGCGATACGGACCGCGGTACTCGATGCGGATCCGGGCGCGCACGTGACGATGGTGCCCGAAGTGCGGACCTGACCGTTCGTGAAGCGGCGACCGACGCGGAATCCAGTCGACGATGAACGCCGAGGTGCGTGATCAGAGGCGGCCCTGTTGGATCGCAACGACGACGAGAGCGATCATCGCAATCGTGAGGATTGCTAAGAGCGCCATATGAATTGGATCGGTCGAACCCGGCGGTCGAACCTCGTTCGGACCCCTTTTCTGGAGCATGTCACAGACTGTAGGTCACATTCTCGGATTGTGCACAGGATGAGTGGTACAAAGCGAGGTCCCGTCCAATTGTTTCGCACATGTGTTCGACAAGGAGTAGAGTCGAGATCGGCGGAGCCGGGAGGGAAGCCCGGCTCCGCCGCCCGAATGTGGACGGTCCGTAGAAGGCCCAGTGAAGTGGACGGTGATCCGATGGACGACGTACTGCGCAAGGTCGAGGAACTGAAGGCGTTGGTCGTCGAGCTCGAGGCCTTGGATCGACAACGCGTCGGGCTGGGGGATCGACTGGTGGATCTGGAGCACTTCTTTCGCCGAGCCGGATGCCCCGAACTGTCTCAGCAGGCCCTCGATGCGTTCGTGGTGACCTACGCAGGTCGCGTGTTCGAATTGGCCGACGGCATGCGCGGATAAGGCCGTGTGAGCAAGTTCCCGACTTCTCGGACCGGGTGGTTTCGTCTGTGGTTGACTTGTTCATCCTCGTCGGGACACTAGGAAAGCTGCTCGATCTGTGAACAGTCTTCGCCAATGGTGGTCGCTTCCGGTCGACTACGGGTGGAACGTTGCGTACGCACGGTCCCAACAAGCACTGCACGTCACCAGAATTCTCATCGGAATCTTCTGCTGGTTCTACGCGGCCGGTGCGGCGATCGCCCTGACCATCCCGGGTCTCGGAGACAGCGGTGCTGCGCGATGGGCACTGTGGTTCACCGTCGCGACGACGCTGCCCCTCGGGTTGGCCTGGCTGATCGGAGGCTGGCCGTCCTGGCCGATGTCGGTCGCCTTCGTGCTCTACGCCGACATCGTGCTCGCCGCAGTTCTTCTGACCGTCGACAAGCCGTCCGAGATGTTGCCGATGGCTGCGCTGTTCACCGTGATGGGCAGTTACGTCGTTGGCTTTCACGGCCCCAAGCTGTTCACCGCTCACCACCTCTTCGCGTTCGTCACCGTCGCCGCGCTCTACACCTCGGCCATGGTGAACGACCCCGAACGTCGATTGCAGACCAATCTCTATCTCGTGATGCTGATCCTGGTGATGTTCTCGGCACCGCTGATCTGCCATTCCTTCCTGATGCTGCTGCGCCGCGACGCCACCGGCGCGTTCTACGACCCGCTCACCGGAATGCAGAACCGACGGGGCTTCGACGCGGCGATCGGCAACCTCGACCTTCGTTCCGGTGCGGATGCGGAACTGGCCGCCGTGGTGATCGACATCGACAACTTCAAAGCAGTGAACGATCGATTCGGTCACGAGCACGGAGACACCGTCATTCGTCTGGCCGCGAGCCGAATCCTCGAACTCTTCCCGACACCGGCAGTGACGGTGCGACTCGGCGGCGAAGAATTTGCGATCGTGTGCCTCGCCGAAGTCGACACGGTGATCGACAGATCCGAGGAATTGCGCAGCCGTTTGAGCGAGTCGACCGACCGTTCCCCGCTCACGGCGTCGATAGGCGTCGCGCATGCGGTTGTCGACGCGCGGGGTGTCGCGGAGGACGTCGATGTGTTGATCAGCCGGGCCGATCGAGCCATGTACCGGGCCAAACGGATCGGTGGCAACCGCGTCGCGGTGTACGACGACGGGGAGCCGTCCGTCCATCCGGTCGAAGAACGACACTGAACGACGGCGTCGACCGAGTTCCGCGATGGAACCGGTCGACGCCGCCGATCGAGGTGTGAACCGCTACGCCACCTCTGCCGCAATCGCGGACCGGGTGCCGACATCGAAGACCGGATCGGTCAGATGCACGTCGAGAGTGTTGCCGGGACCGGCGATGATCGCATTCAGCACCGACGTGAACGCGCCACAGTTCTGGAACTGCGGAATCGTGTACGTCCCCTTCACGTGTGCATCGGCCTGATTGTTCTGGATCAGATCGATGGCATCGAGCGAACCGGACAGGTTGGCGGTGGTCTCGGCGGTGACGCAGTTGCTACCCGCCGGGATCAGGTCGACCGCAGCCGATCCGGCCGACCCGGTGTCGATGCCCAACGGCTTCACCGAATCGATGCGAATCTTGAAGCTCTGCGCGACGTCGAGATCCAACGTCGGTGCCTCGTCCGGTCCGCCGCGGACGATGGTGCCGGACACCGGGGTCGCGTCGACGATCGAGATCGTGAAGTTCGCCAGCGTCGCGGGACCGAGTTTCAGATCGGCCGATGCCTGCGGCAATTCGAGCGACCCGGTCACCGTGCCACCGACCAGATCGACGTCCGTGGCGAGATCGGTGGTGGGAAACACCACCGGTTGGCCGGTCTTGGCGATGACCGTCGTCGTATCTGCCTGAAACGTGATGGGAAGGGTGTCGGCGGCATTGGCCGGGGCGGCGACGAGCGTGCCCAGGGCGATGCTCGATGCCAATGCCGTCATGGTGACGACAGTCTTGTTGCGGATCTTCACGTGTTCTCCTTCTCGGGAACGGTCGATGTGGAACGAGGTAGGACGGGAATCAGGACAGGGTGAAGGCCGGGTCGGGCTGGACCGACAGGCTGTTGACGGTGCAGTTGCCGGACATCGGCTGGTTCGTCGCGGTGAGCGTGTTCGTCATGTTGTCGAAGGACCCGGCCAACGTGGCGGGCCCGCAGTTGTATCCGACCAGCGAGAAGGCCACGTTGGACACCTCCCCGGTGGTGGCGCTGGTGGGAGTGAGGGTCCAGGGCAGGTTCTTCAGCTGGGGCAGGCCGCACAGTCGGTTGGAGCCGCTGATCTGGGCATCGGTGATCGTCGCCGACGAGCCGTCTGCGCTGGTGGTGCCGCTCAGGTTGATGGAGCAGCTCACCGGCAGACCGAACGACGCCGGAGTGCTCACGACGATCGTGCCGGGTGCCGTGAACGCGGTACCAGCAGGGGAAATGGTGGCGGCGCCGGCGCTGGCGGCACCGACTGTCGCACCGGTGATGGCAAGAGCGGCGACTGCGGTGACGAGTGTGCGAGAGCGGGTCGGCGGGTTGAGCGTCATCGATCGATCCTCCAGTCCAAGACGGATCCGGACCCGGTCGTGGCATCCGGTGGCACCGTTGGTTCGGCAGCCGGGAGGGACGTTAGGTTGACGAAACATATGTCGGAAATGGTTTGTTTCAACTCTGTGAGAAGTCACAATCCGGTCGGTATGTTTGTTGTACGCAGTAGTAACTGAATCCGGCTGCTACCCGGAAAGTTCAGCGCAACACCGGCATTCGTCCCATTTTCGCGCCTCGGTCGGGCCTGGCGTTCCTTCGACCTTCACCCCGTGCGTCGTTATCTTTCCGTTATGCAAAGTTATCAAAACGAGACAGTCGTGACCGTCTCGGTGACATCTCCGTCGTCGAGCATGGTCGAAGCGAAAGAAAACACCTCGACCAGGTTTGGAATTACAGTTCACCCCCGCGTGACGGGGGTCGTTTTTTCGTGTCAAACTGAGGTGTGACGTTCGCGCTGGCCGAAGCAGGATCTGCAGTCGACACGGACACGGGAGAGTTGACGGTGCAGCCGTATTTCGCCCCGGTCTGTCGGCTGGACAACGGTGCGCTCGCAGCCATCGAAGTGCAGCTGCGCGGCCCGGAGAACGGTCCCCTCGCATCGGCAGATGCGCTCAAGCGCGCAGCCAGGGCCATGGACGCCAAGCGCGAGCTCGACGCGCTCGCGTGGGGTGTGGCCCGGCTCAACCAATCGGTGCGGCTGCCGATGCTCGTGTCCATGGACGTCGACTCGCTCGCTGCCCTGGATGCAGCCACCGAAGAACAGTTGCGCCGCGACATCGTGGTCGTCACCGAGGCTGCTCTCGTCGACAGCCCGGCGCGCACTCTCGCCGCAATCGACAAAGCTCGACGCGAAGGCAAAGTGGTGGCCGTCGACGACGTCGGTCGCCGGCCGCAGTCGATGACCCTGCTCCCTCTCATCGAGCCGGACGTGATCATCCTCGCCGAATCGATGGTCTCCCGCCGCCCGGATCTGTCGACTGCGCGTACCGCTCACGCCGTCTCGGCTCAGGTCGAACGAACCGGAGCCGTGGTCGTGGCGAGCGGGGTCGACAGTGCGCTGCATCGGACCCGCGCACTCGGACTCGGTGCCACCTACGGGGTGGGAGAGCTGTATCCGGCCGCGCAATCGACGGAGGAGCTACCTTCCGACGCGGCCGAGGTTATGCCTCCGTTCCCGACCTGGAGCACGCCGACCGTCGCCGCCGAATCGCCGTACGCCATTGCCTCCGCAGGCAAGACGGCAACGCGCAGCACCAAGCGACTGCTGGTGGCTATGAGCACTTCGCTCGAGATGCAGGCCGCGGCTGCTGGGCCGGAGACATTGGTACTCGGTACTTTTCAGCGCGCCGAACACTTCACCCCGACCACCCGCAGCCGCTGGGTGTCGATGACCGAGCAGATCTCCTACGCCGGCGTCTACGGCGTAGGCATGGGATACGTGCAAGAGGGCGGCATCGTGCATGCGCCCCTCGACCCGATGGATCCGCTCGTCGAGGAGTGGAACGTCGTGGTTCTCGGCCCGCACTTCTGCGGTGTGCTGGCAGCAATCGACCTACATCGCGGTGAGGTGGACGCCGACCGTCAGTTCGATTACGTGATGTCCTACGACCGCGCGACCGTAGTTCGTTGTGCCCGAGCAATTCTGGCGCGCTTCTGAGCGCTTCTGCCGAGCTCCCGACCGGCTATGTTTCGGGTGGCCGCGTCAGGGCATACGGCACACAAGCGATTGTGTAGTCCGGACTACTCCATCGCCTAGGCCTCGCACGTTGAAAACACAGCGTGCGAGGCCATCTTCTTTCTTCACCGGGCTGTGGCCCACCGAATATGGTCGAGTGCCACTTCGCGCAGCTTGCGATTGGAGCGCTGAGACTGCTCGATGAGCATGTCGAACGCAGCCTCCGGGCCGATGCGATGCATGGCCATCAGGATGCCCTTGGCCTGTTCGATGGGTGCGCGCTTGTCGAGAGCCTTCTGCACATCACTCGGCTCGCCGACGTGAGAAGACTCCCCTGCATCCATGCGCACTATTGTCACCCGAGTTGGAACGCCGCAGGTCAGACACTGGATGACGCGCCGAAAACGCGTCGAAGAGAGTTGTCGCCGTGACCTTGTTCGTAGCGTTCCGTTACCGCGCCGTGATCAGGCTGCAGGGTTGGAAAGTGGCCGCCCGATGAGGAATTCGAGCGTCCGGTACGCGTCGGTACGCCGACCGTTGCTCGCGTTGTCGTGATACGCGGCACCGGCGACGACCACTCCCACCGGAATGCGACCCGACTCGATGTCGCGAGCCGTCTGCTCGGCGCACTCACGCAGCACCGGGCAGTCAGCGCACAGACGCCACGCCCGCTCTGCTCGCTTACGTCCGTGGCGGGGAAGTTGCTGCGAGTCGTATGCATCCATGTCGTCGATGCACGCACCCTTGAGGCGCCAGACCTGGTCATCCGTCATCGTCGTGATCCGTTTCGCGTCGTGCCGATCGTTCCACGAGCTCTGTTCCCCGTCCTGATCAACTCGAAACACCCAAATGCCTTGCGCCGCCGCAGGCCCGCCGGGGTCAGGCCGGACGACGAGCGGCGACCCGCGATGCGGCGGCCGCCGCCGCGATGGTCATCAGTGCACCGAGCACGATGGCAGGGCCCTCCCCGGGAGCCAGCACGCCGCTCTGCGTGCCGAGTGTCACGGCCGAGACCGGAACTCCCATCTGGGCTGCCGCGAGTATCCCGAGCCCGGCGGGCTGGCCCGTCAGACGCATCGCACCGTGCGCGGCGATGGCTCCCAATCCCAACACGAGCCCCAGCGCGATCATGTTCGGGTGACTGCCGAGGGCGCGCAGATCGAGGGATGCACCGAGCCAGACGAAATACAGTGGCCCCAGAAAACCTTCGGTGATGGCAAACAGTTGTTTCGCAAGTCGTCGCGGTTCTCCGATGGCAGCGACGGCCAGCCCGAAGCCGAAGCCGGCCAGCATCACCGATGCGTGGGTGTGGACCGCGAGGGCCGCGAGGCCGAACAGCAGAATCAGGTTGAGGCGCAGTTCGAGCGCGAGTTTGCGTTGGGCAGACACATGATGCACGCGACGGCGCAGTCCCGAGGCGTCGAAGTGGCGCAGGACGACAAAGATCACGGCGGCGGCGATCAGGACCGTCGCCGATCCGAGTGCGGCGGGACCGGCCTGCCGTGGATCGATCACGAGAGGCAGCGCGACGATACAGACCGCGTCCGCCAGCGCGATCTGCGGCAGGAGGGCCATCAGACCGGGTGCGGTCATCGTGGTGGACTCGACGATCGGCATGATGACAGCGGCCGAGGACGATGCCTCAACACCGCGTACAGGCCGAGGTGAGGTGGATCGAACGCGGCGGAGACGGCCCAGCCGAGCACGGTTGCCAGCAGCCCGACGGTCACCGCCCGCGCAGTACCGACCCCGAGACCGATGCGCAGTCGCGGGTCGCGAATCGGTATCTGACTGCCGGCCACGAACATGACGAGCGCAAACCCCACCTGTGCCAGGAAGCTCAGCGTCTGCTCGCTGGGGTCGACGATGCCGAAGCCTGTGTGGCCGAGAGCAATTCCGGCGACGAGTTCGCCGACGACGACGGGTATCCGAAGCCCGCGCGGAAGCGCCAGCAGTGGGCCGAGCAATCCCACTGCGGCACACAGGGCGAGCGTCTCGAAGGTCATACGCCCGCTCCGACCTCAAGCAGAGTTCAGAAGGGGTCGTCGACTCGACGGCAGCGCCGACGCCACGAGGTCGCGAGGGTGCAGCGCGCCCTGCTCGTCCATCATCACCTGTATTCGAAGATCGACCACGCGTAATTGTGCAGCCAACGGTCTACACATGAGCGCACGCTCGTAGTCCGCACTCGCGGAACAGAATTCGGTGCCGGTACCGATCATGTCATCGCCTCCTCGAACGTGGGAGCTTCGTGTCGACGAGTTCAAGGACGACGGTCCTGAGCGTACGACTACACACGCGATGTGCCATCGGCACAAAGGCCTTTTTTTCGAGGACGCTCGGCCCTCCTCGTGGTGACCGGCCGCGTCGCCGGGCTTCGACGGCGCTACCGCGAGCGATGGTCGCGGGCCTGTAGAAAGTGTTGCCAATCTCTGTCCCACTGCCGCATTCGTGAACGTTCGCCGGCTTTGGTGGTGAGATCGACCAGACCGCCGATGACGAGGGCACCGAGGAACCATACGAACACGGCCGTGGCAGCTCCGTTGACGACGGCACCGGCAGCAGTGGCGGGAGCGCGCACCAGATTCCCGTCCGCATCACGCCAGATCGGAGTCGTGTCACCGACTCGCAATGCCGACGGTACGTCGGTTGCCCCGGAGCGCAGCGAGCCGTCCGGCGCGCTCCACTGCACGGTCGCGGTACCGGCCACGGTCGTCACGCCGTCGGTATCGGACCGAGCGGATTTCGTGGCGTCGATGACACGGGCGTCGACTCGAACATATTCTGCGCGTTGCTGTTGCGAGCGCAGCGACAGGTCGCTGTAGGTCACCGAACCGATCGTCGCTGCCACAGGGATGAGCAACAGAAGCACCGCGATCCCGACGGCGACTGCCGCTCGTTCGATCCTGCCCGGCAGCCGCATCAGTGGATTGGAAATCCATGGACTGTGTCGCCACGATCGGTGCGCGAGTTTCGAGAACATGGCCGCCACCTACTCCCACCCGAAGTGCATTCGTCTCCTACGAGTGTCCGGCGTCGAGCAGTGGATCCGTAAGGGCACAAGGTCCCGATGAGGCGGGGGTCGTCGGCTGATCGAGGGCTCAACGCACCACGAGAATCGGACAGCACGATGCGTGCACGAGAGACTGTCCGACCGACCCGGTACGCGGACCCGTCCGTGGTCCGTGGGTGCGGCTGCCGATCACGAGAAGGTGTGCGGTAGCCGATGCGCGTCGTAGCTCGTGCTGCGCCGATGCGTCGAGCAGGTGCAGATGCACGTCTACGGTGGAATGCGCGGACGCAGCAGCATCGACGCGACCTTCCAGCCACTCCAGCCCTCGGATCTGTTGCAGCTCGATGTCGTTCGTGACGGGCCTACTGTGGGGCGATCCGACGTGCAGCGCGGTGAGGGGGACTTCGAGCGCATCGGCGAACCAGAAGGCCGCCTCGATCGCCCGGGTGCAGGAGTCCGAGTGATCCACGCCGACGACAACCGGAGAGGTCGGCGTGAGGTCTGCGTGCTGGGGGCGCCACACCAGGACGGGGCACGTCGATTCTGCAACGATACGAGTTGCGTTGCGGCCGAACAGCACATCGCGGATCGGACCCGATTCACGGCCTCCGATGACAATCAGGTCGGCGGTGTGCGACAGCGCGCCGAGAACGGGGGCGATCGGGTCGTCCGTCAGAATCGAATCGATTGCGATGCGGGGATCGAGACCGACGAGTTCACGGCGAGCCGATCGAAGAAGGCGTCGACCGTGCAGTCGCTCCAACGACCGGGTCGATTCGCGGGGTGTGAGTGCGTGCACGAGCCGAATGCGTGCCCCGGTGACCGAGGCCAGACCCGCTGCCCAGGACAGTGCGTCGCGGGACGTCGGGGTGCCGTCGAGCGCGACGACGATGTCACCCCAGTCTTTCTTCGCCCAGAAGCCGGGAGCGACCGGGGTTCGGGTGGGCTGGGGTCGCGGCTCCGCGCTCACCATGATCGCTCTGCCATGGGCGGCAGGGTGCGGCGAATCTCGGCCGCGACGACTGTGGGGGTCAGATCGGGGAACCTCGCGGCGAGCATCGAGGCAAGCGACGTCGATTCGTCGTTCACCAGCCGAGTGGTCGGTCCTGCGTCGGTGATGGTCATGAAGATCGGCTACCTCGCGGTCCCGGAGACGGAGTGCTCCTGCCTCGAGGGTGCCCGGCGCGGCTCGTGCGGTATAGGGCCTTTCGACCCACGGTTCCGGCCCGACATGGGGCCGGACAATAGCGAGATCAGCTCAGGAAGGCCGCGTCGACGACGACGTACCCGGCCACTGCGAACACCAGGTAGGCGAACAGGCGTTGCAGCCGTGCGGTATCGACCCGCATTCCGAAGTGCGCGGCCAGGAGGGAGCCGACAATTGCGGTGCCTGCGAACGCAAGGGTGATCGACCAGTCGATGGTCGTGCCGCTCAGATGTGAGAACAGACCGGCGACGGAGTTGGCGACGATGATGACCAACGAGGTGCCGACCGCGACCGACATCTCTATCCCGAGCATCAGCACCAGCACCGGAATGATGAGGAAGCCGCCTCCGACGCCGAACAGCCCGGTCATGAATCCGACAGCAAGGCCTGCCGGAATCGAACGTGGAGCGCAGTGTCTCCAGTTGATGCCCGATGCCGATGTCTTGCAGGCTGTTCCTGTATCTCCTCGCTCGGCGAGCATCCGGGCTCCTGCGGTAACCATCACGGCGGCGAAGCCGAGCAGCAGGATCCTCTCGGGAAGCAACCGGCCGAGTGCGCTGCCGGCGAAGGTCGCTGGAATGCCGGTCGCAGCGAACACCGCCGCCAGTCGCCATTCGACGCGGCGTGCTCGCAGCTTCGGTATCACTCCCACCGCCGAGGCGGTGCCGACGACGATCAGCGAGACGGGGATCGCTTCCTCCACGCCGAGGCCAAGGGCGAACACCAACACCGGGACCGCAAGAATGGATCCGCCTCCACCGAGTAGGCCGAGGAGAATTCCGATCACAGCGCCGAATCCGAGCGCCAGCCCCAATGTCATCGTGTGTTCACTCCAATCCTTGGTGCCACGGTATACCCCAGGGGGTACTTGACATACCCTAGGGGGTATTACACACTGTGTCTACCACCTCGCGAAACTCGCCCGGAGACGTCTCAGACGGAGGAATCCATGATCCTCGAGCAGTACTACCTCGAATGTCTTTCCCACGCTTCGTATCTGATCGGAGATCAGAGGACGGGGCGCGCGATCGTCGTCGATCCGCGTCGCGACATCGCGGAGTATCTCGACGACGCCGAGAAGTACGGACTCGTCATCGAAGGGGTCGTCAACACTCACTTCCACGCGGATTTCGTCTCGGGCCACCTCGAACTGGTCGACGCGACCGGTGCCTGGATCGGCTTCGGCGAGGCTGCCGAGACCGACTATCCGATCCGGCGACTGCGAGACGGGGAGCGGTTGTCCCTCGGCGACGTCGAACTCGAGATCCTGTCCACTCCCGGTCACACGTGGGAGTCGATCTCGGTGCTGGTTCGCGAGCATCCCGGGGCCACCCCTACGGCCGTGCTCACCGGTGACTCCCTCTTCATCGGCGATGTCGGACGACCGGACCTGGTGAATCTCGGGGACGGCTCGACCACGGACCTGGCCCGTGCGATGTATTCGACGATCCACGACAAGCTGCTGACGCTGCCCGACGACGTCGTCGTCATGCCCGCTCACGGTGCCGGCTCGTCGTGTGGAAAGAACCTCTCCACCGAGCTCACCTCCACCATCGGTGAGCAGCGCGCGAGCAACCCGTCGGTGCAGCCGATGACCGAAAACGCCTTCGTTGCGCTCGTCACCGACGGCCAACCGGCGGCACCGTCGTACTTCTCCGCCGACGCAGCCATGAACAAGCAGGTGCACCCACTGCTGTCTCCTGGCCGCATCATCCCTGCGCTGACACCCGAGGCCGTGAGGGCCGAGCTGGTTTCCGGCACACGAGTGCTCGACGCACGAAGTGTGGACGATTTCGCTGCCGGTCATCTGCGCGGATCGATCAACGTGGGGTTCGACGGTCGCTTCGCCGAGACCGGCGGCATGGTCGCGGAGGTCGGTGGTCGCATCGTGCTGATCGCCTATCCGGGCGAAGAGCAGGAGGCAGCACTGCGGTTGGCCCGAATCGGATCCGACAACGTGACCGGATACCTCGGAATCGGCAGTGACGGTGCGTTTCCAGCCGAGCTGGCGACATTGGTCGAGACGGCACCGCGCACCACGGTCGAGCAGCTCGATGTGATGCTCGCCGCGGACGAGGTGACGCTCATCGACATTCGCAACCCGGGTGAGCGCGACTTCGGCACGATACCGGGAGCGATCCCGATCCCGCTGGCGCAGTTGCGAACTCGCCTCGACCAGGTGCCGACCGGTAAACCTATCGTGATGCACTGCGCCGGAGGATGGCGCTCGAGCGTGGCGGCGTCGCTGCTGCGCGCTCAGGGATTCGAGAACGTCTCGGATCTGCTGGGCGGTTACAACGCCTGGGCCGACGCCCACGTCCCGGCCTGACTTTCGACCGACTCGTACCAGGAGGATTCTCATGTGTTATCCCGTCACCTGCAAGAAATGCCACAAGACCGGCTGGGGCGGTTGCGGCAGACATGTCGACTCCGTCATGCGTACGGTTGCCGCAGCCGACCGCTGCGCCTGCAACGAGGATTCGAGCCCGCCCGTGAAGGAGCGTCGAAGCATGCGGTCGTGGTTCGGACGCTGAGACCTGATTCAGGTAGTCGAGCGGCAAGTACTTTGTGCTCTAGCGCAATTGATCTCTTGCCGCACAGACTGGAACGATGACATCGACAACGCGAGTGGCAACCGAGCGCAACCGGCGATCGCCGTGGCTCGGCGCAGTCTGCGGAGGGGTATCGATCAACGCGTTCGGTGCTGCGATCGGATTGGCCTCGGGTGCAATCGATCCGAGTTCCTACGTCGAGGCGAAAGTGTCTGTGACACTGACAGCACTGTCGCTGGTGTTGGTCGTCGGCGTTCCCATGGGGCTCGCTGCGGCGTCTGCCTTCGCAGGCGGCGGACGGTCGGGTCCGATGGCTCATATCGCCGGCGTGCTCCTGGTTGCCTGGATCATCGTGCACTCGGCGGTGACCGGTGAGACGAGTTGGCTGCTGGGATCGTTCGGAGTACTGGGGTTCGTCATTGCGGTCCACGGATGGCGGATGACGGTGGCGGCGGGCAAATCCGCATACCTCCTGTCGGACGAGACATGAAAATACTTGTCTCCACCGCAGGTCGGCATAAAGCGACCCACAGTCTGGGCCAGGAAATGGGTCGAGTCTTCGAGCACTGTGGTGTCGACGTCGATGTGCGGGCACCGGAATCCGTGGTCCGCGTGGACGGCTACGACGCTCTGGTCATCGGGAGCGCTGTCTACTCGGATCGCTGGGTTCCAGCCGCGAAGGCTCTGGTCGACAGGTTGTCGAGGTCCGAACATCCACCTGTGTGGCTGTTCTCCTGTGGGCCGCTGCACTCGAGCGACAGGCCGGTCAACGTCACTTCCGACGCGGCACACGCAGTATCACTGATGCATGCGACCGCACACCGAACGTTTCCCGGGAAGCTGGTGCCAGAGCGACTTTCGGCGGGGGAGCGTCAGATTTTCGAGAACTCCGGGGCAGTCGCAGGAGACTTCCGCGACTGGGTACTCGTGTGCAATTGGGCCCGAGAGATACTCGCGTGGCTCAATGCAGAGAAGCGTGGTTCGTGACCTGTTTCGCCGGTGATGTCTCTGCACTCGTGCGGTGCGCCGACGGACAGACGTGCGTGTGAATCTCGGCCGCCAGCTGCGCCACCGATTCCGTCAGGACGGTATTGGCCTCGATCATGTCCTGGAGTAGGGCGGTGTTCGAAAGTGTGTGTACGGCAACCTCACTGCTCACCGAGTCCGCGCGTTTCGCCGAGATCAGCAGAATCGCTCCCTGGAGTCCCGCGATCATCGACAGGAACAGGTTGAGCAGGATGAACGGGTACGGGTCGAATCCGTCGCTCTGGTTGTAGGCGGCCCACAGCGCCATGGTGCCCAGAAACAGGAACACGAACGGCCAGGAGCCCATCCCGTTTCGGACGTAGTCCGCCGCTCGCTCACCGGCGGTCAGGGCATCACCGGTCCGGACGCCCGGGTGTCTTCGCCACAGGTTCATCGCTCGCAGGTCTTCGATCGGGAGTGTGCAGCAGAATCCATGCTGCCGAGTGTGGTCCAACTCGTCGATGAGCGTCAGGGGCGAAATCCCCTGCTTCTCGGGCCTTTCTGCTCCCGAGCTGCCGGTTCGGTATACGTCCCC
The DNA here is from genome assembly GCF_002259075.1 of Rhodococcus sp. 15-725-2-2b. NCBI lineage: Bacteria > Bacillati > Actinomycetota > Actinomycetes > Mycobacteriales > Nocardiaceae > Rhodococcus > Rhodococcus sp. 15-725-2-2b. The sequence goes on along the minus strand of NZ_NPFL01000005.1, from coordinate 100,348 downwards.
AACCGGCGGTGACTTCCGGCCCTACATGCCGAGTGCCGCAGCGCCGACCATCGACAGTGTGCATTGCTCGATGGTCGAGAACGGCACTGGTTTCGATAGTTGGAGGAAATCCACGATGAAAGCTGCTGTTGTCACCGAGTTCGGCGGACCCCTGGTCGTCAAGGACATCCCTATCCCGACACCCGCACCGGAGCAGGTGCTGGTGAAGATGGAGACGTGCGGAGTCTGTCACACCGATATTCATGCAGCGCAGGGGGATTGGCCGGCCAAGCCGACCCTGCCGTTCGTTCCCGGGCATGAGGGAATCGGCGTGATCGAGGCCGTGGGATCGCAGGTCGACACGAGTCGAATCGGCGAACGCGTGGCGATCGCGTGGCTCGGTTCGGCGTGCGGCGAATGCGATCACTGCGTGTCCGGATGGGAGACGCTGTGCGAGACACAGCAGAACAGTGGCTACTCGATCGACGGGGCCTACGCCGAATACGCTGTGGCCCATGCGAAATACGTCGTCCGCGTTCCCGACGGCATCTCCTCGTTCGACGCCGCTCCGCTGACGTGTGCCGGCGTCACCACCTACAAGGCAGTCAAGGTCGGCGGTGTCACACCGGCTCAGCGCGTGGCCATCTTCGGCGTCGGCGGACTGGGCCACATGGCGGTGCAGTACGCCAAGATCGCGGGCGGATTCGTCACCGCAGTCGACATCGAGGAAGAGAAGCTCGAACTTGCACGTGAACTCGGTGCCGATCACACGGTCGACTCGTCGAAGGTCGACCCCGTCGAGGAGATCAAGGCGCTCGGCGGAGCCGATGTGGCCATCGTGTTGGCCGTCATCCCGAGCGTGTTCGATCAGGCCTTCCGTTCGCTTCGCCGCGGCGGTCGACTGGTGTGTGTCTCGATGCCCGCTCACGGTGTGTTCCCGGTCCCGATCTTCGAGACGGTCGTCGGCGGAATCTCCGTCCTCGGTTCGATCGTCGGTACGCGAAAGGACCTACGTGAAGTATTCGCACTGCACGAGGCCGGGCGGACCACGGTATCGGCCGTATCGCGCAAGTTGGACGAAGTGAACGAGTGCTTCGACGACCTCATGGGTGGCCGCGTCACCGCTCGCCAGGTGTTCGAGTTCTGACGTGGACCTCGTCGGTCGCAGTGGACCGATCCCGGTGCTCCTTCGTCCGAGCGACTCGGCTGTCGGTGAAGCCGTAAGGTCGGGGTGGGCAGGCGCATACCCGAAAGGCATGTGTGCCCACAACGGAGTGAGCAGTGATGAACGCAGGGGAACACGAAGACGACCTCCGGTCGAGCCTGGTCGACCTCAGCAAACTGCCGATGACCGATCTGTCTCTGTCCGACACCCTCTCTCACGTGGCGCAACTTGCAGTTCGGGCCGTTCCCGGCGCGGACGGTGCCGGATTGACGCTCCTGCATCCCGACCGCCCCGACACGATTGTCGCGAGCGCGGAATTCGTCCGTGCCGTCGACGACATCCAGTACGGACTCGGCCAAGGCCCCTCCATCACCGCAGCTGCCGAGGGCATCACCGTTCGATCCGGTTCACTCGAAACCGACCCTCAGTGGCCGGAATTCGGTCCGAAGGTCGGTCGAATGGGAGTGCACAGCGTGTTGTCTCTTCCGCTGATCACCGCAGGCGGTGTGCTCGGCGCGATGAATGTCTACGCGCGCCGGCCCGACGCGTTCGATGCTCGCGCTGCAGAGTTGGGCGACCTGTTCGCGGTACCGGCTGCGGTCTCGGTGCAGAACGCGCGGGCGCTGTCGAGTGCCGCCCGGCTCACCGAGCAGCTCGAGATGGCACTGAGCAATCGCTCCGTTATCGACCAGGCGATCGGGGTGCTGATCAGCCGAAGCGGATGCACCGGAGCCCAGGGGTACGACAAGCTCCGATCGTTGAGCCAGAGCGAGCACAAGAAAGTCGCAGTGGTCGCTGAGGCCATGGTGGGCGAGGCGATGAAGACGGCCCGCTCCCGTTCCCGCACGTAAGGGCGTAGCGTTCGAGCCGCGAGCGCATTCCGAGGCATCGAGTCCGACTTTTCCTCGCGCTCGCATACCCGCCCGGCAGGATGCCGCGGGTATATCGGACGAATCGAATCGGCGATCGGGCCGCACCTGGATTCTCGATGAAACTTCCGCCTCGATTGCTGGACGATCTTGCGACGCTGACCGAATCACTGGACAACTCGTCCGTCGATCTCGCGCGCTTGGCCGGGCAGTTGGCGGCCGACATCGATGTGGCCGTCTCGGATGTCGGCTCGATCACCCTGACGTCGATCGTCGACGGTGAACGGTTCGACGTGGTGATAGGGACCAGAGATCCGGTCCGCGGCGGAACCGATTCCGGGGCTTCCGAGCCGCGATCTCTTGCCGATGTGAGTGAGGTGAACCAGGCAATCGGTGTTCTTGTTGCCAGTGGCCGCACGGTTGCCGAAGCGCGTGCAGAATTACGCAGAGTCGCCGAGCGCTGGAACCGATCGACAGTCGACGAGGCCGGCCGCACCCTGCGTGACGCTCGGGGTTGGTTTCCACCCGCTCGGCCGTAGGTCCCGGAGCCGAGCACCCAGGTGGACGAGGGAGTCCGCGGTCACTCGTCTTCGGCGTTCAATTGAGCCGAGAGGCCTCATCGGCCCGGAGCATAAAAGGTGTGAGATGGGAGGCGATGACCACCGCCCACGACATGACCTCTGCTCGTGGTCTGCTGTCACCATCGGAGGCACCGATCAGTCGCACGACGGCACGCTCGAACAGTGACAACCGCGAGTTCGTCAGCTTGCCACCGAACACGCGATGCTCGATCACCCAGTCGGCCTCGGTCTCTTTCGGCCGAGCTTTCGGCGGAGTGCTGTCGTCCACCGGGCCACTCGAGAAGAGCCACACAGGAATTGCCTCCAGTTCGGCCTGTTCCCTGGTGACCAGCGCGCGTGCGTCTCGGAGCCATCGGCCCATGTACACGCCACTGCCGATTATCGCGGCGTCGTACTCGGCAATGCTGTCCACGTCGCGGGCATCACGAACATCGACTGTCGTCGTGCTGTCGATGCTGGACAGTTCCCGCAGAATCGACGAGCCCAGCCACTGTCCGATTTCTCGGGTGGCGCCGTGGCGGCTTGCTGTTGCGATCAGTATGCGCATGTGGATGTCCTGTCGGTTCGGCTTCGGTTGAATTGCAGTGCAAAATGATTCATGTCCGTCAGGTGCTGCAGTCGATCCGGATCGGCGCACGCATGTCGCGGGTCGAACAGTTCTTCCGCAGTTTTCACAGGTACTCCTTCGTCGCAGGCGTTCTGTTGCGCGCGGCACTGGGCACAACGGTGACCGGACACGATGCGCGTGCCATCACCGAGCGGCTGGTCGAGCCGAGCATCATTCCGGCGAATCCTCCGCGACCGTGACTGCCCAGCACCACCAGTTGGGCGCTCTGCGCGTGGTCCAGCAGTGCGTGGACCGGTCGGTCTCTGACCGCCACCTGTCGTAGTGCCACCGTCGGATGCCGACGCGCGCAATCATCGACGGCCCTTGCCAACACGCCGTCGGCTTCGGGTCGATGGTCCGCCCAATCGAGGCCGGGAACCGACATCCCTATCGACAGATCCGAATCGGCCCACGCGTGCAGTGCGGTGAGTGGAGCGCTTCGGACTTCTGCCTCCTCGAACGCCCGCTCCACCGCGGCCATGGCGGCCGAGGTTCCATCGACGCCGACCACGACCGCCTCGAACCCCGTGTAGCCGCTCATCGGCCATGCATGTACGACCGTGACCGGGCAGTGTGCATGCGTACTCAGCGCGACGCTGACCGAACCCAACGACGTGCGTTGTGCCGCACCGAGTCCGCGTGTCCCGATGACAACCATCCGAGACGTCTCGGACATCTCGAGTAGAGCGGCAGCGGCGGGGCGGTCCGACAGAACCACGTCGACGGCGATGGTGGACACGGCCGACCCCGTCGGCCGGGCTATCGACATCGCCTCGTCCAGAATGCGGTTCGTCTCGAACCTCAGATGCGCGGATGTCCGTTCGGGTAGGGCATCGAGGCCCGTGAGAACCGTCGGGACGGCCGAGACGATCGTCAGGTCGGAGCCGTGCAGTTCGGCATCGAGCACGGCCCACCGGACAGCGTCCAGAGACGCGGCTGAACCGTCGACTCCGACGACGGTGTGGGATCTGCCCATCTGATGAGTCCCTTCGAGGTGGTGCCAGAGCTCCATCAGACTCTTCGGCTCGGCATCCGCGCGCCAGGACAACTACACCGAGATCAGGGACTTTCGGCCCCACTTTCGATGACCAAAGGTCGAGCTCTCCCGTGTGCGGGTCCGTAGTGTTGGGAAAGGATGCGACCACCGAGGACGCGGGTGAGGGGTTGGACGTGGTCACAGTGTTCTTGGTCGACGACCACGAGATCGTGCGTCGAGGTCTGATCGATCTCATCGATTCCGATCCCGATCTTTCCGTGATCGGTGAAGCCGGAAGTTGCGCACAGGCACTCGCTCGTATTCCCGCGTTGAGGCCGGACGTCGCCGTTCTCGACGTTCGACTGCCGGACGGCAACGGCATCGAGCTCTGCCGCGAATTGCTCGACCGACTGCCCGATCTCAAGACCATGATGCTGACCTCGTTCACCGAGGACCAGGCCATGCTCGACGCGATCCTCGCCGGCGCGAGCGGCTACGTCGTCAAGGACATCACCGGTATGGAGCTGACTCGCGCGATCAAGGATGTCGGCTCCGGTCGGTCGCTGTTGGACAATCGCGCAGCGGCCGCGCTGATGGACAAGCTGCGGGCGGGCACGGCCGCTCCCGGACCGATCGATCACCTCACCGGGCAGGAACGGACGTTGCTCGACCTCCTGGGGGAGGGGCTGACGAATCGGCAGATCGCCGCTCGAATGTTCCTGGCGGAGAAAACCGTCAAGAACTACGTCTCCCGGTTGCTGGCCAAGCTCGGGATGGAGCGCCGCACCCAGGCAGCGGTGTACGCGTCGAGGCTGGCCGAAACGCATCCGCGAACGCAATCCGGGCCGTCGGATGGATGATCACCGCGGACCGGGTCTTCCGCAGCTCCGCCTCGGTGAACTGCTGGCCGAGGTGCAGGACCGAATCGGTCGCATCGCGGATGCACGAGTACAGGCGGACGGTCTGCTCGATGCGATGTTCGTCATCACCTCGGGCCTCGACCTGGAGGTGACGTTGCGGTCGATCGTGGAGTCGGCCGTCAACCTCGTCGGTGCCCGGTACGGTGCACTCGGCGTGCGCGGCGAGGGTCACGAGCTGAAGGCGTTCATCCATCACGGCATGGAAGAGCAGGTGCGCGAGGCGATCGGCCCACTTCCCACCGGACGAGGTGTGCTGGGTCTGCTCATCGACCAACCTCATGTGCTCAGACTCGACGACTTGTCGTCGCATCCGGAGGCAGTGGGCTTCCCTCCCAACCATCCGCCGATGAAATCGTTTCTCGGCGTGCCCATTCGGGTGCGTGACGAGGTGTTCGGAAACCTGTACCTCACCGAGAAGAAGGACGGAGCCCAGTTCACCGAGGACGACGAGGTGGTCACCCGGGCTCTCGCCTCGGCGGCCGGAATCGCGATCGAGAACGCACACCTGTACGAGGAGTCGCGGATCCGGCAATCGTGGATGGAAGCGATGCGGGACATCGGTACCGAACTGTTGGCCGGGAGCGACATCGACGAAGTGCTGCACATGGTGTCGAGGCGGGCATTGCATCTGACCGGGGCCGACAGTGCGTTCATCGCTGTTCCCGCCGACGCGGCTCCGAACTCGGACACGGTCTCCCGGTTGGTCATCTCGGTCGCCGAGGGGCACGACGCAGACGCTCTGGTGGGTTCGCTCATCCCGATCGAGGGATCGAGTTCCGGTGCGGCATATCGCCTTCGGACCGCTACCCGCAAGGAGGAGCTGGACTACCGACCCAACGCGCATGTGGCGAACACCTTCGGCCCGGCCCTGATCTCGCCGCTTCGGGTAGCCGACGGCGTGCGAGGCGTCCTGGTGACGCTGCGCCGAAAGGGCGGACCGGTCTTCAGCGACTCTCAACTCGATCTCATTTCCAGCTTCGCCGACCAGGCCGCACTCGTGATGGAGATGGCCGACACCACGCGGCGCATGCACGAGCTCGACGTTCTCGCGGACCGTGATCGGATCGCCCGAGACCTTCACGATCACGTCATCCAACGGATCTTCGCGGCCGGATTGTCGCTGCAGAGCACGTTGCAGAAGACCGAGCTCGACGACATTCGTCAACGTCTGACTCGCACCATCGACGACCTGCAGGACACCGTGCAGGACATTCGTACGACGATCTTCGACCTGCAGAGCTCGACACACTCGACCACTCGTCTACGGCAGCGCGTCAACGGAGCCGTCCTCGAACTCACCGAAAGCGTTCCCATTCGCGCCGTGGTTCGCATGTTCGGGCCCCTGTCGGTCATCGACAGTACCCTCGCCGACCACGCCGTTGCCGTCATTCGCGAAGCGGTGAGCAACGTCGTCCACCATGCTCGGGCCCAGACCGTCAACGTCACCCTGGCGGTCGGGGACGATCTCCGCATCGAGGTCTCCGACGACGGAATCGGACTGGACGAGAACATCACTCGCAGTGGACTGGCGAACCTCGAGGCGCGGGCAGTCGACTGCGGCGGCACGATGACCTTCGGGTCGTCCGCGGCCGACGCAGGTGGCACCGAGCTGATCTGGTCGGTACCGCTGCCCTGACGGCGGACGACCTAGGTCACTTGTTCCGATGACCTCGGACTGCTGTGCCAGGTGTGCCTGCGCTCGTAGCGTTCTCGTCGTAGACGCGCACCATCGAGAGGCATCTGATGAACACTTCACATTCCACCGGACCGGTCGTGGTCGGAATCGACGGATCGGAGACCGCACTCGATGCGGTTCGGTTCGCCGTGCAGGAGGCACGCGGGCGGGGCACGTCACTTCGCTTGATCCACGTGATCGACAGACATGCGGTGCCCGAAACCGTCTACGGCGCTCCGGATGTCGACGGTGACTATACCCGCGCGGCATTGAGTCGCGCAGAGGATGCGGCCGCAGCGATCGATCCGGCGGTTCTCGTGGAATCGGTCGTTCTGCAGGGTCGGCCCGAATCGGTGATGTCGACCGAGGCCGGATCTGCGTCTCTGCTGGTACTGGGGACCACCACCGGCAGTGCGGTGGCCGCCTGGGTACTCGGATCGATGGTCGGTGCCGTGGTCGAAGCATCGCCCCACCCCGTCGCGATCGTCCGTCATTTCGACGCCGAACGCCGCGGCCCGGTCGTTGCAGCCCTGGGTGACGCCGACGTCTCGCAAGCCGATGTCGTGGTGGCTCAGGCATTTCACGAGGCATCGATCAGGGCGGCCAGCGTCTTGGCGGTGCACACTCAGGCTGTCTCCTCCATTCTCGCGTCCGCTCTCAGCGGCCCGGGCGACGGGCTACACCCCGAATCGGCAATGGACGTTCGGCTCGAACCCTTCGGCGCGGACTACCCCGACATTCGTGTGGCGTCGGTGTATGCCGAGGCCGACTCGGGATCGGAACTGGTGGCGGTCTCCGAGACAGCCCAGCTGATGGTGGTCGGTCACGAGCGAGACCGAGTGCCCGGACGAACACTGACCGCCGTACTGCGGCAAGCCCATTGCCCCGTCCTCGTCGTCCCGCACGCATGAGTACCTCGAGGCAGTCTCCGATCGTTGTCGGTGTCGACGGTTCCGGCTCGTCGCTCGACGCAGTCGGATGGGCCGCGCATGCGGCCGAGTTGCGTGGGGTACCGGTGAAGCTGGTGTCCGCATACCAAGTCAAGGCTCTGTACACCAGCTTCGTCGCGTTGCCGTCGCACATCGGCTCCGAGGAGCACACGGCCGCAGAGTCGATCCTCGCCTGGGCGTCGCTGGTCGCTCGACGTTCGGTGAACAACCCGGACGCGCTCGTCATCACGAGTGAATCGATTGTGGGACCGACGATTCAGGCCATGCTGGAGCAGTCATCGAGTGCCTCGATGATGGTGGTCGGTTCGCGTGGCAACGGCGAATACTTCGCCGAACTGCTCGGCTCGGTGAGCACCGCGGTGGCCGTTCAAGCGCACTGCCCTGTGGTCATCGTGCCGGGAAGCGTGGAGCTGCACTCGTCGGGAGGCCCTGTTGTCCTCGGAATCGACGGGTCGCCGCACAACCAGAACGCTGTTCGGTTGGCCTTCGACGAAGCCTCACTCCGGGGAGCGGAACTGGTTGCAGTCCACGTGTCGACGGACGAACTGATCTCGGCGCCCGACGCGTCCGCCACCGACAGGTCCGATGCGATCCTTTCGAACGGTCGAACCGTGTTGGCAGAGAGCCTGTCCGGCTGGAGCGATCAGTACCCGGACGTCGTGGTACAGCAGAAGATATTGCGCGGCAACGTGGTCGAGAAGATCCTCGAGGTATCACCGCGGGCGCAGGCCGTCGTCGTCGGTTCGAGCGGCCGCAACGGTTTCAGCGACCGACTTCTCGGATCCACCGTCCGGTCGCTGGCCCACCGCGTCGACTGTCCGCTGATCATCGCCCGCGGGTAGTCACCTCGCGGTCACGACCACCGCCATTGTCGAATCTCGGGAAGATCCTCGAAATGTTCCCGGATGTAGGCATCGTGCCGAACGAGTTGGTCCTGGCAGTGCTGCCGCAGTCGTTCGGCACCGGCCGGCGCAGTGCCCGCTCGGTCGAGTGCTGCGAGCGCGAGGTGATAGCGACTGATCTTGTTGAGCACCACCATGTCGAACGGTGTTGTGGTGGTGCCTTGTTCGATGAATCCGCGAACATGGAACCGCTGGGCGTCGGGTCGGCCGTGCATCAGTTGGTGCACCGCGCGGGGATAGCCGTGGAACGCGAAGACCACATCGACAGAGGCGGTGAACAGATCGACGAACTGCTCGTCGGAGAATCCGTGCGGATGATCGACGACGGGGAGCAATGCCATCAGATCGATGACGTTGACCACGCGGACCCTGAGCTCGGGAGTCCACGTGCGCAACAACTGTGCGGCCGCCAGGGTTTCCTCGGTCGGCACGTCGCCGGCACACGCCAGAACGATCTCGGGATCTTCCTCGGTACCGGTCTCCTCGGTGCCGGCCCAGTCCCAGCGGGACGCACCCGCCGCTGCATGCGCCCGTGCCTCGGGAAGCGTCAGATACTGCGGGTGACTCTGCTTGTCCACCACCAGAACGTTGACGTGACCTCGACTGCGGAAGCAATGATCGGCAACGGCGAGGAGGGTATTGGAATCCGGTGGTAGCCATACGCGCACGACGTCCGGTGCCAGGGGAATCACCGCGTCGATCAGTCCGGGACCCTGATGGCTGAATCCGTTGTGGTCGTTGCGCCAACACGTGCTGGTGAGCAGCACGTTGAGCGACGCGACCGGTGCTCGCCATGCGAGTGTGGCGGCGTGCTGCAGCCACTTGGTGTGCTGAATCAGCATCGACACACTCACCATGGCGAAGGCCTCGTAGCTCGCGAACAGGCCGTGTCGACCCGACAGCAGATACGCCTCGAGCCAGCCCTCGCACAGATGCTCGCTGAGCACCTCCATCACGCGGCCGTCGGGACCGAGATCGTCGTCGAACTCGGTGGTCGGCAGCTGCCAGCACCGGTCGGTGGCCTCGAACACGGCCTGCAGGCGGTTGCTCGCGGTCTCGTCGGGACAGAACAGGCGAAAGTTGCCGCCGCCGTTGGGCTGGGCGTTGTCGAGGTAGATATCGCGCATCATCTCCCCGAGTACGGTGGTCGTCTCGTGCGACGTGCGACCAGGGGACTCGACGGTGAGCGCGTAGTTCTCGAGGTCTCGAATGACCAAGGGCTGCAGCAGCACACCGCCGTTTGCGTACGGGGTGGCACCGAGACGTTCGGTGCCCGACGGTGCGAGCTCCCGAATCGACGCCACCGGGGCACCGTTGTCGTCGAACAACGATCGGGGATCGTAGGACAGCAGCCACTTCTCGAGCAGTTCCAGGTGTGCAGGATTCTCTCGGACACCCGACAACGGCACCTGGTGCGCCCAGTGGGTGCCCTCGATGCGCTTGCCGTCCACCTCGTGCGGACCGGTCCAGCCCTTGGGCGTACGCAGAACGATGGCGGGCCAGGCGATGTCGCCTCGTGGGTTGCCGCCTCGTGCGGCGTGCCGAACTCTCCCGATCGCATCGTGGGCGCGGGTGAGGGCAGATTCGAGGGCCGGGAAAACCTCTCGCGGGTCGGTGCCCTCGACGAAGATCGGTGTCCACCCCTGGCTCCGTAGGAAGCGTTCGACTGCAAGGTCGGCGCTACGACCGAGAACCGTCGGGCCGGAGATCTTTCCATCGTTGAGATGCAGGATCGGCAACACTGCGCCGTCACGGACCGGGTTGAGAAAGGCGGGGATCTTCCACGAACCGGACAGGGGACCGGTTTCGGCCTCACCGTCCCCGACTACACAGGCGACGATCAGATCGGGATTGTCGAACGCTGCGCCGGCGGCGTGGACGAGGGCGTAGCCCAGCTCGCCGCCCTCGTGAATGCTGCCCGGGGTCTGGACGCTCACGTGGCTCGGAATGCCTCCGGGAGTGGAGAATTGACGGCACAGCCGTCGGACTCCGTCGCTGTCGAGCGAGATGTCCGGGTAGATCTCGCTGTACGTGCCTTCGAGGTAGGTGTTCGCCACCATCGCCGGGCCGCCGTGTCCCGGCCCGGTGACGTACAGCCAGTCCGAATGGGTTCGGCGAATCACGCGGTTGAGGAGGGTGTAGATCATCGACAGGCCGGGACTGGTGCCCCAATGCCCGAGCAGCCTCGGCTTGATGTGCTCCGATTCCAGTGGCCGACGCAGCAATACGTTGTCCTGCAGGTAGATCTGAGCCACCGTCAGATAGTTCGCCGCAGCCCAATAACGCAGGTCTGCGTCCAATTTCTCGGAATCGTATGTGGTGTCGACGGTCGGCGTCGTCATCGGTTCGTGGGAACGACGACGACGGGAACGTCCACCGAATGCAGCACCGCACGTGAGGTGGAACCGAGAAGCATCGACGCGAATCCGCCCCGACCACGGCTCCCCACGACGATCAGCTGCGCAGTATCGGACGCACGGACCAGTTCACGAACCGGCCTGTCCCGAACCACCACCCGGTGGATGGTGACGTCCGGATAGTCCTCCGACCATCCGGCCAGGCTCTCCGCCAACGACGTCTTCTCGGCGAGTTCGGAGTCGACCCACGGTCCCTCGTCGTCGCGCGTCAACACGCTGCCCAGTTCGAGGTCACTCCAGGCGTGCACCGCAACGAGGTCGACCCCCCGCAGCGATGCTTCCTGGAGGGCGAACCCGATGGCCGGTTGGCTGTTGGACGTGCAATCCACACCGACGACGACCGGTCCGTCGCCGACGATGGTCGATTTGATCACTGCGACAGGGCATTTGGCGTGCGATACCACCGCGGTGCTGACCGACCCGATCAGTCCACCGGTGAACTCGCCGAGACCCCTCGACCCGACGACGATCATGGCGGGTGCGACGTCGAAATGCGTCAGGTTTCTTGCAGCGGAGCCGTGCTCGAGGCGAGTGTCGAGAATCAGTGAATTACCGGCCGCCGTCTTGTGCGCAACATCGACCGCTGCGGTCAGCACACGCTTGGCCTCGATATCGGGGTCCGTGAACGCGCCCATCCGAAGGCTGATGGCGTCACCGTAGGTTCCCGGTGCAAACAGCGACGACGTGACCAGCTCGAGCGGGGCGTGGCGTCGAACAGCCTCGCGCGTCGCCCAGCGGACCGCGCCGAGGGATGTGGCGGATCCGTCGACTCCGACGACTATCCGGTTCGATGCAGTCATGACCTTGTCCCGTCCATTGACCTTCGCGTGTGGAACACCTCGAGCATTACCGAGTGGGGCCGATGCGGACAGAGGCGGAAGTCCTTCGGTGTGGGGCGGAAGTCCCTACCAGTTACCCCTAGGGGGTATGTCTTGCTATCGTCGATGTCATGCATTCAGTGATCCGACGCAGTCGCCCGGGCTTCGCCTCGGCGACCGGATTGCTGATCGCGCTGACGATCTTCGGGGTGCTGCTGATGCACTCGGTGACACCGACCATGTCGGTGAGCAGCGAACACGCTGCCATGGCGTCGACGACCCACCACGAGGATCCGGTACAGGTGGCGGACGGCGAACACGACTGCCCGTCGACGCATCAGATGATGCATCCGTGCGCGGGAACCACGGTGGCGTGGGCTGCGTTGTCGGTCCCGGCGACGAGCGTCGATGTCGTCCACGCCCCGATGTCGGACGACGGTATCGGTGGGCGCACCGACTCCATCTCGGAGCGTGCGCCGCCGTGGACCCTCTGGGAGCTGGACAGATCGGTGACCTTACGAGTGTGACATGCAGTCCGGTGGAGGCACACCACCGGCGGATCGGCATACCCAGATCCCTGTATTTCGCACTTGTTCAAGGAGTTTCACATGCGTACAACACTCGTCGCGTCGCTGGCTGCCGCCACCGTGAGCGTATTCCTCGTCGCCGGCTGCAGCAGCGACACTTCCGACATGCCGATGGACGGCCATTCGATGGGCGCGTCGAACTCGTCGTCGGTGCCATCTACCCAGGCCGACGCATCCGCTCAGTTCGATGATGCGGACGTGATGTTCGCTCGGATGATGTACCCGCATCATGCACAGGCAATCGAGATGGCGGCAATGGTCGAGGGCCGCACCGACAATCCGGACGTCGTGGCATTGGCGTCGGCGATCGAAGCCGCGCAGCAACCGGAAATGGAGCGGATGACCGCCTGGCTCGCCGAATGGGGTCAGCCCGCACCCTCGTCCGACATGGGCGAGATGGACCACGGCTCGGGCACAGGCATGATGACCCAGCAGGACATGGACGCGTTGACTGCGGCCGCCGGTCCCGAGTTCGACCGCCGATGGCTGACGATGATGATCGAGCACCACGAAGGTGCGATTGAGATGGCGAACATCGAGATCGCCGACGGCTCGAACCCCGACGCGCAGGAGATGGCTCGCACGATCGTGGCCTCACAGCAGCAGGAAATCGACACCATGCGGACGTTGCTCGGCTGAGCTGCACCGAAGCGAGGGCCGCATCCCCGTATCGGGGGTGCGGCCCTCGAGTAGGCTGAAAAATCGGAGAATCCTTCTCCGCACATCGGTCCGAGGGAGACAGTTCGCAATGGCACGTCGACGGGTTGTGGTCATCGGTGGAGGATTCGGCGGACTCCACGCGGCACGGCGTTTGCGCAACGAAGACGTCGATGTCACCGTGCTCGAGCGCGGTACCTCGCACGTCTTCCAGCCGCTGCTCTACCAATGCGCCACCGGTCTGGTGTCGGAGGGCTCGATCGCCAGTCCGCTGCGACACCTGCTGCGCAAGCAGAAGAACGTGTATGTGGCATTGGGTGAAGCGACCTCGGTGACCCCCAGTGTCGACGGCTCAGCGGGTGACGGCGGAGTGGTGACGGCGAGTCGGTTCGACGGCTCGACGTTCGAGCTGCCCTACGACTACCTCGTCGTTGCCGTCGGAATGCAGCAGGCGTACCACGGCCACGACGAATACGTGCAGTGGGCACCGGGGATGAAGACCCTCGACGACGCCCTTGCGATCAGGCGAAAGTTGATCTCCGCCTTCGAGATGGCCGAGTCTCTCCCCACCCCCGAGGAGCGCAGGCCGTGGCTCACCTTCGCGGTGGCCGGTGGAGGCCCGACCGGAGTCGAATTGGCCGGCCAGATAAGAGAACTCGCCACCAGAGCGTTGGCAAAGGAGTTCGATTCGATTCACCCGTCGGAAGCGCGGGTGCTGCTCTTCCACGGCGGTGACCGCGTCCTCGAATCGTTCCCCGACTCGTTGACGAAGAAGGCGCAGCGCACCCTCGACACCGTGGGTGTGGAGACGCATCTCGGGGTGCACGTCACCGATGTCACGGCCACCGACGTCGAAGTGACGGCCAAGGCCGAGCCGAAGACGGTCACTCGCTACGACACTCACACGGTGCTGTGGACCGCAGGCGTCGAAGCCGTTCCGTTCGTGAAGCAACTCGCCGACGCGATGGGCGTCGAACAGGACCGATCCGGGCGCATCGCCGTGCAACCGGATCTCTCGATCCCGGGACACCGCAACGTCTTCGTCGTCGGAGACATCATGTCGCTGAACAAGCTTGCGGGCGTCGCCGAAGTGGCGATGCAGGGCGGCCGAGCAGCGGGCGCGGCGATCGCAGCAGACCTGTCCGGTTCTGCGCGAAAGGATTTCGAGTACCGAGACCTCGGGACCGCGGCCTACATCGCCCGTGGTCACGCGCTGGTGCAGGCCGGGCCGCTGCGCATGTCCGGATTCCTCGGCTGGGTGTCGTGGGGCGTCATCCACATCGCGTTCCTGGCAGGCAACCGCAACCGCGTGGGGACACTGATCAACTGGGCCGCAACCTTGGCCACCGGCACCCGACGCGAACGGGCCATCACGTACGGCGACCCGGAAACGGCGCGTAAGCCGTACAACTGACGTGAGCGTCCACTATTTTCACCCTCACACGGAATCCCGCTTTCGGGGGCGAATAGTGGACGCTCAGGTCAGTTGCTTCCGGTGTCGACGGGGTCAGCCGATGCCGGGGATGAAACCGGGGTAGACGAAGTGCCCGGGACCGCCGCCGGGCAGCAGCTGGCCCGTCGAACCCGGATAGTTCATGTTCAGCAGAATCAGCTTGTGCGGGTTGCCATTCGGATCGGCCTGCCAGCAGGAGCCGAGCACGCCGTGAAATCCGGTGCACACGATGCGGGTGCTGTTGCCGTAGGGCGAGGTGAGTCGATTCTCGCTGACGAAGGGGTTCCAGTAGTCCGGGTCCTGAGGCGTGAGGAACAGTCCGGTGACGTCCTGTGGAGCAGACGGACTCGGATACGGCGGCGGAGTAGGCCACTCGTCGGCGGCGGCCGTTCCCATGCCGAGGGCGGCGGCACTTGCAATGACGCAAGCAATGACGGCGGTGCGACGAAACATCTCGATCGACTCCTTCGCAGGGCGGGCACCCAATAGACCACAGACACCCGTACCGAGGGAACAATTCGCCACCACGACCGAGAGCATCACGATCGCGTCTCGGATTCGTCCAGTCCATAACGCTCGGGACGTTTGCTCGAGGTAACGTCACCTCATCTTCGGCCGATGTAGAAACTCGACCGGTGTAACTCGACGAAAAGGTGAAACAGCGTGCCACGATCTCGACGACACGGCTTCCGGCGAATCGGTTCGGCTACGGCCGTCGCCCTCGCAGTGGCGATTCTTCCGACCGCGCTGATGACGCCCGTCGCGTCCGCAGACGAACTGCCTGCGGCCACGACGCAGTCGAGCAACGGATCGCGGATCGAGTCGGTGAACACCCTCGACAACCGCCAGGTTCAGCTCCAGGTGTACTCGGCTTCGATGAACCGCACCATCCCCGTCACAGTGCAGCGCCCCGCCGACGAGAGCGTGTCGCGTCCCGTGCTGTACCTGCTCAACGGTGCAGGCGGCGGCGAGGATGCCGCATCGTGGCAGTCGCAGACCGACGCCGAGGCCTTCCTCTCGGACAAGAACGCTTTCATCGTGACTCCGCAGAAGGGCAAGTGGTCCTACTACACCGACTGGCTGCAGGACGATCCGAAGCTCGGTAGCAACAAGTGGAGCACCTTCCTCGGCGAAGAACTGCCCCCGCTGATCGACGCCCAGTTCGACACCAACGGCCGCCAGTCGCTCGCAGCGCTGTCGATGACGGGCACCTCGGTTCTCAACATCGCGATCAAGTACCCGGGCAAGTTCGCCGGCGTCGCTGCCTACAGTGGCTGCGCTCAGACCTCCGACCCCATCGGTCAGCAGTTCGTCAAGCTCGTCGTCGAGACCTACGGCGGCGGCAATGTCGAGAACATGTGGGGCCCGCTCGACGGCCCAGTGTGGCGCGAGAACGATCCGCTGCTCAACGCCGAGAAGCTCCGCGGAACGCAGATCTACATGAGCACCGGTAGCGGCCTGCCGGGTGCACCGAACGACACCTTCGCCAACCCGCGCCTGAAGAACGATCCGGCGACGCTCGCCAACCAGGTCATCGTCGGCGGCGGCATCGAAGTTGCCACCAACTTCTGCACCTCGAACCTGGCCAAGCGCCTCGACCAGCTCGGCATCCCGGCCACCGTGGACTTCCGCCCGATCGGAAACCACTCGTGGGGCTACTGGCAGGACGACCTGCACAAGTCCTGGCCCTTCCTGGCGGGATCGCTCGGCATCTGATCCTCGGAACACCGAACAACGGCCACCTGCACCCCGCGTGCAGGTGGCCGTTCTTCGTTTCCCGAGGCGGTGGATCGGTGCAGAAATCGAACGTATGATCGAACGATGGCACGGCGCGCACAACCTCGACCGGCGTCCGCCGTGCGCCCCTTCAAGTTGCTCCGCCCGCCGCTGAAGGTCTGGATCGACCTGAACATCCTCTATCCACTACCGCCACACCACGCGTCGAAGTTCAACCCCGAGGGATTCGACGTACGACGCGTCGTACCGGGCGACCTGGTCGAATGGTCCATCACCGTGGACGGGGATTGGCTCGGCCGCGTCACGTACGAGTTGATGTCGCGAGACCGAAGCGAAACCGTCACGCACTGGGTGCCCAGCCGGGCACTGAAGCCGCTGTAGAGACGAGAAATCCCCGCCTCGATGGAGGCGGGGCTTTCTGCGCAATTACCTTCAGAAGCTGTGCTTGCGGGCCTTCTTGGCGAGCTTGCGGGTGGTGCGCTTCGACGGCACGAACAGGTGCGCAGCGCTGTTGCGACGGTTGCGTCGACGGATCAGCACGAACGCGACAGCGCCGGCAGCGGCTGCGATGGCGGCGATGACGGGGGTGCCGACCTTCGCGGCCTGGGCGACATCGTCGCTGTCGATGTTGCGAACCGTGTTCCTCACGTCGTCGGCGACGGCGGAGGCCTTGTCGGCTGCCTTGTCGGCGACCTGGGAGGCCTTCTCCTTCACATCGTCGACGTCGACGTTCTGGACCTTGTCCTTGACCGTGTCCTTGACATCCTCTGCCACGTCGGCGGCCTTGTCGGCAACGTCGGAGGCTGCGTGCTTGGCTTCCTTGGCGGCATCGGTTGCGGTGTCGGCCACGTTCTCGGCCGCGTCGGACACGGAGTCTGCAGCCTGGTGGGTGTTGGCCTTGGCCTGATCCGTCGCACCCTCGGCGCGGAGGCTGTCGTCACCGGTGGCCTCGCCGACCTTCTCCTTCGCAGTCCCGGCCAGTTCCTCTGCCTTGTGCTGAGCCTTGTCGATGAAGTCGGCCATCGGTGCGTACCTCTTTCGTGTAGGTCGTCTCCGGACATCCGGAGCTGGGGGCGTCGCGGACGACGCCGATAAGTATGAGTCGATCCGGCTGCTCCGAAACATACGTCCTACAGGAGTGTGATGGGTCACTATCGACGGTCGGGGCTTCCGGGTTCATCGTTGGCGTAGACGGCTCCGCAGTCGCTTCGGCCAGGTGGACCGCGTCGGCTTGTACGCGCCGGCGAGGGCGCGTCGGTCGAAGTCCATGCCTGCGCCGCGCGAGGTGAACAGAAGGAGAGCGATGACTCCTGCGGCCCCGACCACCACGGGAGTCATCGGGTACTGGTCCCGGTCGAGATGGGGCTGCATCCGGTGAGCTCAAGGGTCGTTCCGTGGGCTCCACTCCCAACGCAGGGTGTGAGGTTCATGATGGATTCCTCTCATCGGTATGCGTCGAGGCTGCCATTGACATCGCCACTCGTCAATGGCACATTGTGTGATGTAGGTCGCGATTGCCTGCTCGATCGGTCGAAATCGCGGTGGTGTTCGGCAAACAGTGAGGCGCGGCGTGACGAAAAGCCAAGGTCGGTGGCCCGAGTTCGACGGTTCCGACGACAACGTCGAGGACGTTCTCATCATCGGTGCCGGTATATCGGGCATCGGAGCCGCATATCGCCTGCAGCAGATGGCGCCGGAACTCAGCTACGCAATCCTCGAAGGTCGCGAGCGAGCAGGCGGTACCTGGGATCTGTTCCGATACCCCGGTATTCGCTCCGACAGTGACATCTTCACGTTCTCGTTCCCGCACACGCCGTGGCAGGGCGACACACTGCTCGCTCACGGAGAAGACATCCGCAACTACATCGTCGATACCGCCTACGCCAACGGAATCGACGAGCGCACGCGTTTCTCGACCATGGTCACCGCAGCGAACTGGGACTCGTCGACGGACATGTGGACGGTCGACGCCCTGACGAACGGTGTTCCCACGACCTACCGCAGTCGATTCCTGTTCCTGTGCACCGGCTACTTCGACTATTCGGGCGGGTACACCCCCGACCTTCCCGGGCTGGACGAGTTCACCGGTCAGGTGGTGCATCCGCAGCAGTGGCCCGAGGATCTCGATCACTCCGGCAAGAAGGTCGTCGTGATCGGAAGTGGAGCAACCGCAATCACATTGGTGCCCACGCTTGCGGCCGACGCCGCGTCGGTGACGATGCTGCAGCGCTCACCGACCTACATAGCGTCGCTGCCGATGACCGATCCGTTCACCACGATCACCAAACGCCTGCTTCCGGACACGCTCGCGCACAGCGCACTTCGCTGGCGCAACGCCCTGTTGATGGTCGGTTCCTACCAGCTCTGCCGCCGTGCACCGAAGACGGCCCGCAAGGTCTTTCGCGCGATGACGAAAGCCCAACTGCCGCGAGGGTACGACGTCGACAAGCACTTCAAGCCGACGTACGCCCCGTGGGACCAGCGGCTGTGCGTCGTACCCGACGGCGATCTGTTCGAGGCCATCCGCTCCGGTCGAGCGAGCGTGGTGACCGACCGAATCGCCGAGATCACCGCCGACGGCATCCTGCTGGAATCGGGTGACGAAATCCCGGCCGACATCATCGTCACGGCAACGGGATTGAAGCTGCAGGCGTTCGGCGGTATCGAGTTGTCGCTGGACGGTGAGCGGCTCGAAGCGCACGACAAGTTCGTCTACAAGGGCCACATGCTCGAGGACGTACCCAACGTCGCATGGTCCATCGGGTACACGAACGCATCGTGGACGCTCAAGGCGGACATGACAGCGCAGGCTGTGGCGAAACTCCTGGTGTACATGCGATCTCACGGATACACCCATGCGATCCCGGACCGGCAGGGCAAGGCTGTCGACTCTCGTCCGGTCGTCGATCTGGCCGCCGGTTACGTCACGCGGTCTCTGAACGAGCTCCCGAAATCGGGGACCGAACGCCCGTGGTCGGTGCGCCAGAACTACATTCTGGACAGAATCGACGCACGGTTCGACGATCTGACGGAATCGATGACCTTTGGCCGTGCGGCGAAGTCGAGCGCGGCTGGAACGGCCTCGTCGGGAACGGCGAACGTGTACCGGATCCAGCCGAGAAAGATCGGTATGCAGTGACGTCGGACATCGATGGACTCACCCTGGCTCACACGATCCGGGGCGAGGGCCCTACCTTGGTGCTCATTCACGGCATCGTGCACCGGCAACACGCGTGGGACAGCGTCGTCGAGACTCTGGCACGGCACCGGCGAGTGGTGACGGTGGATCTGCCCGGCCACGGAGCGTCACCGGAACTGCCCACCGAGGAATTCGACCTCGGTCCGTGGATCGTGGCAGAGCTCGAGCGCTTCCTCGAGCACGTGTCCGCGGACGGTGAGAAGCCACACGTGGCCGGAAATTCGCTGGGTGGGTACTTCGCACTCGAGCTCGCGGCCCGTGGGTCGGTCGCCTCGGCCACCGCACTCTCACCGGCGGGCTTCTTCCGCGGCCACTGGGATCAGACACGAGCACTGCTCGTCTTTCGCTTTCTCAGGGCCGCGTCCCGGGTCATCGGTCCGATCGCACCGGTCGTCATGAGGAACGTCGTCGGTCGTACGATCGCCAACGGCGTGTTCTACGCCAAGCCGTGGCGAGTTCCGGCGGCGACGGCCACGATCGACGCGCTGAGCATCACCACCAACCGTGCGATCGACGCAGCGGGTAACGCGGTGCCGCGCTTCAGCGTTCCGGTCGACGAGACCGTTCCCGTCACCGTCGCGTGGGGGCGTCGCGACTGGGTTCTGCCGGTGTACCAGGCACCGCTGGTGCGTCGAATCTTTCCGCAGGCCGACGTGACGACGTACCCGGGGCTCGGACACGTGCCGATGTCGGACGATCCGGAGTTGGTGGCGTCGATTCTGCTGAGGGGATCACGAGCGGTATCGCAATCGGCATGAGCGTGGCGGTGAAGGTGGACGGTCGTAGCGACCGGTGGCGCGAGCACAGAATCACCCGGCGACGTGAACTGCTCGATCGCACACTGGCAGCAATTCGCGAGCACGGACACGACGTGGGTATGGATGCCATCGCCTCCGCGAACGGTGTCTCGAAAACCGTTCTGTACAAACATTTCACCGACAAGAAGGGTCTCGCCGACGCCGCGATGGCTCGATACGTCGAGACTGCACTGATGCCTCGGATCCAGGACGCGATGTCCGAGGACCTCGACGAGTACCGGCTCACCCGCGCAGTGATCGGTGCCTACGTCACGACGGTCGCCACCGATCCCGATATCTACATCTACGTCCACGCCAACAATGCAGTCAGCGGCAATCAGGAGATCATCACCGCGGCGGAGGGGCTGATCGCAGACTTGCTGGCCACGGTCATCATCGACAGATTCGGAGAGCGCGAGTTCTCGACGGCCGGCTCGATGCCCATCGCATTCGCCATGATCGGTGCGGTCCGGCTGGCATCGCACTGGTGGATCTTCGATCGAACCATGACGGCCGACGAACTCGTCGACTACCTCACCATGATGGTCTGGGGCGGAATCGCGGGCATAGCGCGCGCTGCGGGATCGGCTGCGACCTTCACGTCGGAGCCTCACTCGCTGACGCTCGAGGGCTGAGCGCCCCACTCCGGCATCAGCGGTCGAACACCGCGCGAACCGTCGTCGAATCGGGCACGGACTGGCACGCCAATCGGACGCCGTGCTGGAGTTCGTACTCGTCGAGAGTCTCGTTCGCGAGCATGGTCACGGTGCCCTCGGTGAGCGTGTAGGCACACCCGCCGCAGGTTCCTTCGCGGCACACGTACGGCGGATCGAGACCGAGTTCGAGCAGGCGGTCGAGCAGCTTCGTGTCCGCATTCCAGGTGAACTCGGTGTCCATTCCGTCGATCTCGACCCGAGCGGTGACGGAGTTCGCATCGGTTCGGTGGGGCAACTCGGTGTCGGCGGTCCGAAACGGATTGGACTCGAAGGAGGAGAACACTTCTCGATGGGTTCTGTGCGCGGTCGTGCCGGTGCGGGTGAGCCATTCCTCGGCGACGTTCATGTACTGCGCAGGCCCGCACAGGAACGCCTCGCATTCGTCGGGAACTCTCGCGTCCATCGACGCCAGTCCGACAGCGGTGGGTAGCCCCGAATCCGAGGTGTACCAATGGTGAATGTCGAGACGATCGGGAAAGCGAGACCGTAGTTCGGTCAGCTGCTCCCCGAAGATCACCGAGTCACGGTTCTGGTTGGCGTAGACGAGGGTGATCCGATTGTCGTGCTCGAACAGGGCGGTCTTGACGATCGACATGATCGGGGTGATCCCGCTGCCTGCGGCCATGAGGACGAAATCCACGTCCCAGCTCTCGGGTCCGAACATGCCCGACGGTTTCAGCGCCCTCAGTCGCATCCCGCGAACGGCGTTGTCGTGCAACCAGTGTGACGCCATTCCGCCCTGGATGCGCTTCACTGTCACGGTGGGGAGCGGGTCACGGACGGGGGAGCTCGAGAAGGAGTAGCAGCGGGCCACCGAACCGCCGTCGGTGCACGGAATCTCGAGGGTGAGAAATTGACCCGGCTCGTACCGAAACCGGTCTTCGTGGTCCTCGGGGACCCTGAAACCGAGAGAGATCGCATCGTCGATTTCGTAGGTCACCTCGGCGATCTCCACCTCGAAGATCCTGTCCTCGGGACCGATGGCAGAGGTATCGAGATCCGCCGATGGTGAGCTCTCGAAAATCGTCACGTGTGCTCGCTCTCCTTGCGTACATGGTGTCGGCCGTCACTGTTCCACACTTCACCACCAATTAATAGGCCATTGACAAATGGCGAATAGAGGGTGACAGTGATCACGTGACCTCGACCATCGACGACGATCATCTGCCGCACGGCGTATCGCGATCAGGCTGCAGGCGAACACGTCTCGCTGCCGTGACGACTCGGCTGCTTCTGCGTCCGGTGACGAACCTGCTTCCGACCTCCCGCGGCGGCATCGAGTTCACTCGACGCCTCGTCGCCACCTCGATGAACCTGTTCGGTCCTGTGCCGAAGGGAACGACGGTGGACCTGGTGGCCGACGGCTCGGTGCGCGGCGAATGGGTACGAGCGCCCGGCCGAACGCCGGGGCAGCGAGTGATCCTCTACATCCACGGCAGTGCCTACGTCATCTGCTCGGCGCGGACGCATCGTGGCCTGACCGCGAGGCTGTCCATGTCCACCGGCCTGCCGGTGTTCACGGTGGACTATCGACTCGCCCCGGAACACCCGTTTCCCGCGGCGGCCGACGACCTCGAAGCCGCGTACCGCTGGCTGCTGAGTCAGTGGTACGACGCTGCGAACATCGTCATCGCCGGGGACTCGGCCGGTGGACACCTGGCCGCAGACCTGCTGATCGAGAACGACCGGACCGGCACGCCGCAACCGGGAGCGATGGTGCTGTTCTCGCCGCTGATCGATCTCGATTTCGAGCTCTCGGCCCGGATGGAGCGCTTACGGAAGGACCCGATGATCTCGGCGAAGGCGGCGCGAGGACTGGTCTCGCTCTACACGAACGGCCACGACGCGAGCCTCCCGCGACTACGGCTCGATCTCGGCCGTGTGCGAGAGCTGCCACCGACGCTGATCCAAGTGGGCGGAGCCGAGATGCTGCGGGGCGATGCGCGGCATCTGCACTCGATGATCGACCAGGCAGGAGGCTGCAGCGAACTCGAAATCTGGCCCGATCAGATGCACGTGTTCCAGGCCCTCCCACGGTTGATACCCGAGGCCGAACATGCGCTCGAGCGTGCAGCCCAGTTCGTCACCAGGGCACTCGACAGTCAAGTCGGACAACATGATTCGAAGGAACAGGTGAGCAGATGAGGACCAAGGCCGGAAGACCCTCGTACGGGTCGAGAGCGGTGGTGACCGGCGCGGGCAGCGGCATCGGCCGTGCGTTCGCGCTCGAACTGGCTCGTCGCGGAGGAGCCGTCATGTGCGCCGACATCTCGCTGCCGCGAGCGCAGGAGACCGTCGCGATGGTGAACGCTCTCGGCGGCACCGGATACGCCGTCGAATGCGATGTGTCGATTCGCGAGAACGTCGAGGAGCTGGCGCTGCGGGCCGGCATCGAATTCGACGGGCCCACCACGGTGGTCATCAACAACGCAGGCGTCGGAATCGGCGGAAAGCCGGTCGGCAGCATCGGTTTCGAGGACTGGAACTGGGCGCTGGGAATCAACCTCTGGGGTGTGATCCACGGCTGCGAGGTGTTCACCCCTGGACTGCGTGCCGCCGGTGAGGGCGGGATCATCAACGTCGCGTCCGCGGCAGGCTTTGCCGCTGCGCCGCTGATGGGTCCGTACAACGTCGGCAAGGCCGCAGTGATGAGCCTGTCGGAAACGATGGCGGCGGAGCTGTCGGGTACCGGTGTACGGGTGTCGGTTCTGTGCCCGACGTTCGTCAAGACCAACGTGGCCGTCGACGGCCGGATCACCGCCAGCTCGTCGCGGCTGGCCGAGTTCGCGATGCGCTGGACCGGACGGTCTCCCGACAAGATCGCTGCCCGAACCCTCGACGCCTTCGACCGGGGTCGGCTCTACGTCGTGCCCCAGTTCGACGCCAAGGCAGTCTGGCGATTCAAGAGACTGCTGCCTGCGGTCTACGTGCGTTTTCTCGGGTTGCTCAATCGTGTGATGCCCGCCGAGCAGCAGCAGGCGAAGAACGAATCTTTCACCTCGACGACCACAGGAGCCTGACATGGCAATGGATTTCGAAGACATGTTGACCAAGATCAAGGACCGTCAGTGGGCCTTGGCGGACATCGACTGGGACGGCCCCGGCGCCGAGACCATCGGTCCCGAGCTGCACGCCAAACTCAAGCCCTTCATGTCGGATCTGATGTGGATCGAGAACGTGGGCGCTCGTGGCTTCGCGGCGATGGCGCTCAAGGCTCCGAACGAGACGCTGGCGGAGATCTATCGCTACTTCCACGCCGAGGAGCAGAAGCACGCCAACGCCGAGCTCGCTCTCATGCGTCGTTGGGGCATGCTCGACGGCGACGAGATGCCCGAGCCCAACATCAACGTCAAGCTCGTGATCGACTGGCTCGACAAGCATTCCGACGGACTGTCGCTGGCCGTGCTGGGCACCGTCATACCGATGCTCGAGGTGGCGCTGGACGGCGCGCTGGTGAAATTCATCATGGACGAGATCGAGGATCCGGTCTGTCAGGCGGTCTTCAAGAAGATCAACTCCGACGAATCACGCCACCTGGCAGTCGATTTCGCGGTCATCGAACTGCTCGGACATTCGCGGATGCGCAAGATCTTGGTCGACACCGTCGGGGCGTGGATGAACCCCGCCCTCATCGTCGGCACACTGCGGTACATCCCGCTGCTCAACAAGATGCGCGACAACATCGTCGAGATGGGCGTCGACGAGGAGCGGCTGTACACCGCGATGAAGCGATTCAAGAGTGTCGGGGAACGCAGCCCGGTGGCCTTGCGGGTACCGATGTATCGCATCGTGCAGTGGCACGGCAGCATCGTGATCAACCGCAAGCACCCGTACCACGTCCTGGCGGACGGGCTGGTGAAGCTCACTCGCCGATACCCGAGCAGGACACTCAATTCCGAGCCGACCTGGGCCAAGGAACTGACCTACGAGCCCGTCGCATGAGCGAGTTCGACGTGCGCGAAGCCGTACTCGACGCGGTGATCGTCGGTGCAGGTTTCGCCGGAATCGGCTCCGCCATCCGACTGCGCAACAGAGGAATCGAGAACTTCGTCATCCTCGAACGCGGCAGCGCCGTCGGCGGAACCTGGCGCGACAACACCTATCCGGGCGCGGCGTGCGACATCCCGTCCCGGTTGTACTCGTACAGTTTTGCGCCCAATCCGAACTGGTCGCACACCTACTCCGGTAGTAGCGAGATTCTCGACTACATCCACACGATGGTCGACGAGTTCGACATCGAGTCGCGTATTCGATTCGGGCACAATGTCGTCGACATCATCTGGAACGAGGCGTCCGGACATTGGCACCTGAGCATCGACGGGCACGCCGATGTTCGGGCACGCACGGTGGTCATGGCGTCGGGGCCGCTCGCCAACGCCAGCCTGCCGAACATCCGTGGAATCGACACCTACGAGGGGCGCAAGATTCACAGTGCTCGGTGGGATCACGACTACGACTTCGCGGGTAAGAAGATCGCCGTCGTCGGAACCGGAGCGAGCGCCGTGCAGATCGTTCCCGAACTGGTGAAGATCGCCGATACGGTCAAGGTGTTCCAACGCACCCCCGGGTGGACGCTGCCCCGAGTCAATCGGAGAACGCGGAACAGCACACAGCGTCTGTACGCGCGGTTCCCGCAGGCCCAGACCCTGGCCCGGTCGCTGTGGTTCTGGGGGCACGAATCCGTCGCACTCGGTGTCGTGTGGAAGACCCCGTTGACACGCATCGTCGAAACAGTCGGACGAGCCCATCTGCGCCGTCAGGTTCGCGATCCCTGGCTGAGGCGGCAGCTGACACCTCGCTTCCGGGCCGGCTGCAAGCGACTGCTGATGACCAGTGACTACTACCCGGCGCTGCAGAAGCCGAACTGCACGCTGGTGACCTGGCCGATCGCGACGCTCTCGCCCAAGGGAATTCGGACCGTCGAAGGCGTCGAGCACCAATTCGACGCGATCGTGTTCGCCACCGGATTCGACGTCTCGAATACCGGGACTCCCATACCGATCACCGGACGCGACGGTCGGGTGCTGGCCGACGAGTGGAGCGCAGGGGCCAAGGCGTACAAGAGTATTGCGGTATCGGGCTATCCGAACATGTACTTCACGTTCGGTCCCAACTCCGGCCCGGGGCACAGTTCGGCGCTGGTGTACATGGAGGCGCAGATCGATTACCTCGTCGAGGCGATCTCTCTCGTGCTCGAGGGAAATCTGCACAGCGCCGATGTACGCCAGGACGTCCAGGATGCGTACAACGAGGACATGCAGCGCAAACTCGCCAAGACGACCTGGAATTCCGGTTGCAGCAGTTGGTATCTCACCGAGGACGGCTTCAACGCCACCATGTTCCCCGGCTTCGCCACCCAGTACGTCGATCAACTCCGCCACGTCGAGCAGGACGACTTCACCATCGTTCCGCGCCGCGTCGACGTGCCGCTCGAACCGGCACGGGCCGTCGCCCGGTCGTGAATTGCTCCGGAGCACGCCCGTCGCCGTGCTGACGTTCGGACTGCGATCCTCCTTCCGCCGCGTTGTCGACGTATATCCTGTGGGTCGACGCGCGGCGGAGGTAGGGAGCTCGGTGGAGTATCGAATCGACGACTTGGCCCGAGAGGCCAAGACGACCACTCGCAACGTGCGGGCGTATCAGGAACGCGGTCTGCTGCCGCCGCCCACGCTCCGAGGACGAGTCGGCATCTACAACGACGATCACCTGACGCGACTGAAAGTGATCGACTCGCTGCTCCAGCGGGGTTTCACCTCGGCGCACATCGCGGATTTCCTCTCGGGCTGGGAGCAGGGCAAGGACCTGGAAGAGATACTGGGCCTGCAGGAAATCGTGACTCGCAAGTGGTCGTCGGCCGAGACCACGATCATTCCCGTCGAACTGATCGCGCAATTTCTCGGCGAGGACAACGACGACATCGTTGCCCGACTGATCGAAGCGAAACTGATCAGAATCGACGGGGACCAATGCGAGATTCTCGACCCCACCCTCCTCGAGGTGTTCGTCGATCTGAGCCAGTACGGCTTCACCCTGGAACAACTGCTCGACCAGCACGAACGAACCGCCTCGAAGATGAACGCCATCGCCGAGTCGATGGTGGGCAGCGTGACCGACCACTTGATCAACCAACACGGTCCCGGCTGGCTCCCCAAATCGGGGGAGGTGGCCGAGACGACCGAGATGTTCGAGAAGATGCGCGCACTGGCGATGAAATCGGCACAGGCAGAACTCGCTCGCGCCCTCGATCGCGTCCAGGAACAGGCACTGAGCGACTACCTGTCGCAGACGTTGGCCAGGCAGAACGACTAGACACAGTTTGAAGACTGCGACAATCGGACATACCTGGCTCCCGACAGCCGAACGGCGGCTGACCGCCTAAGGGGGCACCATGAGGTTCGTAACACTGATCGTTCTCGTCTGGTTGATCATCGGCGCATTCGCGTCGTACCAGCGCGGAGATTTCGAGAGCGCACCCGAGAACTGCGCAGGCGCAGGCACCATCGCCCTGACCGTCGTCGCAGGCCCGCTCAACTACTTCGGTATCAACCCCGAGGTGACCGACTGCAACGTCACGGTTCCGCAGCCGAGTGAGTGATGTGAGTCGCTGACCGCGCGCCCGCGGAGCGCCTTCCCTAACCTGGGGAGGTGTTCCGCGGACGCCTGCTGCTGTTTCTCGCCTTCGCGATCCCTGTTGTCCTGGTGTCCGCGATCGGTGTCGGCGGATACGTCACGTTCACCAAGGCTCGCGTCGATCCGCTGACCACGGCCGACGCGATCGTCGTACTGGGCGGTGAACACGACGGCCGCGAGGCCTACGGAATCTCGCTCGCCGAGCAGGGTCTGGCGAAGACGGTTGTGCTCTCCGACCCCTACGGATCCGGTGACTCGACGATGAAGAAGGCGTGTGCCACATCGTCACAGAAGTTCGAGGTGCTGTGTATCCCGCCGGTGCCGTCGACCACGCGCGGAGAGGCCATCTTCACCCGGGAACTCGCCCGCGAACGCGGGTGGAACCACGTCATCGTCGTCACCTGGCGATATCACCTACCGCGCGCCCGCTACATCTTCGATCGATGCTTCGACGGCACCGTCACCATGCGTCCGACGCCACGCTCCTACGACTTCTCCCTCGTCGAATGGGAATTCACCTACCTCTATCAGATCGCCGGATTCGTCAAGGCCGGATTGCAGGGGTCGTGCGAGGACTCGACGAGCGACTGACGGATCCGAGTCAGACGATCTTGTGATAGAGCGTGATCCCGGACTTCCACGCCAGGAACCCGAACATCACCGCGGCGATACCGCCCACCACATTCGCCGCGAAGAACGTTGCAGCGCTGCGATACTGCTGATCCCGAGTGAGCCGAAGCGTGGCCAGCACCACGGTGGCCATCGGAGCCACCGAGGCCAGAAATCCGACGCCAACGAGCGAACGAAACCGGTCCGGTGGATCGAGCGCGAACACCAGTCCCAAGGCCGCGCACGCCACCAGATTCAGTGCGGACAACCGTCGCCGAGACCTGATCGCGTGCGAGAACACGAACTGCCCGAGCGCAGCGAGTCCGCCTCCGGCGGCCACCAGGAGCATCGTCGTCATCGAGCGCTGCCCGTCCTCGGCCTCGTGATCGCCGCGCCGAATGCCATCGCGACGAGCGCCACCACCGGTGTGGCCAGCAGATAGACCACCGAATTCCATGCACCACGATGCGTCACGGCGTGGAATGCGTACAGACCGAACGTGGTGAACCCGCACGCCAGCCCGAACACTGTTGCACGGGCAACCGGAGCCGGTCGGCCCCACAGATACCCCAACGCCGCGCCGACGACAAGACAACCGAACACGTTGACGCCGAAGGTGCTCACCAGCAGCCACCTCGGCGATGCCCGCCACGTCCAGACCTCGTACCGCAACGCCGCACCGACCGCGCCGCCGACCGTGACCGCGACGTATTCGCCGGCCGAACGACGGCGAGATTCGCGACGGTTCGCGCTGTGCAGTCCCTCGATCACCGAAGCGAGCCTAACGGGAGTCGGGTCGGTCGGCCGATCGGGAGAAAGTCCGCCAGGGGGAGGCGAGGTAAAGTCTTCGTGTGACTGCGGACGACATGGGCCTCGGGCCCCAGCACTTCGATGTGATCGTGGAATGGCGTGACCAGGACGTCGTTCTGGCGGTGTCCGGTGAACTGGATCTGGTGACTGCTCCCGATCTGTCCGAGTCGGTCGCTCTCGTGCTCGAGAAATCGCCGACGGCTGTGGTGATCGATCTCAGTGATGTGGGATTTCTCGCCTCCGCGGGCATGTCTCTGCTGGCGTCGACGCATCAGCAGCTCGGCGGCGAGGCCGGGTTTGCAGTGGTCGCGGACGGTCCGGCGACCGGACGGCCTCTCACTCTCGTCGGTTTGGACGAGGTGTTCGGAATCTATGCAACGGTCGACGAAGCATTCGTTGCAATTCATGCGGGTAGATCCTGAACTTTTGGGTAGACGGGATTCATGATGGCGACTCTCTTCGGAGGTGACGACTCACGTACCGACAGCTCGATCTCGACGGCAGGTGCGCGAATGGAAGAACTGCTGTTCACCGGTGAACCTGCCGATGCGGATCGAGCGTCGGAGCTTCGTCGTGAGCTCGGTGACTGGTTGGGCAATGTGGGCGTCGACCCCGATCGTGCGTACGACGTGGTGCTGGCCACGTACGAGGCGATAGCGAACAGCGTCGAGCACGCCTATCGAGACCACACCGATCGCGGGACACTCGACATTCGGGTCACATGTGCCGCGGAGGGTCGGATAGAAGTGCGGGTGACCGATCGCGGGGACTGGGCATCGCACAACTCCGATCCCAACCGCGGGCGTGGTGTGCCGCTGATGCGGGCGCTGGCCGACAGCGCCGCCGTCACCTCGGACCAGGACGGTACGACCGTGCACATGATCTGGAACGCGACCTAGACCCCACCGCCCGATCCGGCACACTGGTGCCATGGTCGACGTGCAGATCGCTACGGCAGAGAAGAAGAAGATCACGGTCCCGAATCTGCGTGTGCTGTGGCAGTTCGTTCGCCCGCACCGCCGGACTCTCTCGCTCGGCCTGACACTCGGTCTGATCGGCACCGGAGCAGCACTGGCGACGCCGATGGTCGCCAAAGGAGTGCTCGACGGTCTCGGCACCGACTCGTCCCTGATAATGCCGGTGCTGATCCTGGTCGGTCTGCTCGTGGTGGGCTCACTGGTTCTGTATCTGCAGTGGATCGTGCTGGGCGTCCTGGCCGAACGCGTGGTCCTGGACGCCCGTAAATCCATCGTGCGCAAGTACTTCGGTGCCACCGTCGGTAGTCTGGGCACCCGGCCCACCGGAGAACTCGTTACCCGGGTCACCTCCGACACCGTTCTGCTGCGCGAGGCCACCTCGAATGCGTTGGTGGCCATAGTCAACAGTGTGGTCGGCCTCGTCGGCGCACTGATTCTCATGGCCGTGCTGGATCTGGTGCTGCTCGGCGCGATCGCCGTGGCCATCATTGCGATCGCGGTGCTGTTCGCTCGCCTGATGCCTCCGATCGCCGTCGCACAGCGGCAATCCCAGGAGGCAGTGGGCCGCCTCGGCGGAATTCTCGACGGCACGCTGCGGGCGATTCGGACCGTCAAGTCCAGCAGGGCCGAGGCCCGCGAATCGGAGCGAGTCATCTCCGAGGCGCGAATCTCCGCGCAGCACAGCGTCAGGGCGGTCAAGATCTCCGCGTTGGCATGGACGTTCGCCGGAGGCGGAGTGCAGTTGGCGATCATCGGAATCCTCGGCCTCGGCGGCTATCGCGTCAGTACCGGAGCGCTGGCCGTGTCCAGCCTGATCGCGTTTCTGCTGTACGCATTCCAGGTGATGGGCCCGGTGTCCACACTGGCCACGAACATCACCGCACTGCAGGCCGGTATGGCCGCGGCGGCCCGTATTCGCCAGATCGACGACCTGGTCACCGAGAAAGGGGAGACGGCATCGAACCGGTCGGAGAAGACCCGTGCGCCCGCTCCGGCCCTCGAATTCCGCAGCGTCACAGCACGATACGCACCGGGTAGGGAGCCGGCCGTGCGCGGGATGGACCTCGAGGTGCCCGCGCGTGGACACACCGCGATCGTCGGACCGTCGGGGGCGGGCAAGACCAGCGTCTTCTCGCTGATCCTGCGCTTCCTGACGCCCGAGGCCGGCGAGATCAGGCTCGGCGGAACCCCGTACGACGAGCTGACCATCGACGAGGTACGAGCCCGGTTGTCCTACGTGGAGCAGGAGACGCCGGTTCTTCCCGGCTCGATCCGAGAGAACCTGCTGTTCAGCCATCCCGAGGCCAGCGAGGCCGACATCTGGGCGGCGCTCGAATCGGTGCATCTGGACTCGGCGATCCGTGCGTTGGACGAAGGGCTGGACACCGACCTGATCGGATCGACCGTCTCCGGTGGACAGCGTCAACGAATTGCGTTGGCCAGGGCCATCGTTCGGCGTCCGGAAATTCTTCTGCTCGACGAGGCAACCGCTCAGGTCGACGGCCGCACCGAGGCGGCGATCCACGAGGTGATCCGATCGATCGCGACCGACTCGGCCGTCGTGACCATCGCGCACAGGTTGTCCACCGTGCTCGACGCCGACACGATCCTCGTGATGGAGGACGGAGTTGTCCGCGCCAGGGGCACGCACTCCGAGCTCATGAACACCGACTCACTCTACCGAGAACTGGTGGCCGCGTTGCGAATCGGTGACAACACGGCGTTGACGAAGCCCGGCTGACCACATTCGGCCGGTGCCTAGGGGCCGGCGTCCGACTCGGGTTCCGTGGTGCTGCTCTCGTCGTCCGAATCCTCCGTCGAGGTGGTGGTCGTCGTGCGGTCCGAGGACGGGGTTCGGCGCGGACTACGCGTCGTGGTCTCGGGCCGATCCGGAGTCGTCGTCGTGGGGCGAGCGGTGGTGGGTACCGCGACCTGCCATGTGGGCGACGGCGGGACGATGACGATCGTCGAGGTCGGTGTCGTCTCGACCGAACTCAGGCTGTCCGACTTCAGAGCGGGCGGACGAACGGTCTCGCTCGAGTCGTCGAACGCACCACCGAGAGCGCCGATGGTCAAACCCACTGCGACGGCCACGCCGGCGCTCGCCACTGCTGCCGACGCGATGACCTTGTCGCGCATGCACAGACCCTAACGCCGTGGCCGGACCCGGATGGTCGGCAATGATGCGAGAACGTTACCTCAGCGAGCGGAGTGGTGAGAGGTGGACGGTCACTGGGTCGACAACCGCAGAACCTGAGGCAGCGTCTCCGCGATCAACTCCCCGGCCTGCTCGTACACCGAGTGATCACGCCGATACGGGTCGCCGATGTCGAGTGTGTCGACACGGTGCACCGCCCGTGCGTCGGCCAGGGTGGCAACGGTGCTCGCGCCCGACGCGGCAGCGAGACCGGCCGCCTCGAGCAGCGTGAAGGTGCGACGCATCTGTCGCGGTGCAAGGGCGAGAACGGCGTCTCGATGTGCCGCCGTCATCGTCAGAACGAGGTCGGCATCGGCAGCGATCGCAGGCGTGAGGCGTCGGGCGACGAAACCCTCCGGGTCGCCGCCGAGCTGCGTCAGCACCGTCGCAGCCGTCGGGTCCATGGCATGTCCGGTCAAACCCTGCGTTCCGGCGCTGCTCGCGGTCAGCTCGAACCCGCCCTCGCGCGCGAAAGCAGCCGCAAGTCGCTCGGCTGTGGGCGATCGGCAGATGTTCCCGGTGCAGACGAACAGAACGCGCATGCCCGCAACTGTAGTGCTGCGGTCGGGTGCTGCACTGTGCACTGCGGGACGCGCTACAGTGAGCCATTGGCAGGGGGATCGAGACTCGTTCGTGACATCGAGTCTCGGCGTGTGTTCACGGGGAAGTCGACCGAAGGCGGGTAATGACCGAAGTTCTCGGCGTGTCGGTGGGAGCCAGTGCCGTGCGCATGGCTCGCCCCGACGCGCGCCCTCAGGATTCGGGTCGGCTCGACTTCCACCACGACACCGTCGACGCCTACTGGGACCGCGCGGAGGAATTGGCCGCCGAATCGATCGGCGTCGTGCTCTCGCAGCCGGGCGACGGCGGACCGGTGCAAGCGACGGGCGTCGCGTATCGAGACCAGCAGCAGTTCGGCGAGATCCAGCAGGCGATGG
The DNA here is from genome assembly GCF_002259075.1 of Rhodococcus sp. 15-725-2-2b. Taxonomy (NCBI): domain Bacteria; kingdom Bacillati; phylum Actinomycetota; class Actinomycetes; order Mycobacteriales; family Nocardiaceae; genus Rhodococcus; species Rhodococcus sp. 15-725-2-2b. Next base: position 67,182 of record NZ_NPFL01000005.1, on the reverse strand, counting down.
CGAGTCAGCGGCTCTACAACTACCGACTGGTTCCCGAGGCGCGAGCAGCGTTGCAGTACCTCGAGGCGTCGGGCGAACTGGGACACTTCGGCACCATCGCTCTCTACGATCTCGGCAGCTCCGGACTGACGATCAGTGTCATCGACCGCGGCACCGGGCAGGTCCTGCTCGCCGAGCGCACCATCGACATCAGCGGCGACGATTTCGATCGGCTCATCTCGGACAACCAGCTCGCCAAGCAGGGCGTCGACATTGCCGACAACCAGGAACTGAGCGAGTTCACCGCGCGATGCCGAGTGGCCAAGGAGCAGCTCTCGACCAGCGGCGCGGTCTGCCTGCCCGGTGACGGCGGCGTGATCCTGATCTCGCGCGAGTCGTTCGAGTCTCTGGTGACCGTTCCGATCGAGTACTCGGCACGGTTGGTCCGTGACGTGATCAGTCGGTCACCCAAGCACGTCGACGCGCTGTTCCTCATCGGCGGTGGAGCACGCATTCCGCTGGTCGAATCGATTCTCACGGCGTGGATCGGCCTCCCCGTAGTAACCCCGGCGAACCCGGAATCGGTGGCCGCACGCGGCGCGGCGCTGCTCGCGACTCCGGTGGCCGACGCACCGCGCCGACCGGGCCCGCAGCCGGGCGTTCGGCAGTCTCCGTCCGATCCCGCATCGTTGACCGGGGCTCCGGACTGGTTGAGTCCGGAGCCCGGAGCCGACAAGCCCGCCGACTCCAAGCGCAAGGTGCGCGGCGCAGTACTGGTCGCAGGCGGTCTCGTCGCAGTCGCCGCACTCGGGTTGTCCCTGGGGTACGGCGGCAGCTCCACGGAGCCGACGAGTGCACCGACCGAGACGACCGCACCCGCCACTGCGGAGCCCACGACGCCGAGGACCACCGTGCCGCCCACCACCGCAGCACCCACCACCACGGTGCCGCCGACCACCGAGGCAGCTCAGGCTCCGGCCCGGACGTACTCCGAGCCGGAATACGTGCCGCCCGCGGCGCCTGCTCCTGCGCCGGCCCCGGCTCCGCTGATCCCCGGCCTGCCGCAGATCCAGTTGCCGCAGATCCAGCTTCCGCCCGCACCGGTGATCGAGTTGCCCCGCTTCTAGCCGGTGCCGGCGGCCGCCCAGTTCAGGGCAGCTGCAACTCCGCGAGAACGGCCAGGTGATCGCTGTCCGGGATCGCCAACGGCTCGACCGACCGGGCGCGGACGTTCTCACTCGTCACCACATGGTCCAGGCGCGCGAGCGGACGCTCCGACGGGAACGTGCGGAACAGGCCGGCACCCGCCCCGTCTGCCGCGTCGGAGAACGGGGACGATGCCAGTGTGCGGAACTGCCGGTGGTCGTTGGTGGCGTTGAAATCGCCGGCGACCAGCACAGTGCCCTGGTAGGTGTCCATGATCGACCGCATCCGGGCCAGGTCGGCATCCCACTCGGTGGTGTGGCGCAGTGTGGCAGGAGACATGGCGTGGAAGGACACGACGGTCAGCTCCTGCCCGTCGACGGTGGTTCTCGCCTGCACCGGTACGAATCCGAAGTTGTCGAGGCGGGTGCCGTCGGTCAGCGGGGTGCGGCTCCACAGTCCGGTGCCATCGGCGACCGGGAGCGCAGCGGTGAAGGAGAACGGCAGAAGGTCGTCGATGCCCGCGGCCTGTAAATCGGTGACCTCTTCCGGGGTCAGTTCCTGGACAGCGAGAATGTCGACATCGTTGTTGCGCACCGCGTCGACGATGGACGCGGCGTCGGCGTCACCGTGCGCCACGTTGATCGTCAAGACCGACAGTTCCGGTCCGGTGTTGTCCGGGCCGTCCGCGAGGAACATCGGCACCTGAACCCCGACCACCGCGATGGTCACCAGTACTGCGACGGCCGATCCGATACGCGAGCGCGCCGCGGCGAACAACAGCACGGCGACGATCGAGGCGATACCGAGATACGGAGCGCCGACGACGAAGGCAACGAAAGTGATCTCCGTCACACCTATCTGGCGAACGAGGAACATTCCGACTACGGCTGCGAGCAGAGCCCAGCCGATGACCAGCGCTGCGCTGGTTGCAAAACGGCGCATCGCGCGTGTGCCTCCTCATGGAACCCGAGTTGGGCGTGGATGTGTCAGGTGTTGTCTACACTCGGCATGTGCCCAGCTCAGAGCCATTGTGTAAGTGCCATCACGAACAAGCTGCGCACCAGCATTACCGGCGCGGAACCGACTGCTCGCTCTGTGATTGCCCCCGGTATCGGGGGCAGGAATCACTGTTGTCGAGGTGGTGGCCGCGCAGGTAGTTCGTCCGGGCAAAAACAATCCTACCGTCCGATCGAGTGCGAAGAACAAACCGATTCGTTAGGATTAGGGGCCTGGATACAGGCAATACGGACAAATGCGGCTCGGGGACCGTCCGACATTCGATCCGGTAGGAGAGGCTTCATGTCGAACGATGCAGTGCTGGACAGGCTCGGGACCAGCCTTCGAGTCCTGGAACTCGACCCCATCAGTTACCGACCGCACCCGATACACAATCACGACCGCATCTGGACCGAAACCAACTGTTACGTCGACCTGTGGATCGAAGTTCTGCATTCGTTCGGTGCCGATCCGACCCCCGCTCTCGCTTTCGTGCTGAGCGCCGGATGCGACGGGCGACAGTGGGACTTCGTGAAGATCGCGCCCGAGGACCTACGCACCCTGTACGGCATCGGTGTCGCCGAGATGAACGTGTGGCGCCCGGTGCTCGAGCACGTCGTCGAAGGCCTGGAAGACGGCATCCACGTCACCGTGGAGGTCGACGGCTTCTGGCTGCCCGACACCGCGGGGACCAGCTACCGCAATCAGCACACCAAGACCACCATCGTGCCCAACCTCGTCGATCGCGACGCCAAGGTGATGGGGTACTTCCACAATCGCGGCTACTTCGAGCTCACCGGGGCCGATTTCGACGGCATCTTCAATCTCGCTCCGGAACCGCACGCCGAGGTGCTGCTGCCGTACGTCGAGCAGATCAAAGTGGACGCCACGGTTCTCGACGCCGGTTTCGGTGACCGTGACCTCGATGTCGCTCGCGCACACCTGGCGCGCCGCGCTCCTGGTAACCCGGTCGATGCGCTGGCCCGCCGAATCATCGCCGACATCCCGCTCGTGCAGACCGCCGGCCCCGACGCCTTCCATCTGTGGTCGTTCGGCCTGCTCCGGCAGTTCGGCGCAACGGCAGAACTCGCCGCGAACTATGTGCACTACCTCGAAGGCCGAGGCGTGGCGGGCGCCGCCGTTGCCGCTCCGCACTTTCTCGCCGCCGCCTCCGGTGCCAAGGCCGTTCAGTTCCGGATGGCACGCGCAGCACGTGGCCGGGACGTGGTGCTCGACGAGCCGCTGATCGAGATGAGCAAGAACTGGATGGCGGCCATGGACATCGTTGCGGGTGCATTGGGCACGTGATCGATCTGCTCGACGGCGTTCGGTGGCGTCTGGCCCGAACCGACGCCGGTTCCGTTCTCGACCCCCGCGACCTACGAGACGATCTCGACTGGATCGACGCGGTGGTGCCGGGCACGGTTGCCACCGCGCTCGGAAGCTCACCGGCAGTGAATCCGGACGATCACGACTGGTGGTTCGTCGCCGATGTCCCCACCGGTGACCATCGCCGGGTGCGAACGAGTTTCGGTGGCATCGCAACCCGTGCCCAGATCTGGATCGACGGCGTCCATCGCCGAACCGTGACGTCGATGTTCGTTCCCGAGACTCTCGATCTGACGGACTGCGGTGACACCGTCGCCATCGCCGTCCACATCGAATCGCTGAGTGCGCATCTGAAGTCTCGACGCGCACGCGGTCGGTGGCGATCGTCGATGATCGCCGCGCAGGGGCTGAGGCACGAGCGGACGACGATGCTCGGACGCGCACCCGTGTACGGGCCCCTTCCGGTGCCGGTCGGACCGTGGCGCCCGGTGTCGATGTCGGTGATTCCCGACGTTCGTCGTGTCGCCCTGTCGACGGCGGTATCGGGTACGGACGGCATCGTCACACTGCGCGCCGAGCTCGATGCTCCAGGGGCGGCTCGAATCATGATCGACGACACCGTGTCCGGAGTTCACACGGTCGAACTCGGAACCGTCGAGCACATCGACCGGTCGGTGACGCTACCCGACGTCGAACTCTGGTGGCCCCACACTCACGGCCGACCGCGGACCTATCGCGTCGCGCTCGAGGTGGACGGCGTCGTGCATCCCATGGGTGTCGTCGGGTTTCGTACGGTCGACCTGGACCGCACGGCCGGCGGCGCAATCCTGACGGTCAACGGTGAGAACGTCTTCTGTCGCGGAGGAACGTGGACCCCGCTTGACCCGGTGCGGTTGTGGTCGCCTGAGCCCGAACTGCGGGCGGCACTCGAGCAGCTCCGATCGGCGGGCCTGAACATGGTGCGCATCGTCGGCACCCTGGTGTACGAGCAGCCCGAATTCTGGTCCCTGTGTGCGGAACTGGGCATCATGGTGTGGCAGGACGTCATGTTCGGCACCATCGACCCGCCCACCGACGACGCCTACACCGCAGCGGTAACCCGCGAGCTCGACGCGTTCGCCGACACCGTCTCGGCCAACCCTGCCCTGATGGTCGTCAGTGGCGGAAGCGAGACCCAGCAGCAACCCACGATGGTGGGACTCGCGGCCGATGATCAGCGAATGACGATGCTGGACAGCGTCGTTCCCGATTTTCTCGCCGATCGCCTACCCGGAGTCGCGTACGTGACATCGAGCCCGTCCAGCGTGAGCGGAGAACTGCACACACACGTGGGCGACGGCATCGCGCACTACTTCGGCGTGGGCGGATACCTCCGGCCACGGTCCGATATCCGCACTGCCGGCGTGCGTTTCGCGGCAGAATGCCTGGCCTTCGCAGTCCCCCCGGAGCGGGCGCAGGTGGAGAAATTCTTCGGGTCCGCGGCCGTCGCCGGTCACCACCCGGACTGGAAGGCCGCCGTCCCCCGTGACCGCGGCTCGTCCTGGGATTTCGAGGACGTGCGAGATCACTACGTACGCACGATCTTCGGCGTCGACCCGCACCTGATCCGGCGGGACGACGCAGAGCTGTACCTCGATTACGGCAGAGCGGCGATCGTCGAAGCCTTCACCGAAGCGTTCGGCCATTGGCGTCGAGCATCCTCGGGGTGCGCCGGAGCCCTCGTGCTGACGCTACGAGACACCGTCCCCGGCGCAGGCTGGGGCATCGTCGACACCGCCGGTGTGCCCAAGGCTCCCTTCTACGCATTGGCGCGGGCAAGCGCCCCGGTGGCATTGCTGTTGTCCGACAACGGACTCGACGGCTATTCGGTGGAACTGGTCAACGACGGGCCGGCACGCTCGGGCAGTATCCGAGTGGTGTTGCACGCCTGCCGCGGCAGCCACGAGTACGAACGTGCGGTGCACGCCCCGGCGAACGGATCCGTCGCACTGACGGTGGATTCGATCGTCGGTACCTTCACCGACGCCAACCATGCCTACCGCTTCGGCAGTCGAACCTACTCCGCCGTCACGGTCGTGTTCTCGGACGACAATGGTGTGGAGGTGGCGCGAACCACCGCGCTCGTCGGCGCGCAGAGTCGGCAGAACACGGTGGGATTGGTCGCCAGTGTCGTCGAAACGATCTCGGGGAACTGGGAACTGACCGTCCGAGCCGACTGGCCGGCGCAGTACGTCTGCGTCGACATCGACGGCTTCGAGGTGTCGGACTCGTGGTTCCACCTGGCACCGAACGAACCTCGTACCCTGACTCTCGTCGGTCGTGGCGCGAGTGCACCGCGCGGACATGTGCGCGCGCTCAACTCGGTGGAGCGGGCCTCGGTGGCACCGAGGTCGTGAGCAGAAATTCGTAGTGGGCTACGAAGTTCTGTGCACGTGCTGCTAGCGGCTCGTGCTGAGTCTGCCTCGGGCATAGCCGATTCCGGCTGCACCGACACTTGCCACCACGGCCATCGCACCCCATGCGCGTGCCGGGTTGCCGCGCGCAGCGGCGCTGGTCTCCCGGCCGACCGCACGAGGCAGAATCTTGGCGGTGTACGCCCGCTCCGAGGACAGTGCGTCCTCGGCCCCGATCAACCGGGCGATGGCGGCCTTGGACACGCCCTCGGCGTAGCTGCGCGTGATGAGGTAGCGCGGACGAGTGCGGTCGGCACTGACCGTGTGATCGACGACGATGGAAGGATCGAACACGATCTGGGCGTCCGGATGCGTCTGGCGCAGACGGATGCACAACTCCGTCTCCTCGCAGCCGAGGGGGACACGTCCGATCCGGCCGATGCCGGAGACGAATCCGCCGAGTGCAACGACGGGCTCACGGCGGAACGACATGTTCGCGCCCATGAGATTGCGGACCTGAGCGGTTTCCGTCGGCTGCCCGCGGTAGGTGCACCCGACGACCCAATCGAGTTCGCCGGGTTCACCCACTACCTCGGCCGGTAAGAAGGCCGGACGCTTGTCCGGCCATACCGGGTATGCAGAGCCCCCAACGGCGTACACGGCATCGTCCGAGTAATGGGACAGAATGGCTCCGAGCCACTCTGTGGTGCGCGGTGAGGCGTCGTCGTCCAGAAAGACGACAATCTCACCGGTCGCGATATCGAGCGAGGTGTTGCGCGCTCCGGAGAGGCCGCGAGGGTGGTTGTTCTCCACCACGTTCACGCTCCGGTGCAGCGGCGAGAACTCGTCGCGTGCGCGTTCGGCCAGTTGCGCATTGTGATCAATGACGACGATCAGTTCGTCGGCAGGCACGTCCTGGTCGAGGACGGCCGTCACGGCGGCCCGGAGCTCGGACCATCGAGCCAACGTGTACGCGCAGATGACTACCGAGGAAGTCGGCAGACTCACGCCGTCTTCTCGCGGAGTTCGAGAACCTCGTTGTACGACTCCAGAGCCTCGAACTCGAGGTCCATGTCGGTACGGGCGTCGATCGACTCGCGCAACGGGCGCACGATGGACCTGCGCTTGATCCTGCGGGCACGCATGCGTTCGGTCATCAGGGTGCGCAACACCCGGAAGCCGTCCGAGAACGTGCGCAGATTGCTCTGGCCGTAGATGCGGGCCAGTTCGACGCTCGGCACTTCCTCGATGCGCACGGACGCCTCGGCGAAGCGGCAGTTGATGATGGTCTCGATCTCGAAACCGTCGCCCCAGAGCATCATGCCCTCGGCACCCGGCTGATCGACGACGGGCAGGTCGAGGACCGGCACCAGATCGCGCCAGAAAGCGTTGTAGCCGTAGCAGAGATCCGAGAAGCGAGTTCCGAAGAGCGTGTTGGCCACCAGGTGCAGGCCACCGTTGCCCGCGCGGCGCAGCGGCGTGATGTCGTGGCTCCCGCCACCCTCGCAGAACCGGCTGCCCTTGGCGAAGTCGGCACCGGCGATCAGGGCGTCGACGAAGCGCGGGATCTCGGCGGCATCGGCGGAACCGTCGGCGTCGAACATGACGATGATGTCACCGGTAGCGGCCTCGAAGCCGCATGCGAGCGCGTTGCCCTTGCCCTTGCGGGTCTGCTTGATGATGCGAATGTCACCGCGAATCTCGCGTGCCGCGTCGATGGTGCCGTCGACGGATCCACCGTCGACCAGCACGAGCTCGTAGTCGTGAGAGAGCAGGGGGAGGACGTGACGAAGGTTCGCGGCCTCGTTGAGCGTCGGGATGACGACACTGACGCGGGGATTCTGACGATTCAACATATCCATTCCACATGGGTCGAGTGCGATGGGCAGATGTCTCCGAGCTCCGTGAATCGACCCCCGCCGCATCCACAGACAGTGCCTTGACGTTCGTTCTGAAGCGTAAGAACTGTTTCCTTTGACTGAAAGCAAGCTTAAAAGAAGCTGCTGGTTTGTCAAGCTGCAAACAAACCAACTGGAAGATTGTTTGGAGATTCACGTCATAGTTTGTGAACCGAATCAACGAGATCGGTACTGATAGACGATCGTGTCGGCGTCCTGATACCGCACCGACCACGCCGAATTGGTGGCGAGCCACTGCCGGAAACGGGCGACCGCATCGTCGGCGACGAAACCGTAGTACTGCATCGCCTCGAGCGACTGACGAGTCAGCACCATGTAGGTAGGTGTGTCGCTGATCGACGCGTTGTAGTCGATCTGGCCGAGCTTCTCGGGCGTCGGGAAGCCCTCCATGTACTCGGGGCCGAGCGCGTAGAGCGGGACGTCCCAGTATTCGTTGGCCGCGGTCAGTCGTCCGTAGTCCGACGTCGACCGGGCCGGGTAGCCCGAGGAGTACAGCATCGTGATCGCGGTTCCGTTCGGCGACTGCGCGGCCACCGCTCTTGCGTCGTCGATCTGTTCGCGATTCTCGAGGACGATCGGCCACAGGCCGAAGTAGCTCTGCAAGCCCAGTACAGCGGACCCGATGGCCCCGGCAGTGGCGACCGCAACCGAGGTCCTGGCCGTCAGCCTGCGGGCCCGGGACGGGCGATCCTGGGACGGCGTCCGATCGAACAGCGCCAGGAACAGGGGAACGATCAGGAGCACGCAACCGGGAATCGCATAGAGGTACACCCGGAAGATCGCCTCACCGCCGTAGCTCTGGCCGGCGAGGAGCATGATCGAGCCGAACGCCATCACCATCGGAGCCCAGAACGTCTTCTTGGTGCGCCAGGCGTAGACGGCCGAGGCGAACGCCAGCACGAACACCCCACCGGAGAGTGCGCGGCAGACCAGAGACGTGATCTGTTTGCCGAGCACACCCTCCGCCTCGACGTTGCTCGCGGCGTTCTGCACGGGATCGAACCCCTGGAAGAGTCCGTACGGTGCCACGATCGGCAGTCGCGGATACAGGTATCCCAGCAGGATGATGCCGAGCGGAATCATCAACCACCACGGCTTGGCTCGTCGCGTCACCAGCAGCACGCCGGTGACGGCCATCAGCCAGTACGGGGTCAGTTGGTGCGTGGGGACCAGTGCCGCGAACGGAACAATGGACACGTACGCCGCGGACCTGGTGAGCGTCGAGGACATCAACAGCGCCAGGAAGCCCACGGCGAGCAGTAGCGCCCACGCCTGCGGTGAGTAGTAGTCCTGGCCAACCCAGTTGATGACCTCGGCGAGCATCGCCGCCGTGATCGCTGCGCGCTTGTCGAACTTCATGACCCGTGCGAGGCCGTACACGGCCGCCGCGAGCACCACGTGGATCATCGGCGCGAACACGTGCGCCAGGGACAGCGTGTCGTATCCGGTGACGTGCTGGAACCAGGCCGAGACGAGGAAGAAGCTGGGCCACTCGCTGTAGATGTCGACGCCGCTCGGTGCCAGTCGGTTCAGATCCAGAACGAACTCCGTGACGGCGACGTGCTTGTACGTCCAGTCGTAGATCGGAGCGGACGTGACGAGCGTGACGGTGAATCGCTGCACCACGATGGCCAGGCCGATGGCGACCACCATGGTGCGAAGCTGATGACGCTGCAACGCGATCAGGAACGCCGCCATGACCAGGACCATGCACAGCACCAGTCCGGGGCCGGTTCCGGCGGTCAACAGCCCGAACTGCGAGTACGTCGCGCGCTCGAGACCCGGCAACAGCGGCAGCCACAGGAAGAACGCCAACGCCAGAATCAGGCCGGCGACGTTGCGTCGCAACGTCTCGCGATCGGTCAGCACGAACCGCACGTGGGCGAGGGCGGACGCTCGCGACGACGGAGCGACGACCTCACGTGCCCGCGAGATCCACACCGGCAGGTCGGGACGGCCGTGCTTGCGGTACCAGAGCAGCGACGACCCGATCAGGGCCAGACACAGCCACAACGTCCACATCCGGGGCGACCAGCGGTAGCCCCACATCGCCGCCGACACCATCAGGGTCACCACCGAGATGCTCAGAATCGGCAGGGCAGCAGGAACCGCGGTGCGAGGAATACGGACCCAGGACAGGATCGCGGCCCCGGGTCCGAAGAACAGCAGGACCGTCAGAAGCACGACGCGAACCAGTGTCGGCAGCGCGATCATGGAGGTCAGACCGGACAGCGCGGCGAGAACGCTGATGTCGGCGTAGCGCAGTCGGCTACCTGCGCGCCGCCGTGTTCCTGCAGCGGAGTCGGTGGTGCCGACGGGCCAGTCGACGGTCCAATCGGACGGAACGAACAGCTTGTGCCGCAGATCCGCGATGGACCGGTATCCGGAATCAGTCGAGGACTGGGTCACGGTTCACCCCCGCCAGAGGAGTTCGTTCGCGACCTTCGCGCCTGCTGCGCCGGATGGCCGCGGGGCCTTTGGCGATGGACAGCAGTTCCATCCGGCCGATGCCGTCGGGAAGGTCGGCAGCGAGATCGTCGGGAGGGGAGGCGACCTTGCTCATCTTGGCGGACAACCGAATCGCGCTGCCGAGTCGGCGGACGGCCACCGTGGCGGCCAACATTGCCGATCTGCGGTCGGTGGCGACCGTGTACAGCCACGCGCCGAGTCCGAGCCCGTATCCGCGGGCCTGTACCGCCAACGCCTCCGAATCGGCGCGATGACGGTGCCACACGATGGCGGCGGGCTCGTAGACCAGCTTGTCGCCGGCCATCAGCACTCGGAAGAACATGTCGAGGTCCTCACCGCCGTTGGTCGGAGATCCCACTCCCAACGCCTCGTCGAATCCTCCCAGGTCGAACATCCGTCCGCGGTCGACGGCGAAATTGGCTCCGGTCCCGTACATCCCGACCTGGAACGGAAACAGCGGCACGTCGGCCGGCGGATTCTTCAGGTCGTAGACCCGAGGAGTCACCGAACTCGCCCACCCGACGCGGCGATCGAAGTACGCCTGCGCCTGAGTTCGGATCTCGCCACTGGGCACGATGCCGGACACGCACGTCACCCGATCGGCCCGCCCGAAACCGCGCGCGATGCTCCGCAACCACCTCGCATCCACGGCGACGTCGTCGTCGGTGAAGGCGACGATGTCGTGTCGGGCCGCCCGCAAACCCGTGTTCCTTGCCCTCGACAGTCCCGCCGTCGGCTCGGACACGACGCGAACGCGGGGGTCGCCCAGCCCGCGAACGTACTGCTGCGTGGCATCGGTCGGAGACGCGTTGTCGACAACGACCACCTCGAAGTCGGGGTAGTCCAGAGCGGACACCGACGCCAGCGCGCCCTTCAAGTGCTCGACTCGGTCGCGGGTGCAGATCACCACGGTGATCGGCGGCAGCGTCCCATCGGGGTCGGGCAGCGCGTCGGGCATCGGAACCTGCGCGAGCGACATCGCAGCCCGTCGAACGTCGTGTGCCGCGACCGCGCCGTCGACGACATCGAGTTCGACGAAGCCCAGCGGGTCGAGTCCGCGTCGGATCAACAGTCGGGCACGGCGGTAACCGTCGGAATCGTCGAGGGTGAGAAACTCCGGAAGATCCTGCTCCAGGTCGATGTCACCGATCCACACGGCACCGTCCCATTCGGGAGCCTGGTGTCTGGGGAGCGCGGGAGGTAACACGGGGATGGTCCTTTCGGGGTGACACGTACGGGCAAGTGCAGCTCGGTCTCAGTCGGTGCGATACCGCACCCAGTCGACCGACATCGTCGCCGGGAACGGCGTGGAGTTGTCGGTGGGACCTGGCCAGTCGCCGGCGACCGCGACGTTGAACAGCAGGAAGAACGGCTTGTCGAAGACCCAGTAATCGTCGCCGCCGATCAGGTCGTCCGGAGTGACGGTGGCCAAGGTGGTGCCGTCGATACCGGTGGTCACGCGACCCGGCGACCGCTCGACCCAGTAGGTGTGGAAGTTCTCGGACAGCGGCTCCGGCGGAATGCCGCCCGCGTCAACTTTCTGGCTCGTCAACGAATCGGGTTGGGGGGCATGGATTCCGGTGTGGTACTGGTCGGCCTGGTTCAGCGTCTCCATGATGTCGATCTCGCCGGACAGCGGCCAGCCGACGGAGTCCAGGTCGGTACCGAGCATCCAGAAAGCCGGATGCAGTCCGGCTCCGGCCGGCATCTTGATCCGAGCCTCGACGCGGCCGTAGGTGAACTCGAACTTGTCCTTGGTGGTCACCCGGGCCGAGGTGTACCCGTCACCGTTGCGCATCGCGTTGACGACCATGTGGCCGTCACCGTCGAGAGACGAGTTCTCGGTCGAATCGGTGTAATTCTGCTTTTCGTTGTTGCCCCAACCGGTCTGGCCCACGTCGTGACTCCAGCGGTCGTCCGACACGGCGTCGCCGGCCGTCCCCGAGAAGTCGTCGTAGACGGTGAATCCGGGCTTGGCGGCGGCAGTGTTGGACGCCGACGTCGTGGAACTCGCGTCGATGGTGCCTCCAGCGGTGGAGTCGGGATCGATGTCGGCTCCGTCCGAGCGGTGAGAAAGCCCGTACACCGTGCCTGCCACGACCAGACCGAGCACGATCAGGAACGCCAGAACGGACGGCCACCGCCGTCGGGGAGGCTCGACGATGAGTCCGGTTCCGGGAAGCCGCGAAACCTCGACGGTCCCCGCGCCGGACTCTCGGCTGGATGCGGCGTGACGACTCACGTGGTCTCGTCGCCGGTCTTCGGTACCCGCGTCGCCTTGAACTGCGACACCGACAGTACGACTATGCCCACGAGGAGCGCATAGGTGGCGATACGTTCCATGGAGCCGATACCGAGTCCGAACTCGTGACCGCTCATGTAGGCGAAGTAGCCGGCCAGCCCGACGGCTCCGAGCGCGGTGACCACGACGCGGATGGGGCGTCGCAGGCTTCCGTGCCCGCCCGCGATGACGAGGCCGAAGTTTCCGAACACGAAGAACACGGTGGCCCCGAACGAGTGGATCGGGTAGTTCACGCCCTGGTTGACGACGCCTGCGGTGATGGCACCGGCACCTGCGACGACGAAGAACGAGGCGGCTCTGCCGTCGATTCGGCGGACGATGTACCAGGATCCGCCCACGGCCGCGATCGCCACGCCGAACAGCACCATCGACGCGTTGAGCAGAACGTAGAGCTCGCTGCACGGCCAGTTGCCGGTGGGCCCGCAGAACGGGATGCCGAGCTCGCTGATGTAGTTGTTCCGGTAGCTGTAGAGCCCGCGCCACGTGGCCGAGACGATGTACTCGACGAGGACGAACTGCACCACCGACAGGCCGGCCCACCGCGCGACATGGGCGACGAAACTCGAGCGCGCGGGCGCGACGGTGTTCGACGTCGGCCGGTTCGCATCGGGTTTCGTGGGGCGTTTCGCTTCGGTGGTCATGCGGTCTTCTCCTGAGGGGCGAGCAATGCGAGGGGGTCTGCCGCTACGAGATCGAGTGCGGCCTGCACGGTGTGGCTGTCGAAAACATTGTCGTGGAACGACGCCGAGACGAAGACGACCGAACCGATGGTCTCCATCGTGATCATCACCGACTCCGGTCGACCCGGATCGGCGATCACGAAGAAGGCGCGGTCGGCGGGCTCGGCCAACCAGGAGACCGGCTCCAGCTGCCTGACTCTACCGACATCGGAGTACATGAGCTTGACCTTGGGCCGGACCGGTACGCGGTCGTCGAACACACCGGAGACGGCCCGGTGCTCTCGCTTGTACTTGATGGTGCTGATCGTCGCCGACGCGATGGGACGGCCCTTGGCGATGGCACCGGCCAGTGCGTCGTTCACGTCCCCGGCCGAGGTGGGATCGATGTCGGTGAAGCCGATCCCGGCCGCGAAGTTGCCGAGCACCACGGACGACGGCGGAAGGTATCGCCTGCAGTCGAACAGGAAGGCAGCAGAACGATCGAGAGGGAACGACGTGCGGGCGAACGCCGAGGCCACCGCAGCGCACATCACCGCGCTGACGCTCGCGCCGGGCAGATGGGATTCCCGCCACCGCCGGATTGCGTCGGTGGTACCGAGCCGGGTCACCGCGGTGGCCACCGCGGCCGAGGGTGCCCACGGCCGAAATGCCGTCGGCGACGGGGTGTCGGGTGCGGCGGCCGAGGTGGCGGACTCGGGGTTCGAGCCGGGGCGTACGCGGTCGTAGATCGTGTCGACGACTTTCCTGGGATTGCGAACGACCCAGCGCAGGAGGGCCTTTCGAAGAGGATGGCCGTCGACGGCACGGTAGGCCCACGCCGGAAGCGGTGCATCCGGACGCGCGTCGGCCAGGTACGCGAACAGGTCGACCGGCAACAGAGCGTCGCCGAGACCGTGATTGAGATCGAGGAACAGGTAGCGACCGGCCAGACGCATCCGAAGAGGAATTCCGGGCGTGGACGCGTGCGAGAACTCGGTGAGTTCCTTGGCCAGTTGCTCGTGACCCACGGCCGGTCCATCGGCGATGTGCTCGAGCACCCGCTCCGGTTCGTAGACCCAGCCCGCCGAGGACTGATCGGCGCGCAGGCCCAGCCGTGTGGCAGGACCGATCGAGGCCAGTGCGAGTACGCGGCTCTGCACCCGGGCGAGATCGCCGAAGTCCGCCGGTCCCAGGACGGTCACGATGCGCGAATCGGACCGCAGCATGTCCAACGAGCTGGCGCGATAGGTCTGAGTCATGGTGCCGTCCTGTGTTGAGCATGGACCGGAATACGGCGCGGTGACGGATCGTCGAGCGGCGGTGGACCGTCCTGGCGCTCACGTGGATGCGGTTCACGGTGCCGAGGTCCACCGTCTCGGGGTTGTCGGTGACGCGATCGAGGCGATCCGGCGTCGTGATCGTCGATCGGCCCGCGAGGTCCGGGGGAGTCCGACGGACCCGGGTTCTCACCGGACTCGCCGTTGCTGCCTGCGGACAGTTCACGAATCCAGCGAACGAGCGGCACGATCAGGACGACGGCACCGAACGCCTCGGCGGCGAGGTACGCCCAGCCGACGGCAGCGATGCCCATCGACGACGACAGTGCCACCGAGCCGCCGATGATGATCGAGGTGGCCACCACCTGCACGATCACGGCCAGTCGCATGCGTCGACGGACGCGGGCCAGACCGTCGTACAGCGAACCGACGACCGACAGTGGGATGGTCAGCGCGGCCAGCTGCACGATGATGGTGCCCTGATCGCGGTAGCCCTGGCCGATCAATCCGAGGCCGAACGGCGCGATGAACGCGAGAAAGATCGACCCGCCCAGTGCGACGATGCACACGAGCGTCATGAACCGCTTGGTCAGGCGGTGGAACTGCGCGGGGTGTGCCGCCACCTCGGCCACGTACGGTCCGATCAGAACGCTGATCAGGATGTAGAGGGCGCTGACGATCGACCAGGTGAGGGAGAAGTACGCGTTCTCCTCGGCGCCGAGGGTGGCAACGACGATCATCGGCACGAGCAGCGGAGCGAGCGAGCCGAGAGCGGTGATGCCGTATGCCGAGCCGAAGTAGGCCCACATCTCGCGCCTTGGCGGAAGGTCCGGCTTGCCGGCGTACCGCTGTTCGGTCCGGACGTTCTTCATGATCGCGCGCAGGACGAAGATCGACGCCACGACGGCGGGGACCGCCCAGGCGGAAATGATCGAGGTACTGCGCTCGGTCGCGAAGAGGGCCAACAGCAGCACGAACTTGGCGACGGCGTGGAAGACGTTCTTGGCGGCCGCCCAACGTGCGACGCCCAGGCCGGATGAGGTCTGATCCTGCAGCGCGAACACTGCGAGCACCGCGACGAAGAACGGGAACGACACGATCTCGGCAGTACTGGTGAACATCTCGTCCACCGGCGCAACCAGCAGGAAGCCGCCGCCGAGCAGGAACGCGAATGCCGTGACAGTGAGGTAGCCACGCACGATGAACGACTTGGCCAACCGACCCGAGATCGGCAGGAATCGCTCGTACATCGAACCGAGGCTCAGATTGGACAGCGTCGAGAGCATCACCGCCGAGGTGATGACGGCCGACGCGCTGCCCACTTCGGCAACGGGATACAGCCGACCGGCTGCGGCCCAGAACAGCAGGCCGAGAGCGCCGGTGATGGCCGTCGAGAGCATCAGGGCCATCGAATTGAGCGCGAGATTGCGATCGGAGGCCTTCGAGCCCGGTCCGCTGTCGGGTTGCGGTCGTTCGACGACGTCGGCGATCGGGGAAACGTCGACCGAGTGCACGGCATCGTGCCGAGGTACGGTCGGCACCGGCATCGTCGGGCTGTTCATCAGACCCAGGTCGAACCGAGCCGGTTCGACCGGATACCACCGAAGTTGTTCGAGCTGTTCGTGCTTGGGCGGCAGGATCCTGGGAGCGCGGTGCTTCACAATCGAACCTTCCCCACCGGCACGGGCGGCGACGGGGCGGCGATCTCGACGTCGAAGGCAGCAGAGGCGGCCGTCACCAGTTCGGCTCGTACGTTCTCGCGCAGATCGCGACCGTAGAGCGAGTGATCACCGGAGTCGAAGGAGGTGACAGTGGGTACCGACGATCGACGCTGAAGTCGGCGCATTCCCTCCGGGCCCCGATTGGTCTCGAACCAGGTGGTGTCGCTGGGGGAGAGCAGAACCCGCGTCTGCACCTGACGGTCGCTGAGAATGCGCAACGAGATCTCGGGAACCTGGATCAATCCGCGCCGTCCGAGCCAGATCCACAGCGCGTACGGAATCCGCGGCTGCAGTGCATTCTTGGTCCGCACACCCCAGTGGTGGAGACGGTCGAGTGCGCGCGCCTTCAGTCCCGTTTCCTCGATGTGCATCGAGGAACGCTTGACGAATTCGAGACGACGAGTGGTCCAGTCCAGGGTGTTGAGCAGCACTGCGGCCCGAACCCCCAGTTCCCTGGCGGCGAAGCTGGAATACCATGAGCCCGAGCACATTCCGGCGACCATGACGTTGTCAGGAGTGGTCCCCGACTGCCGGACAGCGGTGAGCGCGTCCTCGTTGCCTTCGTCGCTGTAGAGCCGGGTCAACTCCCCATCGGACACGATTCCGCTCTCGCCGGTGCCGCGTCGATCGAAACGCACCGTGGAGACTCCGAAGCGGGGCAGCAGCCGCGCCAGCTCCACCCACATGCGGACCGGGCCGACGCGGTGCTCGTTGGCAGTGGGGTACAGCACCACGGTCGGTCCGCCTGCGCGGCATCGATCCGAGGTGGACCGAATCGCGAAAAGCTGCTGTGCGCCCAGGTATTCGATGTTCTCGTGGATTCCGTCGACCACGGACGTCGAGCGATGCTGCAGCTCGATCCCTCGTGCGCGCTCGACCGGAAATCTCGATGCCGTCCACGTCGCGAGGTAGGCGATGTCGGCCGTCGGGATGATGACCTCGAAATCGCTCGGCTCGAGAAAGTCGTCGTGAGCGGTCAACGTGTGTTCCTGAGCCGCGAGAGTCTCGACCAGCTTGCGTACCGGCTTCGTATCGCCTCGCTCGGCGCGGGTGGCGACGAGCACCGGCGCGTCGGTGCTCGTCTTCGCGGCGTCCAGTGCGGAGAAGTCCGCTGCCGAATCGGGATGCAGCACAGCGCCGATGATCGACACCCTGGGATCGGTGTCGGAGTCGGTGGTGACGCTCACCGAATACAGCGCGCGCTGCTCGTGCAGATACGACCGCCCTTTGACGACGGGATCCCACAGCGTCAACGCGGTCAGTGGCCCGCACTCCGCGGCGACCGAACACGCCAACAAGGCACCGACGCGCAGACCGACGAGGCCGACCTCGCTCACCCCGCAACCTCGAACGTAGTCGACGGCCTCGACGATGCTCCGCCGCCAGTGCTCGACCGCGCCTGGCTGATCCTGATCACCCCACGAATCGCCGGTGCCGCGGTAGTCGAACCGCAGCACCAGAAGGCCCTGCTCACAGAGCTTCTGCGCAAGCAGGGTCATACCGCGATACGAATCGACCTGCTCCTTGCCGAGCGGCGGGCACAGGACGACGCCGCCGCGTGCCCGGCCGCCGGACGGCACGTGGACGGCACCGAACAGCGGCGAATCGGACGGGCCGAACCACGTCGGGTACTTGCCGCCCGCCGTACGTGGAGAGGACTCGGCGGGAACTGAGCCGATGCGCCGAGGAGCGGTGCGGGAGCTGTTCACAGATTTGGTCCTTCGTGTACGTACACGGGTGAAGCGGGAACGATCAGTTGCGCAGTGCGGCAGGCCAGCCCGATCGATCGAGTCCGTGGGTGCGGAGCATCGCCAGTGCGATGCGTTCCATGCCGAAACCGACGCACGCGCTGTGGGCGGGTTCACCGTCGACGGTCTCGATGCCGAAGGTGTGCCCGAAGTGATCACGGTGGCAGTTGCACGAGACGACCGCGGTGCCCTCGTCGAGATCTCCGTAGAGCTTGACGACCAGTTCGGTCTTGAGGTTCTCGTTGCGCTGGTTCGCCGCGAGCATGCGTCCGGCGCGACCGAAGAAGGGATCGTTGGCGATGACCGCCTCGGCTTCCAGTCCCAGATCCGCCAGCACCTGGAGACCGCGCGGTACCCAGCGTTCGCGGTGTGCCACTGCTTCGTCGGGAGTGCCGACTCGGACGAACTCGTGCATCCGAAATGCCTGCATCCGAGCCGGATCCACCGCGGGTTCGTGCCGGAAGCAGTAGCCGTAGATGTCCATCAGCGTGCCCTCGTCGGGCAGCGTGCCGGTGAGCATCGAGTACGACGGGTGGCACGCAGCCGAGACCAGCATGGTGCCCGCGGACTGGAGGAAGTGATCCCAGTCCTTGCCGTCGGACCGCTCGGCCAACAATTCCGCGTGGGCCTTGTTGTCGCCCTCGAACGTGTTGATCGCACCGGTGAGGTTGGGGAACGACGCGATGTAGTCGGTGCGCTCGAACGCTTCTCGCGGAAAGACCGGAGCGAATCGAAACCTGGTGGCCTGACGGCCGTGTTCGGCGACCCCGGCCGCGGTGACTCTGGCGTCGACGAACTCGATGATGTCCTCGAATTCGCCACTGCGCCCGTACAACCCGGGAATCGAACTGGGTACCAACAAGCCGGCGTCGATGAGCTCGGCGCGGAAAGCTGCTCGGGCGGAGTCGAGTTCGCTGATCTCTGTCTCCGGTGCGGAATGCGTGGTAGTCATCACTTGCCCTTGTAGACGAGGGAGAGCTGAGCGTTGTGACCCAGAATGCGTTCGTTGCTGACCATGATCGCGGACCCGTGTGCATCACGAAGATGACGGCCGATGCTCATCTCGCCGCCCTGTCGGTAGCCGGAGATGCCACAGATCTGCAGAGCCTTGCCGACGATGTCGATGACGAGCGAGGACGCGGTGACCTTGACGTTGTTGATCTTGAGCGCGAAACCGATGGCTCCGAGCTCCGCGGGACTGTCGGCGATCGCCTCGAACTTGGCTGCGGCACCGAACACCGTGTCCACCAACTGCTCGTGCACCACCATCAGCTCCGCGAGACGCAGCGCGCTCGGCGGCGGCGTTCCCGGAGTTTTGCGCGCGGCCTTCTGCACCGACTTACGGGCCTTGGTGACCGCGGCATCGGCGATACCGAGCCACGCGGATCCCCACAGCACGTGCGCCACCGGGAGCATGGTCTGAGCGGAGATGTCGCCGTAGTTGTCGCCGAGGATGTTCGACGTCGTCGTGCGTGCCTCCAGCATGAAGCCGGGACTGCAGGTGCCACGGAAGCCGAGGGTGTCCCAGGTGCCGGTCTTGACCAGCGTCACGTCGGGCTTCTCGCACACCACGAGCACCTGATCGCTCGGCGGGCTGTCCACGCTGCGCCGCGCCGTCGCCAACACGATCTGTGCGTACTCGCCGTAGGAGATGACCGGTGCGTTCTTGCTGAGCGTGATCTGCTCGCCGTCGTACTCCACCGCACAGCTGCTCGAGCGAACGTCGCCGCCGATGTTGATCTCGGTGGTGGCAGACGCCACCAGTATGCGATCGGTCACGATGCGACGCTGCAGGTCTGCCATCGCGTCGGACTTGCCGTGGCGGACGATGCTGAGCACCTGCGACTGGTGCATCACGAAGATCATCGCCGTCGATGCGCACTCGGCACCGAGAGCACGCGAGATCCGCGCTATGTCGGTCAGTGTTGCCCCGCCTCCGCCGAACTCCCGCGGAATTCCGACCCCGAGCAAGCCGGCGTCGCGCAGCGCATCCACCGATTCGGTGGGAAAACGGGCATCGCGGTCGACCTCGTCGGCATAGGTCCGCAGTACGGCCAGCACGTCGGTGATCGACTGGTCGATCGAGCTCTCGTAGACGGTGGTCATGGCCTCAGTCCGTCAGCTGGGCGATGGCCGCGGCGATCGCGTTGATGCTGCCGAACGTCGACTTCTGCAGCATCGTGTCGGGGAATTCGACGTCGAATTCGTCCTCGAGCGCGATCATCACGTTGACGCTGGCATGCGAGGTGAGGCCGCTGTCGTAGAGATCGGCAGCCTCGTCGATGCCCTCCACGGGGACCGGCAGTTTTCCGAATTTCTCCAGAACGGTTCGCACTCGAACCACGTCGTGAGCATTGAGCGTCTGCATCGAAACCTCCACCGATCGCGTTAACCACGAGACCGGACGGCCTCGTCGTCGACTCAGGGTCGGCTGGCTGTGCGCCTTTTCGACCCAAAGTCTCCCCAGACCCCTCCAAACAATATCGTAGATTGTTTAGTAGCGTTACCGGGATGCCCGCATCGGGTTCGAGGACCGCCGTACACTTCGAGTGGAGCGGGGGCTCGTACGGACGCCCGATCGGGCGTCGAAACACAATCTGCGAAGGACTGTCTGGTCTATGGGTGGCGTGTGCGGGGTGTCAGTGGGTACCGGTGCCGTGCGCATCGCGTACATCGCCGACGGCCGCCGCGTCGAGGACTCCATCGACGCAGAGGGCGCACACGACCTGCTGCCGGGCAAGCTCGTCGACCTCGGACCGTTCGAGGACATCGTGCTCGCCGGGTGGGACACCGCAGCCGTGACGGCTCTGCTGGAGACCCTCGGCGACGGCACCGTGCCGAAAGCCCGCATGGTCGAGGAGTCCCGCGCCCTTCTCGCCTACGCCCGCACCGTTCCGGAACTGGCCGACAAGGACTATGTCCTGGTCGTCGACCTGGGCAAGAAGGGACTCTCGGCCACCGCACTCGACGTCGCAGGTGAGTACGTCGAGTGGACCGCACGCACCGTCGACATCAGCGGCGACCGCTTCGACGAAGTGGTCCGAGGCATCGTGATGGCGAAGGGAATTCTGCCGGCTCCGGTCGGACCCGAGGGCGACCAGGAGTACCAGGCCTTCTTCCGGGAACTGAAGGAACTGGTGAGCTCGTCGGTGGGCGTCAGGGCTCCCAACCGCGGCCCGATGTTGCTCAGCCGAAAGGAGTTCGAGCGAGAGATCACTCCGCTCGTCTCCGACGCCTTGGACTGGGCCTCCAAGCAGGCACCCGACGCGGTACTGCTGATCGGCGGCGGTGCAGCCATTCCCGCAGTGCGCACCATCATCGAAGACAAGTGGAACGTCCCGGTCCACGTGCCCGACGCCCCTGCGATGGCCGTCGCCAAAGGCGCGGCACTCGACGAACGACCCGCCCGAGCCTCGCTCGACGCCGATGTGGGAACAATCACTGTCCCGGACGATGCGTCGGAGCTGCTCGACGCACCCGAGGCGCTCGCCGCTCCCGACACCCTCGATGCACCGGACACCTTCGTGCTCGACCCCGTCGAGGAGTGGATGGTCGACGGCCTGACCGTCGACCAACTCGCGACCGAGGACCTGACGATCCCGTCGACCACCTTCGAGACCGACCTTCTCGAACCCGTACCCCTCCAGCCCGAGGTGTCGGAACCGGCTGTACCCGAGCCCGGCGTCGTTGCCGAGCCGGTACGCCGCGGCCGCCGCACCTGGTCGATTCGTGACGCGTCCGTACTCGCCGCTGTGAGCGTGCTGATCGTCGCGGTGGTGGGACTGGTGTTCACCCGAGGAAACACGCCGCCACCCACCCCGCTGATCGACCAGCAGATTCCCTTCGATTCCACGTTCGCCGCGGCCCTTTCCGCCGCCGCGGGTCCTGTCGACGAGGCTGCGCCGGGCCCCGTCGAGTTGCCTGTCCTCGGGCCCGCTCGACTGTCCGACGCGGACTTGTACGAGCGTGCCTTCAGCTACGACGGCGAGAGGTACCAACCGGTCGTCGATCCGGAGCTGCCGGAATAGACCGGGGGTCTCGTTCGCGCGGGCCGCTCGGGGAACGCGACCGGTTCCGTCACGCGCGGGTGCGCAGCCCACCGGGGCGCGCGCCCCGCCGATTCGTCCGAAGCGGTAGCCTGGCGCTCTGGACGGGGTGTACCGCGTCCGAGAAACATTGTCGATCGAAGTGAGGCCTGACGCGTGACTGTGCTGCTTGGGGTGTCCATGGGGACCCGAGCCGTGCGCACGGCGCAGCCCCGAGCCGAGCAGTTCGGGGCACCGGTCGCCGATCCTTCCGGCCTGGTCAGCGACATCGACCGGCCGCTGTTCTTCCGCAACGAACTCATCGACAGCGTCGGCGGAGACCTTCCGCATCTGGCCGCCGAATCGATCGGTGCGGCAGCCGAAACCGAGCCCGAACTCGCCACCGGCGTGGCCTACCGCGACCCCCGTCAGGCCGACGCCCTGCATGCTGCCCTCAGCGGTGCGCACCTGCACAACTATCACCTGGTCCACGAGGTGGAAGCTGTCGTCGAGTACCTGGCGGCGACCGGTGAAGCCCGCAACTGCAGTTCCGTGGCCCTGTTCGACCTCGGAAGTTCCGGACTGACCGTCAGCGTCGTGGACCTGGTTCAGCGCACCGTCGTCGCCTCGCAGCGATCCGGTGAGTACAGCGGAGATCTGATCGACGCCTACGTCCGCAACAATCAGCTCCAACGCCTCGGCAAGCAGTCGACCGACCCGGACATGGCGCTGTTCGAGAAGCGCTGCCGAATCGCCAAGGAACGCCTGTCCACCCAGGACGCGGTGTGCCTGCCCGATGCGAGCGGGATGATCCTGCTCTCTCGTGAGAACTTCGAGCTGCTCATCACCGACCTGCTCGACGAGGCCATCGAGTTCGCTCGCGAGGTGATGATCGGGGCCAACGTTCCCATCGACGCCGTCGTGCTGATCGGTGGCGGCGCACGCATGCCGATCGTGCAGCAACGCGTCGGACCGCTGCTCGAACTGCCGTCGATCGTGCCGACCGAGCCCGAGACCGTCGCGGCACGTGGGGCCGCACTGACGGCACGGCCGCATTCGCGCACGCGAACCGGAACCCGACGATCGCCGGACGCTCGTAGGCCGGTGGAGTCCGCCGCACCGATCGCACCCACGTCGCAGGTACGCGCGGAACCTGCTCCGGTGCCACCTCCGCTTCCCGCTCCGGTCCGGCCGGTTCCGGCTCGCGCCGATTCCCAGCACGCCGCGCCGGCCGCACCAGCGCCAGGGCCCACTGCAGCGCGTCCCGTCCCCGCCCGTCCCTGGATCGCGGCGGCACCGATCGGCGAGGGCTCGAAGTCTCAGGACACGGTGTCCGATGTCCCGGTGTCCGATATCCCGGTGTCCGAGGTCCCGGCCGAGCCGATCGAAACGGTGGAGGGTTTCGCGTCCTCGAGATTCACCGACTCGTCGGAGTCCGGTGCAGTCGAAACGGTTTCGGACACGACACCGGTAGTGGAAGATGTTCTCGACGACCACGTGCAGGGGGCGCGGGTCGACGGGGAGGTCGTTGCGTTGAGTACGAACACGGGGGATTCGTCTGCCGAGGGCTCTGTTGCCCAGTCCGAGGCAACCGACGACGGCAAGCCGGTTCCGTTCCAACTGAAGAACGTCTACTGGCTCGACGCCGATTACGACGACGACGATGGCGAGGACGATCGCACCCGGGCTCGGCGCAGGCTTCGCACCGGAGGTGTTCTCGCGCTGGGTCTTGCGTCGGTGGTGGGCGTCTCCGCGTTCATGCTCACTCAACAGAACACACCGCAGGTGGTCGACACCTCGGTCAGTCGCACCCAGGCCGAGGTGCCGGCGGTCACCACGACGGTGCCCACGTCCGTGGCGCCGGCTCCGGTGTTGCCGCCGCCCGCACCGGAGACCACCGTCGCACCGACCACGGTGCCGCCGGAGACCGAGGTCTACCAGGAGCCGTGGACGCCGGAGCCGACGACGACCACGTCCGAGCCCGCACCGCCGCCGCCCGTCGAGTCCGTTCCTCCGACGACGACGCAGCAGCCGCCGCCGCTGATCCCTGGTTTCCCGGACTTCACGTTGCCGGTGTTCCCGCCGGTCGCTCCTCCCGCTCCCTGATCGAACTCACTTGTCCGCGTGCTTGTTTCGCGGCCGGATGTGCTCGAAGATCAGGATGGTCTCGGTGGCGGCCACGGCCGGGTCGGCACTGAGATTCTCGACGACGAAGTCGCGCAGAGTGGCGGTGTCGACGGTCGCCACGTGCACCAGGAAGTCGTCCGCACCGGCAATGAAGTAGATGTTCAGCGTCTCTTTCCGCGAGGCGATCTTCGATCCGAATTCGCTGATGCGGCGTCGAGCATCTGCTTGCAGCCGCACCGAGATCATGGCCTGGATGCCCTGGCCGAGAGCCTCGGGGTCGATGTCGGCGTGAAAGCCGCGGATGACACCGCGTTCGACGAGGGCGCGAACCCGGGCCAGTGCGGTGGACGGAGCGATACCGGCCGCCGCGGCGAGCGCGTTGTTGGGTGTGCGGGCGTCGCGGCGGAGCTCGTCGAGCAGGATGTGGTCGATTCGGTCCAGGGGGACCGGCCGAACATCGTTCGGCTGCGCACCCTCTTCGACCCCCTCGAATGAACTATTGCGTGCCATTTCTCGACTGTACAGAATTATGTTCACTTCCGTTGCGTCGATTCCGTAGATAATTCATAGTTGGCCTACACGGATGGAGCCTCGGCTTCACGTCACCCACCACCGAGGAGGCCGCCATGAAGATCGGAATTCCACGCGAGATCAAGAACCACGAATACCGGGTGGCCATCACCCCGGCGGGCGTGCACGAACTGGTCTCGCGAGGACACGAAGTGATCGTCGAAACCGAGGCAGGGGCCGGATCGTCGTTCACCGACACCGACTACAAGGCCGCCGGTGCGCAGATCTTCACCGATGTCGACGAGGTCTGGGAGACGGCCGACCTGCTGCTCAAGGTCAAAGAGCCTATCGCCGAGGAGTATTCACGCTTGCGCAAGGGGCAGGTGCTGTTCACCTACCTGCATCTCGCCGCATCCAAGGAATGCACCGACGCGCTCCTGGAGTCGGGTACCACAGCCATCGCCTACGAAACCGTCACTGCGGCAGACGGTTCCCTGCCGTTGCTCGCACCGATGAGTGAGGTTGCCGGACGCCTCGCGCCCCAGGCCGGTGCCTACCACCTGATGTCGAGCGAAGGCGGACGTGGAGTTCTCATGGGCGGAGTTCCCGGAGTGCGGCCCGCCAACGTCGTCGTCATCGGGGCCGGCGTTTCCGGAAAGAACGCCACTGCAATCGCTTTCGCCATGCACGCCGATGTCACCGTGCTCGATCTCGATGTGAAGGCGCTGCGCGCCATCGACGATCAGTACCGCGGGGCCGTCAAGACGCTGGTGTCGAACGCCTACGAACTCGAACAGGCCGTTCTGGCAGCAGATCTCGTCATCGGTGCCGTACTGGTGCCCGGCGCGAAAGCACCGAAGCTCGTGTCCAACAGCCTGGTTCAGCGTATGAAGCCGGGTTCGGTTCTGGTCGACATCGCCATCGATCAGGGCGGCTGCTTCGAGGATTCGCACGCAACCACCCACGCCGATCCCACGTACAAGGTGCACGAGTCGGTGTTCTACTGCGTCGCCAACATGCCCGGTGCCGTGCCGCGCACCTCCACCTACGCGCTCACCAACGCCACCCTGCCGTACGTCGTCGCCCTCGCCGACAAGGGTTGGGAAGCTGCATGCGAGGCGGACCCGGGGCTGAAGGCGGGACTGAGCACGCACAACGGCGCTCTGCTCTCGGAAACCGTCGCGGCCGCTTTCGCCTGAGGAGCGGCTGCGCCGCACGTGCACGGAAATTCGTAGCCCACTACGAACTTCTGCTCACATGGGGCGAAGCCGCTCTACGCACTGTGGCGGCCGGAGCGCCGGGTCTTGCGGGTAGGTACCGCGGCCCGGCGCTCTGCTCGGTTCGAGGTTCCTGCGACGGTGATCGGCCGCGCCAACAGCACAGCGATCGCCGTGGTCAGCGGAACCGACAACGCCAGCGCCACACCGCCCACCGCGGACCGAACGATCTCGATGGCCACCGAATCGCCGGTGAGTACGTCCTGGATGGACCGGTCGGCGACGCTGAAGAGGAGTAGCAGCGGCAGCGCACCACCGGCATAGGCGAGCACGAGCGTGTAGACCGTGCTGGCGATGTGGTCACGCCCCACCCGCATCGTGGCGGTGAAGATCTCGCGCCGCGACGCCGTCTCGTCCACCGAGGCGAGCTCGAAGGCGGCCGAGGCCTGCGTGATCGTCACGTCGTTGAGCACTCCGAGCGAGCCGATGATGAAGCCGGCCAACAGCAGGCCGGTGACGCTGACGTTGCCGATGTACGTCTGTACGGCTGTGTTCTGTTCCTCGGACAACCCGGTCAGGTGGGTCATACGGATGGCGATGTAGGACAGCACCGCCGCCACCGCCATGGAGGTCAGAGTGCCCAGCAGCGCCGAGCTGGTGCGCAGATTCACCCCGTGCGCCAGATACAGCACGGCGTAGAGGATCACCGCCCCGGCGACGAGGGCGACCGGAATGGCGGGTGCACCGTCGAGCAGGGCGGGCAGCATGAACACCACCAGCACGGCGAACGCGATGAGCAGCCCGACCAGTGCACGGAATCCCCGCCAGCGCGCGACGACACAGATGACCACGGCGAACACACCGACGATCAGCGCCAGCGGCAGTCCGCGGGAGTAGTCGTTGAAGGAGTAGCGGACTCCACCGGCGGGGTCGGTCTGCACGACCAGCCGGATGTCCTCACCGGCGCTCAGGGTCGGTTGGCCGGGCCCGGGCGCGATCTCGAGTACCGTGCGCTTGCCTGCGTCGGCACCGGTGGTGATGTCGACGATGCTGCGCTGACATTCGTACGAGTCGTTGACCGCAGGCGTCGGGTCGCCGGTGAACGCTCGGCCTGCGTCGGGACTTCCGCACGGCCCGATGCTCTGCGAGGTGATGGTGCCTGCCTCGGTGGACACCGCGCCACCGCCTGCGGTCTGGAACGGCAGCGGGATGTCGATGCTCTGCTGGCTGGGCCACAGAGCGATGGCCCCGCCGATCACGGCGATGGCTATGGCGACCAGCAGTCCGACGACGACCTTGGCCGCCACCGGTCCCAACGGCACCGGTGAGTCGCTGTGGCCGTGACCGTGACCATGACCCACATGAGATCCGAGGCTCGATTTACTGCCGTCGGAAGGACTGCCGTGTGATTCCACGGTGTCAGGCTAGTGGCCGATGCGAGGAGCTCGGTGGCGGGGAGCAGGGGGGGCGTCCCCCGCCACCACCTGACCGACCCGGGGGGGGAGGGGTACGACCAGGGCTCGCGGGCACCGAAGTGCCGTCCGCCAATGTACAGATCATTCGTCGTTCAGGCGGGATCGCCCCGATGTTTTGTGCATCACTTTCAACTACTTTTCGGTAACTTCGTGTCTCACTGCTTGTACGACGCGAGGAAATTGCCGAACCTCTCGATTGCCACGGCCAGATCTCGTGCCCACGGCAGCGTGACGATGCGCACGTGATCGTGGCCGGGCCAGTTGAATCCGGTGCCCTGAACCACCAGGATCTTCTCCTGCAGCAGCAGATCCTGGACGAGCTTCTCGTCGTCGTAGATCTCGTGGACTTCGGGATCGAGTCGCGGGAACGCATAGAGTGCACCCCGCGGTTTGACGCACGAGACGCCGTGGATCGCGTTGAGCTTCTCCCACGCGACGTCGCGCTGCTCGAGCAGTCGGCCGCCGGGCAGGATCAGATCCTCGATACTCTGATATCCGCCGAGTGCGACCTGAATGGCATGTTGCGCAGGCACATTGGGGCACAGTCGCGTCGACGCGAGAAGGTCGATGCCCTCGATGAAACCTGCGGCGTGGGCCTTCGGTCCGGTGATCGCCAGCCATCCGGCGCGGTACCCGGCCACCCGATACGCCTTGGACAGGCCGTTGTACGTCAGGCACAGCAGGTCGGGAGCCAGGCTCGCCAGCGAGGTGTGCTCTGCGTCGTCGTAGAGGATCCGGTCGTAGATCTCGTCGGCGAGCAACAGCAGCTGGTGCTTGCGCGCCAGATCGACGATGCCTTGCAGTACCTCTTTCGAGTACACCGCGCCGGTCGGATTGTTCGGGTTGATCACCAGCAGTGCGACGGTCTTCGGGGTGATCTTGGACTCGATGTCCGCCAGATCGGGATTCCACCCGTTCTCCTCGTCGCACATGTAGTGCACGGCCTTGCCACCGGACAGCGTCGTCATCGCCGTCCACAGCGGATAGTCCGGGGCCGGGATCAAGACCTCGTCACCGTCGTCGAGCAACGCCTGCATCGTCATCGTGATGAGCTCGGAGACTCCGTTGCCCAGATAGATGTCGTCGACGTCGAGCTCGGGGAAACCCGGTTCGAGCTCGTAGCGCGTCACGATGGCCCGTCGCGCCGACAGGATGCCCTTGGACTCCGAGTACCCCTGGGCCACCGGCAGCGCCGCGATCATGTCCCGAACGATCACGTCGGGGGCCTCGAATCCGAACGGTGCCGGATTGCCGATGTTGAGCTTGAGGATGCGATGCCCCTCGGCCTCGAGCCGGGCGGCATGGGCGTGTACCGGTCCGCGGATCTCGTACAGCACGTTCTGCAGCTTGGTCGATTGCTGCAACGTGCGATAACGCGGCTGGGAGTGGATCTGCGGAGTGGTCACCCGTCACATCGTGCCAGGTGGGCGGTATCGGTTTCCACGAGGTTGTTTCGCGCGGGGTTGTTCGAGCGCGTTGTCGGTGCCGGGTGGAACAATCTCGTTCCATGTGCGGACGGTATGCCAGTACCCGGAGTGACAGCGACCTGCAGGCGGTGTTCGACATCGCCGAGACCGTCGGTGCGGAGGTGCCACCGTCGTACAACGTGGCCCCCACACAGACGGTGCGGACAGTGCTCGAACGGTCGCCGAAGGACGAACCCGAGGCCGACGCCGTGCGGCAACTGCGGTCGGTGCGGTGGGGCCTGATTCCGTCGTGGGCGAAGGACGCGAAAATCGGTTCCCGACTGATCAACGCCAGATCCGAGACCATCACCGAGAAGCCGTCGTTCAAGAAGGCGGCAAGCCGTCGGCGATGCATCGTCCCTGCCGACGGGTACTACGAGTGGGAGAAGCGCGACGGCGCGAAGGTGCCGTACTTC
The DNA here is from genome assembly GCF_002259075.1 of Rhodococcus sp. 15-725-2-2b. Lineage (NCBI taxonomy): Bacteria > Bacillati > Actinomycetota > Actinomycetes > Mycobacteriales > Nocardiaceae > Rhodococcus > Rhodococcus sp. 15-725-2-2b. The sequence goes on along the minus strand of NZ_NPFL01000005.1, from coordinate 38,008 downwards.
TTGCACCAGGACGGCGTGCTCGCGATGGCCGGGTTGTACGAGCTGTGGCGAGACCCCACCAAGGCCGAGGACGACGAAGCACGTTGGGTCTGGTCGGTCACCGTGCTCACCTCGCCTGCCGCCGATGCGCTCGGCCACATCCACGATCGCTCGCCCGTCGTGCTCCCGCCTGATCTGCGCGCGAGTTGGCTCGACCCTGCGGTGACGGACCTCGGTGACGTGCGAGACCTGTTGGCCGCGATCCCGGAACCACGGCTCAAGCCCTACGAGGTGAGTACCGCGGTGAACAGCGTGAAGAACAACAGCCCGGAGCTCTTGACGCCGGTGTAGGGGTGGCTCAGGCGAGTCGCAACCGGCAGATGTCGGCGATCGCGGCCCGTTCGTCCGGCGTCAGCTCCTCGGCGACCGGCGAATCCAGTATGCGACGCAGTCGCTGGAAGTAGGTACGCGCGTCGACGCCGAATGCCACGTAGATGTCCTCGTCGCTGCCACCGCCGTACCCACGCCAGGTTCGGCCGAATGTCAGAATCTCGTGGTCCACCGAATGGGTAGTGGTCCGGCGCATGGTGTTCCCCCTCGTATTACTTGCCTCCCATCATCCGGGTCACGGTTGAAGAGCCGGTGAACACTGCGTTACGTGCGCGTCAGTTCACTAGGGTGGTCGGGGTGACCGCACTCGCCTTCGGATCCTGGCCCTCACCCATCACCGCAGCAGATCTGTCCTCGGCGGGCCACCCCGTCGAGGGTGGTTGCTTCGTCGGCAGCGAGATCTGGTGGTCGGAACTGCGGCCCGCCGAGCAGGGCAGGACGGCCATCTGCCGCTATGTCGACGGCGAAGTGCAGCCCATTCTGCCCGCACCGTTCAACGCCCGCACCCGCGTCCACGAATACGGCGGGGGAGCCTGGACCGCGACGGCAGACGGAGACCTGGTGTTCGCCGAGTTCTCCGATCAACGCGTCTACCGACTCACCCCCGGCGGGACACCGGTACCGCTGACTCCGAAACCTGCTGTGGCGTCGGCCATCCGGTACGGCGATCTCTCGGTGGTCGGCACCGACGTGATCGCAGTTCGTGAGATGCACGACGCAGGCGCGGTGTCACGAGACATCGTGGCCATCGATCTCGGCGGCGGTGGGGTGCGTTCGCTGGTGGCGGGCTCGGACTTCCTTGCGTTCCCGAGACTCTCGCCCGACGGCACCCGCATCGCCTGGATCGCCTGGAACCACCCGCAGATGCCCTGGGACGGAACCGAATTGCGCGTGGCTTCGCTGGCCGATCCGTCGTCCTGGACGGTGCTGCTCGGTTCGACCGAGGAATCGGTGATGCAGCCGGAATGGATCGACGACGAATCGCTGTACGTCATCAGCGATCGAAGTGGTTGGTGGAACCTGTATTCGGTCACGCTCGACGGTTCGGTGACTCCGCTGGTGACGCTCGACGCCGACTTCGGGGCTCCACTGTGGCGGTTGGGGTCGAGCTGGTATTCGGTGCTGGACGACGGGAAGCTGCTCACCGTGCGCACCGTCGGCACCGACACGTTGGCGGTGCTCGATCCTGCCTCCGGGGCACTGGAGGACATCACGCTCGACGGTGTGACCTCGGTGGGGCTCGGTGGGCGCGCCGGGTCGACGGTGCTCCTCAAGTGCGGTGGAGCCAGGGTGGCAGCGGGGTTGTTCGCCCTCGACCTGGAATCCGGCGAACTGACCTCGGTACGTTCGGGTTTCGAATCCGTACCCGACAGCGCATACCTGCCCGAGGGACGTCAGGTGACATTCCAGGGGCCCAACCGTGAGGTGCACGCCATCACCTATGCGCCGCGCAACCCGTCGTACGAGGGCTTGGACGGCGAACTCCCGCCGTACGTCGCGTTCGTTCACGGCGGCCCGACAGCGCACGTCGCCCCCGCTCTGAACCCGTTGTTCGCCTACTTCACCAGCCGCGGCATCGGCGTCGTCGATGTGAACTACGGCGGGTCGAGTGGATACGGCCGCGAATACCGCAACCGGCTGCGCGGGCAGTGGGGAGTGGTCGACGTCGAAGACACCATCGCCGCGGTGCAGGGTCTGGCCGACAGCGGGCTCGCCGACCCACGCCGGTTGGCCATCGAAGGCGGGTCCGCAGGGGGTTGGACGGTGCTGGCCGCGCTGACATCTTCCGACGTGTTCGCCTGCGGTGCATCGTACTTCGGCGTCGCCGAGCTGGAGCTGTTCGTCGCCGAGACCCACGACTTCGAGTCCCGCTACATCGACGGGCTCATCGGACCTCTGCCCGAGGCCATCGACCTGTACCGCACCCGCGCGCCGGTCAACAACGTCGACGGATTGTCCTGCCCGGTGCTGTTGTTGCAGGGGCTCGACGATCCGATCGTGCCGCCGTCGCAGGCCGAGCGGTTCCGAGATGCCATGGTGAACAAGGGAATTCCACACGCCTACCTGGCCTATGCGGGCGAGTCGCACGGATTCCGCAAACTGGAAACGCAGGTGAACGCGCGGGAATCAGAACTGTCCTTCTACGGCCAAGTGATGGGCTTCACGCCGCCCGGAATCCCGGAGCTGCAGTTGTGGCGTCCCGCTAGCTGAGTGGTGGGTGCGCGCGCTTCGCTTCCAGAAATTCGAGGAGCGCGCTGGGGATAGCGCAGTACTTGCTGTTGCCCTCGGACAACCTGCTGCCCACCTCGAACGCTGCCTTCGACGGGCCGTCGTTCTCGAGGATGAGGGCACAGAGGCGCTCGTCGGTGCGGCCGGACTCGCAACACTGCTCGACGTGCGCTCGGTCGTCGGGGGTCAACGCCGTCCACCACTCGTCGTAGCGGCGAAAGAGCTTGTCCGCGTCGTCGGTCATGCCTGCTCCCTACTTGTCGGTACGCCTTCGGGTCCGACCATACTCACGGTGTCCGATTCGGGCACTTTCGAGGGGGGTGCTCGGCAACCTCACACCGCTTGTGCAGGGTGCGCGCCGGTGTTTCGACGCGACGAGGGGCGCGCGGTCGGTAGAAGGGTCGCTCGGTTGCCCAGGTTGCCTACGTTGCCTCGTGCGGCTCTGTCGGCAGCGTCGCGGATCATCCGATCGACGAGGTCGGGGTGATCGAGATCCGACCAGGCGATGCGCACCACCTGGCGGCCCGTTGCGCGAATGCGATCCTCGCGACGCTTCTCGTCCCACAACACATCGGCCGCAGACTTCCCTTCGGGCACGTAGCGTCCGTACTTCACCTTGCCGTCGAATTCGACAACGGTCTCGAGGTCGGGCAGATCGAAATCCACGCGCCCGACGAAACCGCGGGAGTCCGTGATCGGCACCTGCAGCTGCGGTGTGTAGCCCAGCTGATGCAGCACTACTCTGGCACGTGACTCCCCGACACTCTCGGACCGGCCGTCCATGAATTTCGCGACTCGACGCGCCATCCGGTTGCCTGGATGGTTCGGACATGAATCCAGCGCTGCGACAACATCTTCGGAGGTGAGCCCGCGGGTCCTCGCAGCGAAGTCCGCGATGCAGACGGCCGTCTCGAACGGAAGCGTGCGAGCACAATCGGCAACCGTGCGCGCCGGACCGGTGACACGCACACCGCCGAGGTCGACGATCTCTTCGTCGGTGTACGGCGAGGTGTGCACTGCTCGAACGGCACTGCTACGACCGCCGCCCCGGGCACGATTGCGGGTGATGTGCACCCGGCTCAGGTCGGCATTCCACACGTCGAGACCATGGAATATCGCTGCGCTCACATGGCTGACCACGGCATCGGGAGCGATGGTCGCGTCGAACACCGCCTCGGCGATGACCCGATGCTTGTCTTCCCTGGGCAGTGCGTCGAATTCGTCTCTGCTGACGAACCGTCCTGGACGGAGTCGACGCCACGCTCGCGTTCGGCAGTAGCGCTGCAACTCTGCGTCGGAAATGCCGCGGGAGAGTGCGTCGGATCGCGAGACGATGCGGGTCATGAACGAATGCTCTCGGGCGCAATCGCTTTCGACAACCCCCACTCGGCAGATTGTGGATAACCGGTGTGCCTGTGGATAACTCGTAGGAGTGGACCTCACACCCTTACTGACGACTGCGCGCCCCTGCTCTGAGGTGAGCAAGGGCGCGCAGTCGATGAAAAGGGTGTGAAGTTACTTCCGGCGACCGGGAACCTTTGCCCCCGGAGCGAATCCGAGTCCACCGGCCTTCGGCTTGGGCGGAGTGCGATCGTCGGATTCACCTGCTCCGTCCGACGCCTCCGCCTTCGGTGCCTCTGCTGCCGGTGTCTCGGACTTCGGGGCCTCGGGTGCAGCGGCTTCCTCGGTCGGCTCGGCCTTCTCGGGCTCTGCAGTCTTCGGCTCAGCGGGTGTCGCTGCGGCCGCACCGGGCGTGCGTGCGCCCGGCTTCTTGAATCCGGACTTCACGGCCAGGCCCTTGGGCTGGACGGTCGGCTTGGATTCGGTTGCGGCCTCGGTGGAGGGTGCTTCCGGGGCAGGGGTCGACGCCGTAGGAGCCGCTGCAGTAGGAGCCTCGGACTCGGGAGCCTCAGCAGCAGGAGCTTCGGCAGCAGGCTTACCCGGTGCCTTGGCGCCCGGCTTCTTGAATCCGGACTTCACGGCCAGACCCTTGGGCTGGACGGTCGGCTTGGATTCGGTTGCAGCAGAAGCTGATTCCGCAGGTGCTTCAGGTGTTTCCGGGGCGGCCGCCGACGCAGTAGGGGCTTCGGCGGGCTTACCCGGTGCCTTGGCACCCGGCTTCTTGAAGCCCGACTTCACGGCCAGACCCTTGGGCTTGACCGACGGAGTCGACTCCGAGGTCTCTGCGGTGGCAGGTGCTTCGGCCGCCGCGGGAGTCTCGGCAGGTGCAGGTGCAGCCGCCTTCGCGCCGGGTGCCTTGCCCTTCATCTGCAGGCCCTTGCCGCCGGGTGCCTTGCCGCCGGCCATGCCGAGACCCTTGGGCTTGGCGGCGGGTTCTGCGTCGGCACTGTCGGCCGGTGCAGCGGAACCGGGTGCCTTGGCTCCCGGAGCCTTGGCCAGACCCTTCATCTTCAGTCCGCCGGCCTTGGGAGCCGGAGCTGCCGGAGCGGACTTCGCCTCGGCCGGTTCCTCGACGGGTGCGATTCGCTCGGCCTCTTCGACCTCGGCGGCATTCTCCGTTGCCAGCTCCTCCTGAGGAGTGCGCTCGCGGGGGATGACCTTGATGTTCTCGGCCAGCACCGAGGACTCGACGCGGGTGATCGACTCGAGCATCAACTGTGCGACGTCGACGACCTCGACGCCCTCGTGTGCGCCGCCTTCCTGACGTGCGGTGACACCGTCGGTGAGCATGACGCGGCAGAACGGGCAACCCGTGGCGATCTTCTTGGGGTTGGTCGCCAGTGCCTCGTCGACCCGGTCGATGTTGATGCGCTTGCCGATGTTCTCTTCCATCCACATGCGTGCGCCACCGGCACCACAGCACATGGACCGCTCACCGTGACGCGGCATCTCCTTGAGGTTGGAGCCCGACGCCGCCATGAGCTCACGCGGGGCGTCGTACACCTTGTTGTGACGGCCCAGGTAGCACGGGTCGTGGTAGGTGATGTCCTGGCTGACCGAGGCCACCGGGATCAGCTTCTTCTGCCGCACGAGTCGGTTGAGCAGCTGGGTGTGGTGGACCACCTCGTAGTCGCCGCCGACCTGCGGGTACTCGTTGCCGAGTGCGTTGAAGCAGTGGGCGCAGGTGACGACGATCTTGCGCTTGTTCTGCTCGACACCCTCGAAGACGTTGTTCAGCGTCTCGATGTTCTGCATGGCGAGCTGCTGGAACAGGAATTCGTTGCCTGCGCGGCGAGCGGAGTCACCGGTGCAGGTCTCGTCGGCACCGAGCACCAGGAACTTCACGCCTGCGGTTGCGAGCAGCTCGGCGACGGCCTTGGTGGTCTTCTTCGCGCGGTCCTCGTAGGCACCGGCGCAGCCGACCCAGAAAAGGTACTCGTAGTCCTGGAACGAATCGGCGTCCTGGCCGAAGACCGGGATGTCGAAGTCCATCTCGTTGATCCAGTTGAGCCGGTCCTTGGAGTTCTGGCCCCACGGGTTGCCCTTGTTCTCGAGGTTCTTGAACAGACCTGCGAGCTCGGACGGGAACTCCGATTCGATCAGCACCTGGTAGCGGCGCATGTCGATGATGTGGTCGACGTGCTCGATGTCCACCGGGCACTGCTCGACGCATGCACCGCAGGTGGTGCAGCTCCACAGCACCTCGGGATCGATGATGCCGCCCTCGATGGCGTCGGCGACGAGCTTGCGATCGGCTTCGTCACGTGCGTTCTGCGGGATGGCGTCGAGCGCCTTCTGATCGACGTTGCCCTCGGCGTCGACGAGTCCGACCTCGTCGCCCGCCATGTCCTTCTTGCCGCCGGCCAGCAGGTACGGGGCCTTGGCGTGGCTGTGGTCGCGCAGCGACATGATCAGCAGCTTGGGGGAGAGGGGCTTGCCGGTGTTCCAGGCGGGGCACTGCGACTGGCAGCGGCCGCACTCGGTGCACGTGGTGAAGTCGAGCCAGCCCTTCCAGCTGAAGTCCTCGATCTTGCCTGCGCCGAACGCGTCGACGTCGGGGTCGGCCTCTTCCATCTCGAGGACCTTGCCGCCGGACATCATCGGCTTGGCCGGTCCTAGTGCGACGGTGCCGTCGTCCATGCGCTTGAAGTAGATGTTGGGGAACGCGGTGAAGCGGTGCCACGCGATACCCCAGTTGATGCGAGAGCCGACGATGTAGAGCCAGATCATGCCGGACATCAGCTTGATGAAGGCGAACACCGAGACCATGTTCGAGTTGGCCGGCAGGAGCTCGGCCAGGCGCATCGTGAAGAAGTCGGTGTACGGGTTCGAGTGTCCGTAGGTGGCGATCTTGCCCGCCTTGACGAACACCATGCCCAGGCCCTCGATGAGCACGACGGCCTCGACGAAGTAGGCGGCCTTGAATCCGGAGCCGGCGAAGCGTGACTGACGCTCGGGCTTACGCGGGTGGTTGAGCTGGCGAATGATGATCAGCGTGGTGATGCCGATGACGGTGCCGAGTCCGAGCAGCTCGTCGATGAGGTGGTACGCAGCGGTGTCACCGACGATGGGCCAGTGGAACTCGGGGTTGAACGTCTGGCCGTAGGCCTCGAACCAGACGATGGCACCGAGCATGAAGCCGATCATGACCAGCCAGTGCGCCCAGCCGACGGTGCGGAACTTGACCATCTTGGTGTGAGCCAGGAACTCGACGACCATCTGCTTGAAGCGAGGGACTATCGGTCGCCAGCGGTCGGGTGCCGGCTGGCCCAGTCGCACGATGTTGAACATCCGCAGGCCCCCGCGAATGAAGACGTACCAACACACGAGGCTGAGCAGAGCACCGACTGTGCCCAACGTGATCGTCAGGGCGTTCATGTCGCGGCCTTTCGCTAAAGGTGGCAGCTGGAGGGCTACCGCGGGTTCAGCCCGTCGAGCTGGATTCCGGTCTATGTTACTCGCCAGTAGTAATTCCGCTGTACTGATGGGTAACTTAGCATCGCCGGGTGAAGCGATGCTGGTGGGTGCTGAAATGAGGCCGTCCGACGGGTGGGCTGAACTCGTCAGTAGGTTGTCTCGCAGATCACCGTATGCGTAGGCCGTCGAGGTGTTCTCGCAAAGGCAGTCCTTACTTGGCGGGGAGTCGCCGTATCGGTATCCAGCGGAAACCGACGCCGAGTACTGGTTGCGCTCCAGTCTCGGGGGCTACGACAGATTGCAGCGACTTCGATGGAGTTCACGTATGCCGATGCTGCACAGGCGGCGAATCCGACTGTGACAGTGAACAAGTGGTGGAGGTCGGGGCGGTTTCAGAAGGACAACGATCGGTCCGATTTGTACGCTACAATTTCGAGCGCACCACAAGTCTCAGACGCGTCATCGGGGTGACTTTGCGTTTGACGGTTGCCTAGCGGAACTGCCAAGCACCCACTGCACAGAAACGGAACTGAACTCCACATGAAACTTCGCAAACTGGCCGTCACATCGGCCCTCGTCGCAGTCGCGATGGGCCTGGCCAGCGGAACCGCGTACGCGCAGCCCGCCGAGGAAACAGCCCCCGGTGACACCAACTACACCGTCGACCTCGAAGATCGCACGATCGTCACCACCATCGATGCAGGCGTCTTCAAGGTCGCCGACGACGGCAAGACGGTCGACGTCCTCGACGCCGCCGACAACACCCTCGTGACGCTTCCGCTCTCGTTCAACCTCGGCGGACTCAACTTCCCGTACGAGCAGAACGTCGACGACAACGGCAAGACCCTGCGTCTGGTTCCGAACCTCGACTTCACGAAGGCATCGGCCAACTCGCGCAGCATCGGCGCGACGACCGTCGCCTCGCCCGAGGAGAACCTCAAGGCGCAGCAGAACTTCTCGTCGCAGCTCGGTATCGCGACCGCCGTGGGTGGACTGACCGGGACCATCATTGGAGCAGGGCTTGGTCTGGCGGGTATCACAATTGGACCGCTGGTCTTCGCGACATTGCCAATCGGAGCAACGATCGGCGGCGTGATCGGCACGATCGTCGCCGGCGGACCCACTCTCGTCGTTGCCGGTATCGACTTGATCAACACGCTGAACGCGGCACCGGGCACCACGGTCTGGGCCAAGTAAGCATCTCTTCGCAGAAGCCCGCACTCCTCACGAGGAGTGCGGGCTTCTTGTTTTCGAATCGTTCAGGCTCCGTGGATGGTGGCGAGCGAGATGGCCTCGACGACGATGGTGTAGGCGTAGCCGAAGAGTGTGAATCCGACGGACAGCAGTTCGGTCATGGAAGGTTCCGCCTCAGCAGTCGAACGGGTGCACTGTTCGAGCGCGACAATGCGCCTCGCAGCGATGGACTCGTCGGATCATACGGAGCGCGGGTGTGTTTGTCCGGGTGGACGCCTACGAGGTGCGGATGGTCAGACCGGGGTTCTCTGCGAGTACGTCGTTGATGGGGGTGGCGAACAGCTCGGGTCGCTGACCCTGCAGCATGCTGACGACGGTCGCGATCTCGCACGAGGGCTGGTCTCCCACGTTCGACGCATTGGCGATGCCGACGGCGAGGGTGCCGCTGACGACGGGGCCGCCGCTGTCGCCGCGTAGCGCGCAGATCGAGGTGGAGAAACTGCGATCCAGGACGTTGTCTCCCAGTGCCACCTTCAGACCGGTGGAAAGAATTGTGCCGCAACTGAATCCGGTTCTGGATCCGGATTTGCAGACCGGCGCGCCCACGATCGGGTCGACCGTGCCGGTGACATGCAGCGGGTCCGCTCCGGGGACTCGCACTGCGTTGCTCTCGAATTCGGCGACGTTGGCGTCGTCGATGTCGATCAAGGCGTAGTCGTTGCGCGACTGGCTCGTTCGGTAGAACGTTCCGAATTTCGAGCCCACGAGACTGCCGTACATCGGGTACGCGCCCGTCAGTGCTGCGGAGCCGGTATCGGTGGTGCTCGGATTGCAGTGGCCTGCAGTGATGTTCACCGATCCGCGCGTCGGGTCGACGGCATTGAACCCAAGGGAGCAACGTTGTCCGAGGCCGGCCGGTGTACCCGCGAGAAAGCTGTCGCCGCCGAGATACGAACTCGCACGGATCGGGCCTGCCGTCGGTGACGGATCGAAGGGGAGCAGGTCCCACAGCGGCTGGACGGCATCGAACATGGCCTGCGGGATCACGATGGGCGGGGCATCGATCTCGAAGCCGTTGGCGGACGCGGCATCTGCCACGTCGGCGCGGGTAGGTCCGTCCGCCACCGCGACGACGGGGCGTCCGTCGGCGTCCAGCCACGCGCTCGCGACCCCGTCGGATCCGACCGTATCGGTGAAGTCGGCGAGTCGACGTGCCGCGTCGGCCCGATCGAGGAATTGTTGCGGAGTCAGGCCGAGGTCACGGGCCACGGCGTCGGCGAGGGCGGGAGGCAATGGTGGTTCTGCGCTCGCGGTCGGTGCGAACACCGCCATCGTCGCCAGAATCGGAACCGCGACGAACGACAGCCGGAAAGCTCGGCGACGCATAGAAACCTCTCCCCCGGGCATCTCGTGATGTGATGCCGTTCACCCTGGAGTACGACTATAGGCGGTGAACGGCTCCCGAAGTACCCGACTCAGTCGGTTCGCAGCGTGGCTCCGGTTGCGCGCGTGACCTGATCGATGGGAATGCCCAGGCTGGCGGTGCCGCCGTACTGCGCCAGCGCGAGGTTCGCCTCGTTGCAGTCGGGTGCGCCGCCGCTGTTGGATCCGCTGGTGATGCCGAGGGCGAGTGTCCCGGTCACGATGGCTCCACCGCTGTCGCCTGCGAGAGTGCATGCGGTGCTGGCGAATCCACGCGCGGTGCGGGACGTGCCGTCCTCCATGTAGAGCTGCGTCTCGACGCGGTCGGCCGCAACCACTCCACAGGTGAACGAGGACGACTGCCCGGACTTGCAGACCGGCGCGCCGATGACCGGTGATGCCGTTCCGGTGACGGTGACGGTGCTGCCGTTCGCGCCACGGACAGTGGGGCGGTCGAGTCCGGACGCGATGCCGGTGTCGTTCAACGCGATGATCGACCAGTCGAGGCCGTCCTCCGCGCCCAGACTCGACCGATCGAACGACCCGATCTGCGTGCTGCGTGCGATATCGGCCGGGTCGGGAAGATAGACCGGTGCGCCGCCGGATCCGGTGGCCTTGTCGGGATTGCAGTGGCCTGCGCTGAGATTGACGGCGGCACCGGAGGGGTCGACGGCGTTGAAGCCGAACGAGCAGATGCTGATGTCGGTGGCCGGAGCGTCGGCGATGGGTCCGGAGGTGGTGACGTAGGTGTCGCCGCCCATCGGAGTCGGGTCGACCGGCTTGTTTCCGCCGGGAGAGAGAATGACCTTGATGTTCGCGAGCAGCGTCGGCAGATTCAGTGCGCTGCCGATCGGGCTGTTCACCAGGTCGATGACGATCTGATTGTCGATGAAGTCGATGGCGGTGCCGTTGATCTGCTCCGAGATCTCGCGGGGGAGGCCTGCGATCCAACTGTTGAGATCGGCCAGCGACTTCTCGAGTCCGTCTGCCGACACGGGCGACTGCGCGGTGGCGTATCCGTCCTTGGCGACGGCCTGCGCGGCAGCAGGCGAGGTGACGGCGACGACGGCATTGCCGTCGGGCCCGATCCAGGCACCGGCGAAGTCGGCGGGACGGCTGGCCCGGAAGTCCGATGCGTATGCGGACAGTTCCTGCGCGCGAGCAGCACGATCGAGGTACTCCTGCGGGGAGATCTTCAGATCTCGCTGCACGGCCTCGACGAGCTCTCGGGGAAGCTGATCGGCGGGTGACTGGACGACGGGGTCCGCTGCTGCCGTCCCGGAGAACGAAGCGAGAAGAACGAAAGCCGTCGAACACAGCACTGCGGCACGCAGCGCCCCGGTGTTACGCATGAAATCCCTTCATCGGGTGCTTGGCATCAGCGACCCACCCTAGGGCATCGGGCGCAGAATCAGTGTTCGTCCAGGTCAGGGGTTGGTGACCGGATCGGTAGCGGCGCTTGTCGTCGGTTCGGTGGTGGTCGTGGTGGTGGTCGTAGTCGTGGTGGTGACCGGGGTTGTCGTCACCGGTGTCGTGGTGACCACCGGTGTCGTGGTGGGGACCACCGTCGTCGGCGCGGGCACCGGCACAGGCGGCGGGGCAGGCTGGGGAGCAGGCGCGGGCGGGACGTACGGCTCGTACGTCGGCTCGTCGATCACTTCCGGAACGACGACGGGCTCGACGGGGCTCGAGGTGGTGGTCGACGGCGTGCGAGTCGAGGTGACGATCGGCGACCCGGCATCGGTGACGGTCGGAGGCGTCGCGGCGGGGCCGGAGCCGAACACTCCGCTCACTGCCGCGATCGCGAGCACGATGACCACGCCTGCCGCTGCGCCGGCCACGATGGTGGCGATCGTTCGGGAGCGCTCGCTGCGTTCCTTCTTCGCCCCTGCCGATGCGTCGACAACCGGGGTGGCGGGAACGTAACCGGTTGTCGCGGCTTTCTCGTCGACCGGAACGATCGGCTCGGATCGAAATTCCGAATGGTCGAACACCGGAGCGACCGCGGGAATGGCCTCGGAGAAGGCGAGCGACGGTTCCGGCGCGACGACCGGGATGGCGTCGGTGTCGAGGGACTCCGTGCCGTCGTTGCGCGTGACGATCGGCGCGGCACCGGTCACCAGGGAGTTGCCGTCGACGTCCTCGACCTCGGCGAGTACCAGTGCGCCGCGGGTCGCAGCGAGCGGCTCGACGAGGACTCGGCCCGACGAGCGTTCACCGAGGTGCGTCGCGACCGACGGGAGTGCGGCGCTGGCACCGGTGAGTATCACGGTGCCGGTCCCCGGTACGTCGAGCCGGTGGAGCAACGGCGCGACGAGGTCCGCGAACTCGGCTCGTGTCACCGTCGTGGACTGCGAGACACCGGGAAGTTCGACGGAGATCGTGGCGGTCTCGGCGGTGCTCAGGGTCTGCTTGGCCGCCTCGCACGAGGCGACGACGCCGGCAAGGGCAGCCAGCACTGCCGCGTCGGACAGGTCGATGTGCTCGCGATCGGTCACCACGTGATCGAAGAGTGCGTCGGTGAAGGCGTCTCCGCCGACGCCGGAGACACGGACGGTCCCACCTCCGGGATAGGTGGAGATGTCGGTGCCGGTGGCTCCGATGTCGACCACCGTGACCGCAGCCGAAGAGCTCGGCTGCGCGAACGCGCTCGAGGCTTTGGCGTCGGGCACCAGGGCGACCTCGGCGAGGCCGGTGTGATCGAGGGCGTCGCGCAGCAGGGCGACGGCGGCCCGGGTCCACCGCATCGGGTACGTCATGGTCGTGACGGGCATGTCGCCGACCACGCCGTCCTTCGCCGACACCATCGTCACGAGGCAGTTGGCGGCGTTGGCCATCAGGTCCTCGGCGCGGTAGGCGTCGGCGTCGGTCTCGAGATCCTCCTGCTGACCGACCAGATCGACGAACCGGGTGAACGGGGCCGTGTCGGCCGGTTCACCGAGGTGGGCGCGGCCGTCCTCGTCGAAGCGCAGGGTCGTCGGCAGGACGACGATCGTCGGTTCGTCCTCCACCGATGCGCGGTAGGCCGCGACGGACCTGGTGTTGTCCACGGTGATTCCGAGGTGACCGGTACCGCTCATCGAGTGTCCCCTGTCGATCGGTCGTTCGGCTCTCGGTCGGAGGGTGTGCCGCCGCGGGCCGCCGGAACCTGCTCGGATGCAGTCTGCTCGGTGTCCTGGCCGGATTCGGGAGTCTCGGTGGGCGGGTCGGTCGGCTCCTCGACCGGCAGTTCCGGCTCGACCGGTTCGACGAAGATCGGAGGCTTTTCGGGGGTGGTGTCCTCGGGTGCCTCGTTCGCCGGGCGCGTCGAGATCTCGGTCTCGGTCGGCTCGCTCCGCGGAAGGTCGGAGGTTTCGGTCGGAGTCGTCTCCTCCGCGAACGTGGTGGTCGCGGGCAGCGGAACGACGGGAGCGATCTCGGCGGCAGGCTCGAGAACGACGGTGGGGAAGTCGATCGGGCCACCCGATCCGGAGCCGATCGAGGACGTCGGCGGCACCACCTGGGCATTGTCGATGGTGGGGACCGCGGTATCGGTGGACGTACCGAGTTGCAGCGCGACGAGTGCGGCACCGACGGTCAATGCAGCAGCGAACGCCGCCGCAGCGAAGAGTGGGCGACGGTCGGATCCGTTCGGGGAGACCACCGCGAACTGCTCGGTGACGGCATCGACGGGGAATTGAGCAGCCAGAATCGCAGCACCGCGGGCGGCGGCGACGGCGGAGTCCTTCTTTTGCAGGGTCTGCAGGACCGACGCGTTCCATGCGGCGAGCGCCTCGGCCTCGGGCACCAGCGAGACGTGGGCGAGGCCGTGTGCGTTCATCGCCGAACGCAGAGCGAACACCTGCTCGGCCGTCCAGCGGGCAGGGTAGGTCGCGGCCGCCGCCAGATCGCGCGGCTGCAGATCGATCGACGACGCGACCTCGGTGAGAAGGCATAGCAGGGCCATCGACGTCAGCTGCTCGGCGGGCAGAACAGTGCCCTTGCTGCCGCTGACACCCACGCCGTCGGCGAGGGTGTCGAGAAAATGTGTGTAGGCCTCGGACTCGTAGTCGGTCGCATCTCCGAGCGAGACGGTGCCGTCGGGATGAGTGTTGAGCACGGTCGCGTGCAGTGACGCCAGGTGCAGCGAGGGTCCGGGCGCGATCGGATGGGACACGGCGGCGACGGCGCGCTCGTCGTCCAGGTAGAGGCCGACATCCGGTGCGCCGACACTCGCACTGCCGGGCTGCTCGGTCATGGTGCTGCTACCTGTTCTCGACTCGGGGAGTGGTGCTCGGTCGTTATGTCGCTCCCGGTCCCCGCACAGTTACAGGGTCGACGCCCACGCTGGTCGAGGCCCCGTAGCCCATGGCGCGCAGCATCGAGATCAGCTCCGATCGCGACTGGGCACCGAGCCTGCGCCGGATGCGGGCCACATGATGCTCGACGGTCTTCGGGGAGATGTAGAGCCGGCTGCCGACCTCGCGATAGGTGACTCCGAGGACGAGCAGTTCGGCGACCTCGGCCTCGCGTTCGCTCAGCGAGCCCGTCGGCTGCGGCGTCGACCGCGGGTTGTCGCGCCCGGTCGAGCTGGGTTGGCGCAACGACCTGGCGATGTGCAGCAGCGACGTCGCCGTCGCAGTATCGGTGACGGTCAGGGCGGCCTCGCTCGCCAGTCGGGCTCCGTCCCATGGCAGCCCGAAGGCGGTGAGGGTGCGCGCGGAGGTCTCCACCTCGGTTGCGTCGGGTCTGCCCTGCAACACCCCGAGCCATGCGCGACCGGCAGCGGCGAGAGCGGCGCTGTACGGGTGAGTCGGAGCGGCAGCGGCCAGGGCCTTGGCGTGCGGCACCAACGCGTCGGGAGTCTGGGCCACGATGGCCGCCTGAACCTGGTACCAGTGCAGCGCCGACGCCCAGACGGGCGGATCGCCGAGCGCTGCGAGCAGATCGGTTGCCTGCGACACCAGATGTTCGACGCGGTCCACCTGGCCGAGTCGTGTTGCGGCCAGTAGCAACTCGCCCAGGGGCAGCAGCGCGAACAGGTCTGTGGAGTACTCGGCGATCACGCTCTGCGCCTGGGTCCATGCCGTGATCAGTGACCCCGAGTCACCGGACCTACGAGCCAGACCCACCCGAATCGCGTGCAGAAACAACTGATTGCGTACGTGCGACACCGGAATCCGCAGTGCCTCGATCGCGGCACCGGCATCGGCGGTCTCTCCCCTCAGCATCGACGCCCAGGCCCCGACAAGGCTCAGCCTGGTGTGCGCCTCGGAACCAGGACGATGTTCGCCGAGTGCCCGCGTCACGATGGAATCCACCCGGGGCAGATCGCCGCAGTGCACCGCGTGCAAGGCCGACACGGCAGCGGCAGTATCCGGTGTGCACGAGCGATCGGAAGCATTGCCCGTCAACGTCATTGCCCGCATCAGTGCATTCGCACTCGCACTCGACGCCGCTGCGTTTCGCGAATCGATCGACCCGATCACTCCGGTGACGAGCAGGCTGCCCGACGCGGTACTCGACGTCGGCGCGAGAGCGGACACGGCAGCCATGGAACGGTCGGCGGCGCTGCGATCACCGGCTGCCGCGGCGGACAGGGCAGCCCACACGGCGTCGGGTCCGAGTCGATCCTCGCCGAGCCACGCGAACAACTGCGCACTGCGCGAGGACATTCCGCGTTGCGCCGCAATCGACGCCGACACTCGCACCGCGGTCCGCAGATCCGTCGCATCGCACCCCGCGGCGCCGTCGAGAATCGCATCGGCGAATCTCGCCGCCTCGTCCAGATCCCCGGTGGCCGCCGCGACCTCGGACCGTCTCGCAGCCAGCATCATCGAATCGAACCCTGCCTCGACGGCCGCGCCGTACAGGGCACCGGCAGCATCGACAGGAGCCGAATCTGCCTGCTGGACAAGATAATCGGCGAGACCGGCATGAACGACGCCGCGCTCTGCCAACGCACGGGCCGCGGTGGCGTCGAGCAGGCGGGATCGGGTGGCGACCTCGGTGATCGACGAGAGCAGGACGCGGCAGCGCCCGTCTCCGATCATCTCGATCAGCGGGGCCTCGGCGGACGGAATCAACGTGCCCGTGGTGTCGAGCATGCCGGAGCTGCAGGCCATATCGACGATCGACTCGACATCGGTCGCACGCGGAACGACCTGCGCGGCCGATGCCGGGTCCGGTGTGACGCCGAACCGAGCTGCGAGCAGCAGTGCCCGTGTGTCGTCGGTGGTCTCGATCAACATCCGACGGTGCTGTTCGGCAATCGATTCGGCGACCACGCGAAGCGGAGCCGGATCGGAACGGTCCCCGCCGAGCGCACCGAGGGCCGCGTCGACAGCGGCGAGAACTCCGCCGGTCGCCTTCGCGACGGCAGCGGCGAGCGAGGCCGAGATCGGCCGGACGGTTGCTGCTGCCCTGGCCGCGATGGCCACCTTGTCCAGCGGAACCAGTGTCAATCGATTGGAACCGGCGGAGGCGATCAGCTTCTCGATGCGTGAATCGAAACTGCGCGGCGCGGTGGCGACGATCAGAGTGATGTCCGATCGTGTTGCAGCCGCCGCGATCTCGTCGAGACGCTGTTCGGACAGCAGGTGCGCATCATCGACGAGAATCGTCGAGCCGGACGGCGCGTCGGCGATGGTGCCCGCGTACACGTCCGTCGACGCCGCAACGGACTCGAGAACCGCGGATCGGCCGGAGCCGTTCACTCCGACGACGACATGAAATCCGTTGGCGACGAGAGCATCACGGACGAAACGATCGGCACGCTCGACGCCGACGAGTCCGGAACGCGTACTGGTCACGATCGACCTATCGGCCGGTCAAGCCGCCGAGGGCTCCGCCGAGTCCGTCACCGACGCCGCCGACGACACCGCCGAGGCCGTCGCCGACGCCGCCGACCACTCCGCCGAGCCCGTTACCGACGCCCTGTCCGACATCGCCGAGGGTGGGGCCCTGATAACTGGGAACCTGCACGCTCGGTGCCTGCGGAACCTGGACGGCAGGCGGTTGGTAGTTGGGAACGGTCGGAGCAGCGACGGACGGGACAGTCGGAACCGTGGCCGCGCCGTTGTCGGCTGGGGCTGCAGCAGGCGCTCCCGCGACCGGAGCGCCGGTGGCGGGGTCGATCTGCGTCACCGTGCCGTCGGCGTTGACCACCGTGGTCGGTGCGCTCTCGGATCCGGTTGCGGCGACACCGTTCTCGCCGGTGGCCGCCGTCGTCGTAGCGGCATCCGCCACCGCTGCGGTGGTGCCCGGCGTCTCGGTGCTCGAGATCGACGTTTCCGCGTTCGATTCGGCCGGAGTTGTGTTGTCGGAGGTCAACGCCGTTCCCACCGACAGGCCTCCGCCGGCCAGAAGGGCGAGGACGAGAACGGATCCGGCCACGACGCCGGCCTTCTTGCGACCGGACATCCCTGCGTCGGATTCGACGGCGGTTGGCGTCGGTGCGGGCCGGGGGGTGGGGCGAGGCATCGGCGCGGCCGCCGCAGCGGACGCCACTGCCGTGGTGGGTGCCGCGGCCAAGGCTGCGGCGTCGTCGGAGGCGGTGGCGTCGGCGATGTCGCTGCCGAGAATCGCGGCACCGATTGCGACGGTCAGTTCGGGACGCGGTCCGGCGACCACGGGTGCACGCAGTTCGGACGACATCAGCTCGGCGACCAGTGGTATGGCCGAGCTGCCACCGACGAGGACCACCTGGTCGATGTCGGTGACGTCGAGGCCGGCGGCCGTGACGGCGTCGCGTACCACCCCGATCGACCCGAGCAGAGATGCGCGCACCAGTTCTTCGAGCTCGGAGCGCACCAGGCGAACCTCGGTGTGCAGGCCCGGCAGGTCGACCGTCAGGGACGTCGAGGTGTCGTAGGAGAGTTGTTCCTTCGCTTCACCGCAGCGTGCCCGCAGTTCCACCAGCGCGCCGACGGTATCGGGATCGAAGGGATCGAATTCGAAGGACTGGCTGCCCGAGACGGTGTCGAGCACGTACTGCATGATCGCGTGATCGAACTGCGCTCCGCCGTACTCCTGCGAGTGAACCCCGGTGCCGACGGTGCCTGCCTCGGAGCCGGTGCGCATCAGAGTGACGTCGAGTGCGGTCGCGCCGAGATCGTAGACCACGGCCAGGCCATCGGACTGCGTTCCTCGGGTGACTTCGAGCCAGCGCATCGTTGCGACGGACTCCGGGACCAGCGTGACGTCGGTGAGCCCCGCGCGGTCCAGCGCTTCACCGAGAACCTCCGCGGTGTACGCGGTCCAGCGAGTGGGGTGAGTGACGACGACGGTAGGAGCGGACTCGGTTCCGGCGGAGGCCTCGGCGACGAGCGCGCGAGCAGCGGTGGCGTACAGGTCCTCGGCGTGATGGCTGCGGCCGTCGTCGTCGATCAGTTCCACCGGATCGCCGACCCGGTCGGCGAAGCCGCTGATCAGATTCCGAGTGGACCGGTCCCACAGCTCTGCCAGACGCGGGGCTTCGCCCGGGCGGAGGTCGAGTGCCGAACGCTTGACCACCGAGGTGACGGGATCGGTGTCCAGTGCGGCCGCCGCCGTCACCGAACCGATACGTATGCCGAGCCCTGCGTTCATCGTCGTGTCGCCGCCTTCGTCTCGCCCTGCCGTCGGTACTACTGCCGTTACTCGACTGTCGGCAGAAGCTACCTATTCGTTACGTCTCACAGCAGGTTAGAGCGTGAAACGAGTGAAATCCCCTAAAGCGCCGAGATCCCCTAATCGAAGTCCCCTGGCAACCCCCGGGGGAGTAGGGGGATCGGCCCCGTTGGGCGGGGGCTCTGCGGTGCATAGCTTTGTGATCAACCACGAAGCACCCCTCGTCAAGGAGACCCACGATGGCTACCAACGCCGTACTCGATTTCATCCTCAGCCTGCTGCGCGACGACCAGGCCGCAGCCGCCTACTGCGCCAATCCCGAGACGACGCTGGCCGCCGCGGGACTCGGCGACGTCACTCACGCCGACATCGTCGCGGTCGCACCTCTGGTCGCGGAGTCGGGACTGTTCGCCGGTGCGGGCAGCCAGCTCTCGGCCATCCTGGGTGCAGGCGGGTCGGCGGGACTCGACGGCGCACTCGCCGGAGGCGCGAGCCTCGGTGGCGGACTGTCCGCCGGACTCGGATTGGCAGCAGGCGCAGTCGCAGGCGGCGGACTCGCAGCGGGCGGCAGCCTGACCGGCGGAATCGACGTCACCGGTGAGATCGCTGCTTCCCTGCAGGCAGCACTCGCTGCAGCGTTGGCCGTCGGAGGCCAGATCGGTCTCGAGCTCGGCACTGCCTTCGGCGGCGCACTCGACGCTCTGATCGGTGCAGGCGCAGGTATCGGCGGCGGGCTCGGCGGCGGCGTGGATCTGGACCTCGACGGTCTGCTCGGCGGAACCGTCGGACTGGGCGCGGCACTGACCGGACTGATCGGCGCAGGCGCAGGCATCGGCGGTGAGATCGGCGGAGACATCGCCGCACAGCTGCAGGCAGCACTCGACGCCGCCATCGGCGCGACCGGTGCCGTCGATCTCGGCGCACTGGCCGACATCCAGGGCGGCCTGGCCGGCGCACTCGGTGCGGTCTTCGGAGTCGGCGGAACCATCGGTGCAGAGCTCGGCGCTGCCCTCGGAGGAGTCTTCGACGCCGCACTCGGTGCCGGAGCCGGACTGGACATCGCCGGCGACCTCGGTGCCGCTCTGACCGCGGGAATCGGCGGCGCACTCGGCGGGCTGGGAACCATCGGAGCAGATCTGACCACCGACATCGGTGCCGCATTGGACGGAGCGCTCGGCGCGGGCGGCGCACTGGTCGGCGACCTCGCAGGCGGAGTCGGCGCGAGCCTGGGCGGTCTCTTCGCCGCAGACGGTGCCATCGCAGGATCCATCGGATCCGCGCTCGGAGCAGTCCTCGACGCAGGTGCCCTCGCAGACCTCGATGTCGACGCCCTGCTGGCCGCGGGCGGCAACCTCGGCGCAGTGGTCGGCGGCGCACTGGGAACCGCACTCGATCTCGACACCAGCGCAGTCGGGAGCCTCACCGCCGCACTCGACGCTGCACTCGACGGCACGATCGGAGCAGGCGCAGGCATCGGCGGCGGACTTGTCGGCGGCCTCGAAGGCGGAGTTGCCGGGGGCCTCGAAGGCATCCTCGGAACGGCATTCGGCGTCGGCGGAGCAGCCGGAGCCCAGCTCGGCACCGCCCTCGAATCGGTACTCGACACCAGCGCAGCACTCGACCTCGGAGCCGCACTCGGAGCCGGAGCCGGAGCCGACGTCAGCGCAGGACTCGTCGGAGCGATCGACGCAGCGGTTGCCGCCGGAGCAGACCTCTCGGGAACCGTCGAAGGAGCACTCGCCGGAGTCGGCGGACTCGGTGCAGACCTGTCGGGCGGCCTGGCCGGACTCGGCGGACTGGGCGCGGGCCTCACCGGAGGACTCGCAGGCCTCGGAAACGTCGGTGCCGATCTGACCGGTGGCCTGGCCGGCGTCGGGAACGTGGGTGGCGATCTGGCCGGTGGCCTGGCCGGCGTCGGAAACGTCGGTGCTGATCTGGCCGGTGGTCTGGCCGGCGTCGGAAACGTCGGTGCTGATCTGGCCGGTGGCTTGGCCGGCGTCGGAAACGTGGGTGGCGATCTGGCCGGTGGCCTGGCCGGCGTCGGGAACGTCGGTGGCGAACTGGCCGGTGGCTTGGCAGGCGTCGGGAACGTCGGTGCAGGTGTGGCCGGTGGTCTGGCCGGAGTGGGTGATGCAGGTGCGGGTCTGACCGGCGGCCTGGCCGGACTCGGCAGCCTCGGCGGCGGTATCGCGGGCGGAGTGGCGGGCGGAGTCGCCGGTGGCGTGGATGCTGCGGCCTCGGCCGGTGCCGGACTCGAAGGAGCCGTCACCGGTGCGGTGAGCGGCGGAATCGATGCAGCGGCGTCCGCAGGTGCGGGCCTCGAAGGTGCCGCGGGAGCTGCAGGCTCGGTTGCCGGTGGCCTCGAAGGTGCCGCGGGCGGAGTAGTCGACGCCGGAACCTCGGTGGGCGGCGAGATCGCGTCCAACGTCGGCGCAGGACTGGACACCGGTGCCTCGATCGGAGGCGACTTCGCGTCCACCGTGGGTGCGGGTTTGGATGCTGGTGCGGACGCTGCGGCTTCCGCGGGCGGCGGGTTTGATTCCGCTGCCGACCTCGGTGGCCAGGCCGCGGGCGGCCTCACCGGTGGCCTGCAGTCGGGTGTCGAGGGACTGGCAGACGCAGGCGGCAGCCTTTCCTCCGCGGCATCGGGATCGTTCGATCACTCCAGCTCGTTCGATTCCTCGGCTACTGCGAACGGCTCCGGCTGGTCGAGCGTCGACTCGGACGTCTTCGGTCAGGGCGAGACCGATTCGAGCCTGTTCAGCGACTCGAGCCTGCACGGTTCGGTGGACTCGGCAGCGGACTCCCTGGGACATGTGACCGTCGATCACGACTTCGACCCGACGCAGCCCTGATCCCCTCGCCTGCGGGCAGGCAATGACATGACTCGGCCCCGAGTGTTCCCCGGCACTCGGGGCCGAGTCGTAGCTAGAGTTCGTTCCTGGGCGTCAGTGGAGCCCGGGTACCGCGGAAGTCGACGAGAACGGTTGTGAGCACGAGCGTATGGACGGGCAATCTACGGAGCTGGCAGAGCTGCTGAGCCGAACCGCAGCGGTGGCGACATCGGCGGGAAGATCCGACCTGGTGGATCGAGTCGAGGCGGCGCGCTCGCGAGTGCTGGATCCACGTCGACGCATCATCGTGGTCGGACCGCTCAAGCAGGGCAAGAGTCAGTTCGTGAACTCGCTGCTCAATCTGACGGTGTGCTCGGTGGGAGACGACGAGACCACCGCCATCCCGACCGTGGTGTCCAATGCCGAGAGCCTGTCCGCGCAGCTCGTACTCGCCGATCCGGGCAACGAACCGATTCGAGTCGACGTTCCGCCCGAGCAGATCACGACGGTCACCCCGTCGAGTCCGCTGGCCCAGGGCCGTGAGGTGTTGCGCCTGGACATCGGGGTGGCGAGCCCGTTGCTCGCCGACGGGTTGGTACTGGTCGACACTCCCGGAGTCGGTGGGCACACGAATCCGCACGCGGCAGGCACATTGGGTCTCATTCCGTCGGCCGACGCGGTGCTCGTCGTGTCCGATGCCTCGCGCGAATTCACCGAGCCGGAACTGTCCTTTCTCCGGCAGGTACAGGGACTGTGCCCGGCCGTGGCGGTGCTGATCACCAAGATCGACCTGTATCCGCACTGGCGGCAGATCGTCGAGGCCAATCGTGGACACCTGGATCGCGCAGGCATCGACGTGCAGATGTTGCCGGTCTCGTCTCTGTTGCGTTCGCACGCACTGCGTTTGAACGACGAGGAACTCAACGCCGAGTCCGGTTTCCAGCAGCTCTACGCGTTTCTGCGGGACGACGTGGTGGCCCGGGCGGATGTGCTGGCGCGCTCCTCGGTCTCGCTCGATGTCCGTTCTGTCACCGAACATCTGACGCTCTCGTTCGGTAGTGAGCTTGCGGCACTGAAGGATCCGGAGCGGGCAGCCGCGGCCGTCGCCGGGCTGCAGCGCGCCAAGGCCGCCGCCGAGGAGCTGCACAAGCGGTCGTCGCAATGGCAGCAGACCCTCGGTGACGGTATCGCCGATCTCGCCTCCGACATCGATCACGATCTGCGCGACCGGTTGCGGCGCGTCACCCGGGAAGCCGAAGAGACCGTCGACGAGGGGGATCCGGGCAAGGATTGGCCGCAGCTCGGCGAGTGGCTCGAGGAGCAGATCGCCGCGTCGGTGGGCGACAACTTCGTCTGGGCTCACGAACGGGCACTGTGGCTTTCGGAGTTGGTGGCCGAACACTTCGCCTCGTCCGGAGCGGCAGCGTTGCCCGATCTGGACCTCGGTGATCTCGACAACGTCCTCGATCCCGTCTCGTCCCTGGCCGATCTGGAATCCGGTCGTATCGGAATCACCCAGAAGGTCCTGGTGGGAATGCGCGGGTCTTACGGCGGTGTGCTGATGTTCGGCCTGATCACCACGTTCGTCGGATTGAGTCTGCTCAACCCTATTTCGATCGGTGCGGGCGTACTGCTGGGCACCAAGGCGTACAAGGAGGACAAGGAGAACCGCGTCAAAGCGCGGCGGTCCGAGGCCAAGATCGCGATCAGGCGATTCACCGACGACGTCAGCTTCCAGGTGGGCAAGGAGTCCAAGGACCGGCTGCGGCAGATTCAGCGAGTCCTGCGTGATCACTTCACCTCGATCGCCGAGCAGACGCTGCGCTCGCTCAACGAGTCGTTGCGCTCGGCGCAGGAGGCCGCCGCTGCCGACAACACCGACCGTGCCGCTCGCATCGCCGCGCTGGAGAAGGACATGCGGGTGGTGTCCGAACTGAATTCTCGGGCAGTATCTCTGGTCGAGGACGCTGCCGTATGAGCGTGGCGGCTCTCGCCCGGGCCCGCGACCTCATCTCTGCGGCACGATCGACGTACTCCGGTGATGCCGAAGCGTCCTGGATGCTCGACGAATGCCTCTACCGCCTGGACGAGCCGCTGCGCGTGGCCCTCGCGGGATCACTCAAGGCAGGTAAGTCGACGCTGCTGAATTCTCTCGTCGGGCAGGATATCGCCCCGACCGACGCCACCGAGTGCACGAAGGTCGTCACGTGGTATCGCAACGGCGTCACTCCCGCCGTCACGGCCTGGTACGACGGCGACCGAGCCGCGAACGTGCCGGTGCAACGGCGCGACGGGCGATTGACCTTCGACCTCGGGTCGTTGACGGCCGCGCAGGTCGACCGACTCGACGTCGAATGGCCTGCAAGCGCTTTGGCGCAGACGACGATCATCGACACCCCCGGTACCTCGTCTCTGTCGCGAGATGTGTCGGCACGCACGTTGGCGATGCTCACGCCCGAGAACTCGTCGTCGGGTGCGGACGCCGTCGTGTATCTGCTGCGCACTCTCAATGCGACCGACGTGTCGTTTCTCGGTCAGATCGGCGCGCACGTGGGCGGCGATTCGGGACCGCTCGGTGTGATCGGCGTCGTCTCGCGAGCCGACGAGGTGGGTTCGGGGCGGATGGACGCGATGATGTCGGCCAAGGAGGTCGCTGCGCGATTCGCGTCCGAACTCGAGGCCACCGGCCTGTGCCAGGCGGTGGTTCCGGTTGCAGGACTGCTCGCGCTCGGCGCGGAAACCCTGCGGCAGAACGAGTTCGCGGCCTTCGAGATGCTGGCGACGGTGCCCACCGAGGATCTGCAGTTGGCGATGCTCTCGGCCGACCGTTTCGTGCGCGCGGAGAGCACGCTCCCGGTCGATGCAGCGCTGCGGGCCAGCATCGTCGACCGGTTCGGGCTGTTCGGTATTCGGATGGCTGTGACGTTGATTCGGCTCGGGGTGCGCGATTCGCCGACGCTGGCTGCCGATCTGGTCGAGCGCAGTGGGCTCACCGAACTTCGGTCGGTGATCGACGTGCAGTTCGGTCAACGTGCCGACCAGCTGAAGTTGCATTCGGCTCTGGTTGCGCTGCAACGGATCCTGGAGTTCAGGCCTGAGTCTCACGCGCTTCGCACCGAGGCCGGCCGAATGCTCGCCGACGTGCACGGATTCGCCGAACTGCGTCTGCTCGGTCGATTGCGTTCCACCACACCGAAACTGCCCGACGGCGGACTGCTCGAGCTGCAGCGCATCATCGGTGGCTTCGGTATCGCTGCCACCGAGCGTCTCGATCTGCCTCCCGATGCCGGACGAGCTCAGCAGCGCGACACCGCGCTGGCGGCCGTGCACAAGTGGCGCGCATTGTCCGAGCATCCACTGCTGGACCGGTTCACCTCGACCTCGTGCGCCACGGCGGCCCGCAGCGCCGAAGGAATACTCGCGTCTCTGGCCTGATCTATCGGGCCGAATCGGCCGCGGCGATCCAGTCGATCGCCTGGCGTAGCGGCATCGGTCGGGCAATGTGATATCCCTGCGCCATGTCCACGCCCAGTGTGCACACGTAGTCCCACATCTGTTGGCTCTCCACGCCTTCGACGACGGTCCGTGCATCGAGCGCTTTCGCCAGTCGCACAGCGGCATCGAGAATGGCTCGGCCGCGCGGGTGACTCGATGCTCGCTGAAGCAGAGATCGGTCGATCTTGATGACGTCCGGTTCGAGTCTGTCGAGCAGCTCGAGGTTCGAGTATCCGGTGCCGAAGTCGTCGATGCTGATCTTTGCGCCGAATCGTTTCAGTATGCCCAGGGTGTCTCGGGCTCGACCGTGCTCGTCGAGCAATGCCGATTCGGTGACTTCGATGACGAGCTTGTCGAACCCTCCTGGTGGTGCCCAGGTGATGAGACGGTCGATCACGTCGCGTTCGTCGAGTTCGATTCCGGAGAAATTCGCGGCCACCTGTGGGCGGGTCCCACCGAGCTCGCCTTCGAGTAGGTTCAGATCCGCATCGAGCAACGTGAGAACGATCTTTCCCAACGCCCGGAGATGGCCTGTCTGAGTGGCGTGGTCGATGAACTCACGAGCGGGAACGACGACCCCGTTCCGCCGCCATCGGACCAGTGCCTCCAGCATCGTCACCCGGCCGGTGCTCACATCGACGATCGGCTGGTAGTGCAACTCGAAATCCTTGTTGCGGAACGCTTCTCCCAGCTCGTGGCGGATCGATGCCCGGTCGTCTGCGATCGCGTTCATGCTTGGAGCGAAGTACATGTGACGGTCACGGCCGCACTTCTTCGCTTCGTACATGGCCGTGTCGGCGTTGTGCAGCAGTGCGTCCGCAGTTGTGCCGTCGTCCGGACTCAGGGCGATACCGATCGATGCCGAGACGTACACCGTCGCGTCGACGAGGGTGATCGGGTTCCGTAAGTCCAGAAGAATTCTGTGCGTCAGGATCTCGAGGCTGTCCAGGTCCTCGCTTCGGGTCACGAGAACGGCGAATTCGTCGCCGCCGAGACGACCGACGATGTCGTGTCGGCGTGCAGCCTGCTGCAGTCGTGCAGCAACCGTGCGCAGTACGACATCACCTGCACGATGCCCGAAGCGATCGTTGATCTCCTTGAAGTCGTCCAGGTCGATCCACAGTGCAGCGACTCTCGTGGTCCCGGAATCCAGGAGTTCGGCGAGGCGTGATCGAAAGAACTGCCTGGTGAGCAGACCGGTGTGTCGGTCGAACTGTTCCCGAGCGGCCAGGTCGGCGCTGATTTCGCGTATCCGTGAGGTGTCGTGAACGATTGCAACCGAATGCGGTCCGGCGGGCGAATCGGATTTCACCGGTACGGCCCGGAATTCGATACTGATCGGATGCGACGATCCATGTGCGTCGACGACCGTCCAGCTGTCGAACGCACCGTTGTTCGCCGGACCCGGTTCGATCTCGGGTGAAGGGGCCACGGCTCCGGCCCTTCGATCGATGAGCATCGACAGGCTCGTTCCGATCAATTCGTGTGGCTCGAATCGGGTGATGGCCGTGAAACCGGTGCTGATGGACAGTATCCGGTTCTCGCGATCGAGCACGACGATTCCGGCGGTGACCGTGCCGAAGAGTGCGTCGAGTACGGCGCTCCGCTCCGCTGCCTGGTCCTCGAAGACGCGGCGGTCGGTGACATCGACGGCGCTGCCGATGACCAGTCGGTCGGCGGGGTCGGTCGTACGGACCGTGTGGGCAACTTCTTCGATCCAACGAATCGATCCGTCCGGACGGACGATGCGATACTCGCATGTCCAATCTTGTTCGGCAGCAGCAGAAACAGTGGCGACTCGGTCTCGGTCCTCCGGGTGCACGGTCGACAGAAGTAGCCGCGGCTCTGCCATGACCCTGTCGCGGTCGAGACCGTAGATGTCCTCGACGCGTGAGTTGACGAACGTCAGCGTGCCGGTGGCGTCGCGCTGCCAGACTATCTCGCGGATGGAGTCGGCAACGAGGTGAAAATTGCTCAGTGCGGCATCGCGAGCCCGCCTCGTGGCGCTGATCTCTCCGACATCGGTCACCACCACGATGACACCCCGCACGTCGCCGTCGGAACCCAGATAAGGCTGGGTCTGCAGCAGGTAATCGGCGTTGGCGCTGCTGATTTCGCGTATGCGCGACTGGCGATGTTCGAGTGTCGCGTTGAGGTCCTCTTCGAGGCCGGGGATCTCGACCGTGGAGGGAATGGCTGTGAGCGGTCGGCCTCGGTCCGCGTCGATCAACGAGAACAAGCGAACGGCGAGGGGAGTGAAGCGGGTGACGCGCAGTTCGCGGTCGATGATGATCAGTCCGCTGGTGAGCGACGACTGAATGTTGGTGAGATCGGAGTTGGCCTGTTGCGCCTCGTTGGTGCGCGCTTGGAGTTCTTGGTTGAGGGTCGTCAGCTCCTCGTTGGTCGCTTCGAGTTCCTCGTTGGCGGCCTGGGCTTCTTCGGTGGTGGCCTGTAATTCCTCCGAGGATGCCTGCAGTTCTTCGTTCATCGCCTGCAGTTCTTCGTTCGAAGATCCGAGGTCGGCGACGATGGCCTCCAGCGCTCGCTGCGTGGAGTCGAGCTGTGCATTCATGTCCAGGACGGGTGTGGACGAATCCACCGTTCCGTGCGTGGGCGCAGACTCCTCGGCGCGGAACGACACGACCGTCCGGGTCGTGAACTTCGTCGATACCCGAGCGCCCGTGATGCGCACGCGATGGGCCTCGCCGGCCACCAATTCCACAGTTGTGGAATCGGTTTGACGCAGTCGACTGAGTAGCGTCCGCACCGTGAGGCGATAGGGTTCCCGGATGATCTCGGCCACCGCCCCGGTCTGTCTACCCTCGCCGACCGTGCACCATCGTGAGACGTCGCCGATCACCTCGATCAGTACATCGCGGTCGTCGACGATCAGCATCGGAGCCGAGGTGATCTGGAGTATGCGGCGGTATGGGAGTTCGGTGTCGGCGCGAGTCGGGCCTGTGCCGCTCGGGAAATTGGCCCCGCCGGCCGGTGGAGCTTGAAGGCGTCGAGTCATGGCGATGGACGGCAGGCGGCTCGAGTCGCCCCGCCTGTAGATTCGGTGTGTGTAGTCGACCGCGGTGAACACGGCATCGACATTGGAGATTCGCTCCGACAAGCCGAGGACGACGAGCCCGTCCGGCACCAGGGCGTAGTGGCACAGATCCATCACCCGCGCCTGGAGGCGCGGCTCGAAATAGATGAGTGTGTTGCGGAGCGAGATCAGGTGCACCCGAGGAAACGGCGGGTCGTACGCCACATTGTGGCGAGCGATGATCATGCACTCGCGCAGTTCCGGGACGACGGCCCATCCGGCGGTGGACTGATACATCCATCGGTCACGAAGCCGTTGTGGAACGGCCTCGACCTCGGTGGCGCGGTACTGGCCTCGCCGCGCGACGGTCAGCGCAGCGTCGTCGAGGTCGGTCGCGAACACCTTCAATCTGCTGCTCAGCCCACTCCTGTTCTCGACACCATCGAAAGCATCGGCAGCCAACATCGCAATCGTGTAAGCCTCTTCTCCCGTTGCACATCCGGGTATCCACAGGCGGAGGGGTTCGTGAGCCGCCAGCGAACGGACCACGGTCTTCAACCGCAGTCCCACGCTCTCCCACACTGCTCCGTCGCGGAAGAACGAGGTGACACTGACGAGAATCGCTCGTGCGAGTGCACCGGCTTCGGCGGTGTCGTCCGCCAGCGAGGCGGCATACTCGGCCACCGAGATCCCTTTACCGTGTCGACGACGCTCGATCTGTCGACTCAACGTCGAACGCTTGTAGCCCGAGTAGTCGATACCGGTGGCCAGGCGCAGGCACTCGACGATCGTCGCGAGATCTGCCGCGTCCGGATCCGGGGTGTCGGTCGAGACCTCCGACCGGGGTCGGTCCTCCGCCGCTGCCCCGTCCGTTGTGGGACCGGTCTGCTCGTCCGCAGGGCGCGCCGATCGTCCGAACAACAGGTCGTGTAGTTCGGTGCCGATGGACTCGGCAGGAGCGGTCAGATTCACCGACCCTGTGTCGAGGGTGGAGGTGGGCATCTGCTCGAATGCCGCGGTCGTCGGGTCCTGGACTGCAACGACCCCGCCGCCGTCGCGGATCGTGGTCGCCCCGGCGGCACCGTCACCGCCGCTGCCGGACAGGACCACGCCCACGGCGTCGGGGCCGAATTCCGAGGCCAACGACTGCAGCAACCGATCGATGTTCGGCCATGGTCGCTTGTGTGGACTGGGTTGCGGAAGTCGTATCGAGTCCTTCGCGACCACGATGTCCGAGCCGGGAGGCCCCACGTAGACGACCCCAGGTTCGAGTTTCGCTCCCTCCACGGCGGCCACCACTGCCATCGTCGTGTGGTGCGAGAGAAGTTCCACCAGGGCACTGTCCTGATTCGGAGCTCGGTGCTGAGCTACGACGAAACACCAGGGAGCGGCGGCCGGAGCTCCGGAGAGGAACCTGGCGACCGCGTCCAGTCCACCGGCCGAACTGCCGACTCCGACCACCCGCAATCTGGGATGGCCATCGTTTCCGTCAACCATCGGCAGGCACCTTCCTGGACGTCGGCACTCACTCAACCACACGATGACCGGTACCGTATGTTCTTCGGACGCGCGGACGCGACTCGTCAGCGCCGGGGTGCGAGCGCGACGAGGGTCGTGGCCGCGGAGGTACCCGCGACGACGAACGGCCCCCAGTGCAGGACGCCACCGAGCAACGCGGGAGCGTCGGAGACGAAGGTCGAGAACGTGATTGATGCACCGACGGTCAGGATTCCGACCGCACCCATCAGGACCTTCGACGACGTCGCTGCATTGCGCAGTAGATTCAGTGCGACGAAACCGAGCAGCACGAGCACAGCCGCGGCGGCCCCGCTGGACAGCAGCGTGGCCGAGGCAGTGTTGCGGACGTCGGCCGCACTTGCTGTCGAATCTTGTTGCGCTACTGCTTTTTCGACGCCGGAGAGCACAGGCTCCCAGTTCAGGGCGGCCGCGGCGGCCAATGCGAGAATCAGTGCCGCTGTCAGTGCCCACAGCGCATTCGCGACCTTCGGCAGTACCGAGGAAGTGGGCTCCTGCCGTGGCCGCAGCGGTTCGACGGCGACATCGGGCCGCGGTGGTTGCGGACGGGGAGGGCGGGGCCTCCGCGATGTCGGGTCGTTCTGTTCATCGGCCACGCGCAGGAGTCTATCCGTCGGCGGTGACGGGCCGCTGTCTCAGCGCAGCACCACCGGCACACCCTCGTACGGACGCAGGGTCATCGGGAAGCTGTTCAGCTCGTCAACGGTGGCGATCTCGTTGTCGTCGAAGACATCGACGGCGCATGTACCGGGAACCAGGTGCTTGGACTGGATGGTGGCACTGATCTCCTCGGACGAGAAGTTGAGTACCGTCGCCTGGATTGTTCCCTGGCTGAGCTCGTGCACCATGACCAGCAGGCCCTTGTGCGAGACCGTCGGAATATCGATCTGCTGAGCGGTTGCGATTCCGAACCGCTTGCGCAACTCGATGATTCGCGCCAACTGGCGGGCGAACGACTGTGGGTCGGCCAGCTGCTCGGGGAGCGAGCCGTACAGGCTGCGCCCGCGGGGAATCCCCGACTCCGAGCGCACGGCTTCGGGGAAGTACCCCATCAGATCGTGTGCACCACGGTTGAGCCACCGAGTGTCACCTTCGCGGATGAGGTCGTCGACCTCCTCGGCGTCGATGGGCAGAATGCCGAGCAGATCCCAGCCCGACAGGGCGAACACGCCCGGCTGCAAGGCGTTGTACATCGCCAACAGCAGGTGGGCCCGCTTGACGGTGTCGATGTCTCGCTCGTCCATGCGGTCCAGATCGCGGATGCCCAGCGATGCGGTGATCACGCTCGCTGTGGTGCAGGCGATTCCGTTGGTGGTGAACGTTCGGTTGTACGGTGCCCACCGTCCGGTGAGTCGATCGGTCAGCTCACCGCGAATACGGTCACCCAGATCGCTGCCCTTGACCGCCTCGCCGCCGTAGGTGAACTCGTCCTCGGCGTGCAGGGTGGCGAAATGGATGAGCTCGAACGTCATCTCGTCGTGGTTCTGCAACGCGTGCACCAGAGACGCCGTATCGACGCCGTGATCGCGGGCCAAAGTCATGGTGAGCCTGAGGAATTCGGTGTTCCCCATGACGAGGGCATGCTGATATGCCGGGCGGTTGATGAAGTCGTACGACAGATCGGCTCCGTTGGCACCCATGGCCTTGATGTCGTCGATGGTCAGGTTCAGCTCCTGGAAGGTGAACCCGCCCATCTTGCGCACCACGCTGGCGATCAGGTGGTTCGCCGCCTCGGACAGTGGATGGCCCTCGGACCAGCCCGGTCCCTCGGCTCGACGCTCCACACCGAGAAAACCGTTGGCGTCCAACCGCAGTGCGCCTGCACCCAGATCGGCGATGGAATGGCATGCGTCGCCGATCACCAGTCGCATTCCGGCGAAGGAGGGATCGAGCCAGTTGATCGACGGCTGGCCGGCCTTGAAGTAGTGCAGGTACACCCAGCGACGTTCGACACCGTCGATACCGACGACGGGAGGTGTTGCGCTCCAGTTGGTTTCCTTCACGCCGAGCTCGTAGAAGATGACACGCTGCAGCTGACCGATGATGTATCCGGCGCGGGCGAGATTGGCCTCGGCCTCGGCGTCGATGTTCTGAGAATCGGCACCGGCCCGCACTCGCGGCAGCAGATGCCAGTCCTGCGGTTCGATCTCGACCATGTGGTAGATGCCGGGGTAGTCGGCTACGGCCATCTCGGCAAGTCTGAAGTCCGCGCCCTTGCCGGTATGGCCGGGAACGATGTCGTCGATCACGATGCCGTCGTACGCCGAGGCCACCACGCACAGGCGTCGGAACTCTTCTTCCGATCCGAATGCGGGGTCGATCTGCATGCCGATCCGGTCGAAGTGTCCGTCGACCGAGGGGGTCGGACGCCAACCGTGGATACCGCCTGCCACCTTCACCGGGCCGGTATGCACTGCGGTGACACCGATTTCGGAGAACGCCTGCCACAGCTTCTCGTCGCCGAGAGTGCTCAGGAAACTCGTCTGTGGGGCGTTGATCACCGAGATGGGATACGCGGTGAACCACACCGGTGCGCGCTCGACGGCGGCGCGCGGATCGGGGTCGGCATACGGGTTCTGCCACATGCTGCCCTTGCCCGAGAGTTGCTCGGCGATCAACTTGGCATCGCGCAGCATCGACTGTTCGGTGAGCCAGTCCACGTACTCGGGGTTCGACGCCACCGGTTCGCTGTCGGGAGTGGGGCTGTTGCTTCGGTTGGCGCGACGCACCGAGGGTCGAAGTGGTTTCGGCCGAGCCGGATAGAACTTCTCGTCGTAGGTGATCTCGCTCGGTTCGTGCTGCACTTCGGGATCCATGTGCCTCCGTAGCCTCGCTTTTCCTCAACCCTACGTAGGGCGCGGCCGATCCGCAGGGTTGTGGTTCCCCTGATCGGTGAGCGGTGAAACCTGGCTCGCCGACCGATGAAACCTACGCCGAACTACACGGGTGTGATTCGTCAGGGGCCCTTTCCTTCGATATGCGAACGTCATCGAATCGAGACCGCCTGGTGTGGAATGTCTGATTCGGATAGGCCATAGTGAGTCAGGTACCAACTGACCCATCTGTCACATCAGACTCATGAGTCACATCCCCCTCAGCTACAGGAGTTGTTCATGCGACGTCTTGCCCGCACATCGATCCTGGCCTCGACGGCCGCTCTGGCCGCCGCCATCGGTGCGGTCGCCCTCGCACCGGCAGCATCGGCCGAACCGGCACCCGAACCCGTCGGCCCGCTCGGCTCGGTGGTGCTCGAAAGCCCGGACCTGGTGGTGACCATGGCCGCCGTCTGCGACACCACGGTCGAGGACGCACCCGAGGGCGGTGTCGTCGCACTGCAGGTCAAGGTCGACAACGTCGGCGCGGACGACGCCTCGAACGTCAACGTCAACTACGGCGCACTGCCGGGCGTGCAGGGTCAGAACACCGAGGCGACCATCGAGGCAGGCGAAGCGGCCACGTACACGGTGCCCTCGGTCGATCGTGAATGGATCGCTCGTCCCGCCGGTGCCGCGGCATTCGCCAGTGCACTCGATGCGAACTTCCTCGACAACATCACCGGTGGCCTGCTCAGCCACAGCTGCATTCCCGCACCGGCCGAGGAGCCTGCCGAGTAATTCCTTCCGCAACAGCTTTCTCCCCGCTGCGCCGCGACGATCCTTGCTGATCGTCGCGGCGTACTGCTGTCGAGGGGCTTCGCCCCTTGTGAGTAGAAGTTCGTAGCAGGCACCGAATTTCCATGCACATGCGGCGCAGCCGCTCCCTCGGGAACAAATTCGCCACACCCTCCGTTGTGCAGGTCAGCAGCCTTGAGTGGATGAGGCTCAAGTTGGAAGTTGACGCGACAGATCGCGTTATGCAAACTTGAGCGGAGTTCGCTCACCCAGGGACTGAATCCACGCAACAACAGGAGGAAACATTATGGCTCGTGCGGTCGGTATCGACCTCGGGACCACCAACTCGGTCGTGTCCGTCCTCGAGGGCGGCGAACCGGTTGTCGTCGCCAACTCCGAGGGATCACGCACCACCCCGTCGATCGTCGCTTTCGCCAAGAACGGTGAAGTGCTGGTCGGCCAGCCCGCGAAGAACCAGGCGGTCACCAACGTCGATCGCACGATTCGTTCCGTGAAGCGCCACGTCGGCACGGACTGGACCGTGGAGATCGACGGCAAGAAGTACACCCCTCAGGAGATCTCCGCGCGCACGCTGCAGAAGCTCAAGCGCGACGCCGAGGCATACCTGGGTGAGGAAATCACCGACGCGGTCATCACCGTTCCCGCGTACTTCGAGGACGCACAGCGTCAGGCCACGAAGGAAGCCGGCCAGATCGCCGGCCTCAACGTTCTGCGCATCGTCAACGAGCCCACCGCGGCAGCTCTCGCATACGGCCTGGACAAGGGCGACAGCGAGCAGACCATTCTCGTGTTCGACCTCGGTGGCGGCACGTTCGACGTCTCGCTCCTGGAAATCGGCGACGGCGTCGTCGAGGTCCGTGCGACGTCCGGCGACAACCACCTCGGTGGCGACGACTGGGACGAGCGCATCGTGACCTGGCTCGTCGACAAGTTCAAGGCTCAGAACGGCATCGATCTGACCAAGGACAAGATGGCTCTGCAGCGTCTGCGTGAGGCCGCCGAGAAGGCGAAGATCGAACTGTCCTCCGGGCAGAGCACCTCGATCAACCTCCCGTACATCACGGTCGACGGCGACAAGAACCCGCTCTTCCTCGACGAGCAGCTCAGCCGCTCGGAGTTCCAGAAGATCACCTCCGACCTGCTCGACCGCACCCGTGCGCCGTTCCAGGCAGTGGTCAAGGACTCCGGCATCGCCGTCAAGGACATCGACCACGTCGTGCTCGTCGGTGGTTCGACGCGTATGCCCGCCGTCTCCGAGCTGGTCAAGGAACTCTCCGGTGGACGCGAGCCCAACAAGGGCGTCAACCCGGACGAGGTCGTGGCCGTCGGTGCTGCACTGCAGGCCGGTGTGCTCAAGGGTGAGGTCAAGGACGTTCTGCTCCTCGACGTCACGCCGCTGTCCCTCGGTATCGAAACCAAGGGTGGCGTCATGACCAAGCTCATCGAGCGCAACACCACCATCCCGACGAAGCGTTCCGAGACCTTCACCACCGCTGACGACAATCAGCCCTCGGTGCAGATCCAGGTCTTTCAGGGTGAGCGCGAGATCGCCTCGCACAACAAGCTCCTCGGCTCCTTCGAGCTGACCGAGCTGCCCCCGGCTCCTCGCGGCGTCCCGCAGATCGAGGTCACCTTCGACATCGACGCCAACGGCATCGTGCACGTCACGGCCAAGGACAAGGGCACCGGCAAGGAGAACACGATCAAGATCCAGGACGGCTCCGGCCTGTCCAAGGAAGAGATCGACCGCATGGTCGCCGACGCGGAAGCTCACGCAGACGAGGACAAGGCTCGTCGCGAAGAGGCCGAGGTTCGCAACCAGGCCGAGTCCCTCGTCCACCAGACGGAGAAGTTCGTCAAGGACAACGAGGACAAGGTCGACGCCGAGCTCAAGGGACGCGTCGAAACCGCCATCGCCGACGCCAAGACGGCTCTCGCGGGCAGCGACATCTCGGCAGTCAAGACCGCCGTGGAGAAGCTCTCGACCGAGTCGCAGGCTCTCGGCACCGCCATCTACGAGGCTCAGGCCAAGGAGCAGGGCGGCGCAGAGGGTGGCGCCCAGGCCGCTGACGACGGTGTCGTCGACGCAGAGGTTGTCGACGAGCCCGCCGACGACACGGACAAGAAGTGACGTCGGAGAACACCGAGCAAGAACCGGTCACTTTCGTGGACAAGCGAAAGATCGATCCCGAGACCGGTGAAGTACGGGAAGGTGACGCAGTTCCGGAGCCCCTGGTGGGCACCGGGGCTGCGCCCCAGCCCGACTCGGTGGACGAAGGGACCGTCGACGGTGACGTCGTGGAAGACCCGCGTGACACTCAGGTCGCAGAACTCACCGCAGATCTGCAGCGCGTGTCGGCCGAATACGCCAACTACCGGCGTCGTACCGACCGCGAGAAGCAGACCGGAGCGGAGAACGCGAAGGCGTCCGTCGTCTCGCAGCTCCTTCCGGTTCTCGACGACCTCGAGCGAGCTCGCCAGCACGGCGATCTCGAAACCGGACCGCTCAAGGCTGTGGCAGACAAGTTGGCAGGGGTGTTCTCGAACATCGGCCTGACCACCTTCGGAGCCGAGGGCGACGCCTTCGACCCGGCCATCCACGAGGCGGTCTCCCACGAGGGCGACGGCAGCAGTCCGGTCGTCGGGACGCTGATGCGTCCGGGCTACAAGCTCGGCGAGCGCGTCCTGCGGACCGCGATGGTCGGCGTCGTGGACAGTGCAGCGCAAGAATCGGATGCACCTGCGTCCGACGAGCAGTAGACAGAAAACAGCGAGAGGAGGAAACGCCCGGTGAGCCAGCGGGAGTGGATCGAGAAGGACTTCTACAAGGAGCTGGGCGTTTCCTCCAGCGCGACTGCAGAAGAGATCAAGAAGGCGTACCGAAAGTTGGCCAGGGACAACCATCCCGACGCCAATCCCGGCAACGCCTCGGCCGAGAACAAGTTCAAGGCGGTCAGCGAGGCGCATGCCGTCCTCGCCGACCCGGCCAAGCGCAAGGAATACGACGAAGCACGACGACTGTTCGCCTCGGGCGGATTCGGTAGCCGCGGTGGCGGTGGATTCTCGCCCGGTGCAGGCGGATTCGGCGGTGGAGGCCAGACCTTCGACGTCGGCGACATATTCGGTCAGGGCGGCGGCGACGGCGGAATCGGCGACCTGTTCGGCGGCCTGTTCAATCGCGGCGGCGCGCAGCAGCGCACCCAGAGCAACCGGCCCCGACGCGGCAGCGACGTCGAGACCGAGACCTCACTGCAGTTCCGTGAAGCGGCACAGGGCGTCACGGTCCCTTTGAAGCTGACCAGCCCGTCCTCGTGCACCACCTGCCACGGCAGCGGCGCGAAGCCCGGGACCAGCCCGCGGGTGTGCCCCCGATGCAACGGCCAAGGCGTCGTCAACAGAAACCAAGGCGCGTTCGGCTTCAGTGAGCCGTGCGACGACTGCCGCGGAAGCGGATCCATCATCGACGACCCGTGCGCCGACTGCCGCGGAACCGGAGTGCAGAACCGCACCCGGACCATTACCGTGCGCGTCCCGGCCGGCATCAGTGACGGCCAGAAGGTGCGACTCGCCGGTCAGGGCGAAGCAGGCCTGCGCGGCGCGCCGTCAGGCGACCTGTTCGTGACCGTACGAGTCAAGCCCGACAAGGTGTTCGGCCGCACGGGCGACGACCTGACGGTGACCGTTCCGGTGAGCTACGGCGAACTGGTGCTGGGTACCACGTTGTCGGTGCCCACCCTCGACGGTCGCGTGGGAGTGAAGGTTCCACCCGGCACCGTCGACGGCCGAGTGTTGCGTGTGCGCGGTCGCGGTGTGCCGAAGAAGTCCGGTACCGGCGATCTGATGGTGACCGTCAAAGTTGCCGTCCCGCAAAAACTGGACGATGCTGCCACCGAAGCTCTGAAGACTTATCTGGAAGCCGAGAAGGCCAGCGGATTCGACCCGCGGGCCGGGTGGGCAGGTGTGTGATGTCGGTCCCTCCCGAGGGTGGATCCGCGAAAGCCGGTGGCGGTCAAGCTGATCCCGACGCCCAGGTCTTCGTGATCTCGGTGGCGGCACAGCTGGCCGGCATGCATGCGCAGACGCTGCGCACCTACGATCGACTTGGTTTGGTTACCCCCCACCGCACCACCGGCGGTGGGCGCCGCTACTCGCCGCGTGATGTCGCGCTGCTCCGTGAAGTACAGCGACTCTCGCAGGACGAAGGCGTCAACCTCGCCGGTATCAAGCGCATCATCGAGCTGACCAATCAGGTCGAGGCATTGCAGGCACGGGTTTCGGAGTTGGCTCAGGATTTGGCCAACGTGCACGCCAGTTATCGCCGCGACCTGGTGCCGATCCAGCGCAACGCTCTCGTGGTCTGGAAGCCGCGCCACCAGCGTTAGATTCGCTTCACGTTTCTCCCGCGTCTGTTCGCAAAAGCGCGCGCCTTTGTCAGGTGCGCGCAGTTTCGGCCCCGTCTGTCCGCAAACGCGCGCGCTTTTGTCAGGTGCGCGCATTTTCGGCCCCGTTGGTCAGCAAACGCGCGCGCTTTTGTCGGGTGCGCGCAGTTTTGCCGGTGATTCGGTTGCCATTTCGCGCGCGTTCAGCGAGTGCGCGCGCGTTTGCGGTGGCGAGTGGTGCTGAGGGAGCGAACCTGGGCGGGGCTGGGCTGTGCGGGTCGGGCTCGGTTCACGGGGCTGCGTTGGGTGTCTCGGGCGCACCTCCTCGCAAACGCGCGCGCCTTTGTCGGGTGCGCGCATTTTCGTCGGTGATGTGGTCGCCATTTCGCGCGCGTTCAGCGAATGCGCGCGCGTTTGCGACCTCGACCCCGACGCGCGCCCACCTCGACCCCGACCCCGACACGCGCCGACCCCGAC
>NZ_NPFL01000029.1:0-800 GCF_002259075.1 Rhodococcus sp. 15-725-2-2b | reverse complement strand
GATCCCGAACCGCGGGGGCATTCGTTCGAGTTCCGGATCAACGGCGAAGACGCCGGCCGTGGGTTCCTGCCCGCACCGGGCCCGGTCACCACGTTCATTGCCCCGTCGGGTCCGGGGGTGCGCGTCGATTCCGGTGTCGAATCCGGCAGTGTGATCGGCGGCCAGTTCGATTCGATGCTCGCCAAGCTCATCGTCACCGGAGCCACCCGCGAGGAAGCCCTCGCGCGGTCGCGTCGGGCGTTGGCCGAGTTCACCGTCGAGGGGTTGGCGACGGTGATCCCGTTCCATGCTGCGGTGGTCTCCGATCCGGCGTTCATCGGCGACGGGGAGTCGTTCTCGGTGCACACCCGGTGGATCGAAACCGAATGGGACAACCAGGTTGCCCCGTTCACCGCCGGAGCGCCCATCGACGACGAGGAGGTGCTGCCGCGGCAGTCCGTCGTCGTCGAGGTCGGTGGCCGACGCGTCGAGGTCTCCCTGCCCGGGGAACTGTCCCTCGGCGGCGGCAACGGCGGCGGTGCCAACGCGGGTGCGGTGCGGCGTAAGCCGAAACCGCGTACCCGTGGTGGTGCCGGAGC
Source organism: Rhodococcus sp. 15-725-2-2b (assembly GCF_002259075.1). Lineage (NCBI taxonomy): Bacteria > Bacillati > Actinomycetota > Actinomycetes > Mycobacteriales > Nocardiaceae > Rhodococcus > Rhodococcus sp. 15-725-2-2b. The sequence goes on along the minus strand of NZ_NPFL01000029.1, from coordinate 222 downwards.
CGGCGCGGCATCCGGTGACGCGGTGACCGCACCGATGCAGGGCACCGTGGTCAAAGTCGCTGTCGACGAAGGCCACACCGTCGAGGCCGGGGACCTCATCGCCGTCCTGGAAGCGATGAAAATGGAAAACCCCGTCAACGCCCACAAAGCAGGCACCATCACCGGCCTGACCGTCACCGCAGGCGACGCCATCACCCAAGGCACCGTCCTCGCAGAGATCAA
>NZ_NPFL01000022.1:0-220338 GCF_002259075.1 Rhodococcus sp. 15-725-2-2b | reverse complement strand
GACAGAACGAACTCGCGATCTGGACCCCCACCGAGCCCGACCCACCCCCACCCGGGCGGATGCGGGCACCCGCTCCCTCGACCACCACCCCGAACCCCGAACTCGCCGCGATCGGGCGGGAAATCTTCACAGCAGCCCGCATCGCCGCAGGTCGCTGACCATTCACTGCACAACACCGACTACTACACAAGGAGACCATCATGATCACCACCCTCGCCGCGTCGGCCACCGACCTTCTAGCCCAGAACATCGGCGACGTAAGCCCGCAGGTACCCACCGGTGAAATTGGCGACAAAGTATCTATGTTGCTGGGCTGGTTGATGTGGGGCGCCATCGTCTGGTTGGTCGGTGCACTCGTCTACGCCGCCGCCGCACTCGGAATATCTAAGAAAAGCGGAGGATCTGACGGCGGGTCCGCCATCATGTGGAACCTTGTTGGGGCAGTGTTCGTCGGTGCTGCGGCGGGTCTAGTCAACGGGCTTGTGTTTTGACCTCCCAACTCAGCGAGCTTGCCGGGCCGCACGACACGGCAGACGAGATGGGGTACCTGCCTCACGGATGCCTGGGGAGCGGGCCACTGATCTCCTCCGGTATGCGTATCGCCCTCGGCATCCGTCTGAGTTTCGGCAACTCTCCCACCGCGGGAACAGCGACGTGAACACACCTGCCGTGGTCTTGGCGCAACCACCCACGGAACCAGTGGAGTGGCCCGACGAGGTGTGGCAGCCGATCATGGAGGGCCTGTCGTGGCTGCTCTGGTTCGCCATCATCACCTGCATTGCAGCACTGTTCGTGTGCGGGGCGATGTTCGTCAACCAACGCAAGTCCACCGGAACACAGGTGGTCGAGGACGCCACCCTGGCCCGGATCTTGATCTGCGCCGCCGTCATCGGCTCCGCATCCGGAATCGCCAAAGCCGTCCTCGCCTGAGAAACCCCGACATTCGTTGCACCCGAACTGCATTCGACCCGAAAGGCCTCACCTGATGACCGTCTCCCGCACACTCCGGATCGCCGCGACAGCGGCGACCGTCCTCGCACTCGCTGCGTGCGGATCCGGCGACGACGACACCCCTACCGCCACCCCGGACGCAACACCCGATCTGCGCTCGGCCCCGGCCGAGCTGACCTGGCGCGAGGTCGCAGGGGTATCAGTGCCGACCTCGCGGGTCGACGGTCCCTTCGCTGGAACATCGGTGAACCGCAGCGGATATGCACAGACCCCGCAAGGCGCTGTCCTGGCCGCAATCAACGGGCAGACAGCACTCGCCGTCGCCGACGACCGTGCATGGCCGGAAGTGGTCAACACCGTCACCGCACCCGGACCAGGGCGAGACGAATTCGCGGCCGCACGCACCGCCGTCACCGTCTCCGGATCGGTCCCCGCCGACGCCGCACCTGAGTTCGTCGGCTTCGAGGTCACCGACTACACCGACAACCCGCTCTCGGCAGCAGTGTCGGTCGCCCAAACCATCGGCACCGACGACCAGCTCTACTCCTATCCCGTTGCTCTGCAATGGATATCCGACGACTGGCGCATCGTCCTACCGACCGCCGAGGAGAACATCGACGCCGTCGAACTCGACACCCTCGACGGCTACACCACTTTGGAGCGCACCTCATGAGCCGCCGCATCCGCAGCATTCTGATTGCAGTCGCGGCCCTGGTCGTCATCGCAATCGTCGGAACGATCTTCTTCATCGTCCCGAACATGAACGAGGACGCCAGTGCACCGCCCGTGGCCGCACCGCCGACCACCCAACCGGAACCCACAGACGCATCAGGCTCGGGCAGCAACGGGCAACGCGGTTTCGGGACACCGGTCGTCGACATCCTCGGCCGCAAGGTCGCCGTCCCCAACAACCCGATCGGGCAGCCGCTGCCACAGACCGCTCCGGAGCCACGGATCGAGTGCACCCCGACCAACACCCCCGTCACCTCGCCGTCCGGAGTGCAGATCCAACAGACCGCCTCACTGCCGCTGCTGGTCTCGACCACAGACGGCCCCGCCGCGGTGACCGGCAACGTACCCACCGGTTACACCCAGACTCCCCAGGGGGCAGCCCTGGCCGGGTGGAATTGGGTGGCAACGACGTACGGTCCCGGTCCGGTGGCAAAAGACGCCTACGAGCTCCTCACGGTGCACACCGACGAACTCGATCGCGGTGCCTCTGCCGAAGCGTGGGACGCGCCCGGCCAAGACGCCGCCACTGGTTTTCCGGCACCGGTGGCGTTCCGTATCGGAAGCTGCACTTCTGATTTCGCGTCAGTCGAATTCGCCATCGAAGTTCCCATCGACGACAACGGGCAACGCCGCACCACCCCTGTCTACACAGTCCTGCGCACGTCGATGTTCTACGACGGCGGTACCTGGAGGAGCCGGCTAGACAAACGCTCCGTCGCCACCGACACCGACATCACCGACATCAGTTCCTTCACTCCCTGGAGCTTCGCGTGACGCGCCCGAACGTGTTCGAGCGAATCCGGCGCGGTGCGATTCGGTTCCTTCTTCTTGCGGTGGTCACCGTCTGGATCGTCGCGGGAAGCAACGCCGTCGCGTACGCCCAGGACCCACCGCCCGTTCCTGGAATCGCAGATATCGCCGACCAAGGCAACGACTTTCAGAAGGACCGCCGGGAATGCCTGGACAAGGCGCGCGCGGACTCGACCTGGATCGGTGACCAACTCAACAGCGTGACCGGTGACGCACTCCCTCAGGTGTTCTGCCTCTCCAACTCGTTCGAGGACAACCCCGGTGACGCGATATCCACTGCCGTCTCCTCCGCGACGTCCGCCTTCTGGGGCGACCCCGTCGGCGACTTCACCAAAGCCGTGATGGAAGGAAACAGCCAGGCATTCCGCACCGTCATGACCTTCTGGATGTCCTCGGGCATACCAGGACTCGCCGCCGAGAACGCCATGTCGGGGCTGCGCAACATCATCACCGGATTCACCGTCATCGCCTTGTTCGCCTCGATCGTGTTCGCCATGACCAAACTCGCCATCGCCCGCAAACAAGCCGTGATGGAAGGAGCCACCGAAACAGCCAGCATGCTGGTGCGCACCGTCGTCACCGTGTCGCTACTGCCGATCCTTGTGTTGATGTTCCACCAAGTCGGCGACGTCGCCTCGGCCTACGCGCTCGAGAAGTTCGTCGGCGGGGACCTGAACGAGAAGATCACCGCCATCACCGCATTCGACGACAAGACCGGCCTCGGCCCGATCCTCGCTCTCGCCTGCGCCGGGTTCGCCTTCCTCGGTTCGGTTGCCCAGCTCATCGCGCTGCTGATTCGTGAGGCCGTGCTGTGCGTCGTCGTCGCCGTCATCCCGCTCGCCGCCGCAGCATCGGCCACCGGCACCGGGCGTAGCTCCTACAAGTCGATGATCGCGTTCACTCTCGGCGCGCTGCTGTTCAAGCCGGTAGCGACGCTGCTGTATCTGTTCGCGTTCTGGGCATCCTCGGCGTCGAGCTCGGATCAGATCGCCACGGTCATCATCGGCTCGATCCTGCTGGCCGTCGTCGGGTTCTCCCTGCCCACCTTGGTCAAGATCGTTGCTCCCGCAGCGGACACCATCTCCGCCGGTGGGCGGGAAGTAGGAGCGCTCGGCGCAGCAGGAGGTGCGGTGATGGGGGCAGGCGGGATGGCGGCATCGCGCGCCCTCGGTGCAGCGGCGAACACCGTCGCTGGGTCCTCCGGTGGCGGCGGCAGAGGCGGATCTTCGGGTGCCGCCGGTACCGGCGCACGTTCGTCTCCCGGATTTCAGGGCCGCTACAACGGGGGATCGAGTCCCTCGCACGCGGGCGCATCGTCCGGTCCTATGGGCGCAGCCCGCAGGGTCGGCTCGGCCGTCGGGTCGGCAGGGCGCACAGCATCCTCGGCAGGTCTGCGTGGGGCAGCGGGTGCGCTGAAGACAGCCGGCAACGCCGGTCGCACCGCCGGCTCGGCCTCGACTGCGCTCGGCTCGGCTGCAGAAGGCGCAGTCGGGAACTACCACGGACGGATCCAACGATGAGACAACACGATCGACGACTCTCGTCCAAGCGCATCCTCCGCACCTTGAACTCGCGCACCACCATCATCACCTCCGACAAGGCGCTGATGATGGCTATGTGGCCATCTGCCAGGTCTGGACGGTCGGCGGTCGCCTGGAAGCGTGAGGCAGGACGAGACCGTAGGACCCTCAACGGGTTCGATTCCGCGCACCTACGCTTTCGCCGCGCACCGGATTGGGCAGAGTACGCCGCCGAGTTCGCACCCGCAGTCGGAGTGAAAACCCCCGCCCAGGGGCCGCAGTCTTCCGCCGCCCACACCTGGCGACCGGCGGTGCAGTGGGCGTGGTGGGAGAAGATCCCCGCACGTACCGCTGCCCTTGCCTACATCGTCGCCGTCACCGTCACCGCCGCCGTCGGATCGGCACTGATCGCACGTGGTGCCGTGCGATGACCGCCCAGCTCGAAGCCCCCTACGAGCCGCCGATCTACTCGGCAGGTAACCGGCCGCAGTCGACGTTCGCGTTCGGCCTACCGACGAAGGTCATCGCCTACGGCGCAGGGTTTTTCGCGGTCTCGTTCGTGGTTCTGATCTTCGTCCACGTCGTGGCCGGACTCGCGTTGATGGGCTTCGGCGCGCTCGCCCTCGCCCCTCTGGTCATCGCCCCGAACGGCCGAACACTCTACGAGACTGGACAATTGAGAATGCAATGGCTGCGGCGCAAGCACATCGACAAGTCCACCGAATATCACGCCGGACCGCACTCGAGGATCCCCGGTGGCCGCTACAAGCTCCCCGGGCTGCTCACCCGGACCAAGGTCTACATAGGGATCGACCGGCACGGCAACGAATTCGGGATGATCCACAACCCCGACGATCACCGCTACACCGTCGTCTTCGACGCCCTGCCCGGCGGTGACGAAGCCATCGTCCAGCGCGACAAGGACCTCTACACCGCCGACTGGGGTGTCTACCTCGCCGACCTCGGCCTGCCCGGCGACATCGTCGGTGCCATGGTGGTGGTGGAGAACATCCCGGCTACCGGGCTGCGATTGGCGCGGCGAGCCGAACACGAACTCGTCCCCACCGCACCGCCGCTGGCTGCGTCGTTCGTCGAGCAGTCCGCCATCCGGATGCCCTCGGGTCGGCACCGCACCCTGGCACGACTGTCGATCACCTTCCGCGCTACCACCCGTGAGCGGCAGAAGGACCCCGAGGAGATGGCCACCGAACTGGCCCGCCGTCTACCGGATCTGTACGAATCGCTCTCCGGTGCCGGGATCGATGCCCAGCCGATGACCGCCGCCGAGATCACCGCGGTCGTGCACCGCTCCTACAACCCCTCGACCGAGAACGACTTCGAGGAACTCGAAATCTCCGGCGAAGAGCACGGAGTCGACTGGGACGACGCCGGACCGGGACGCGCGAAGACCGAGTGGGGTCACTACCGCCACGACGGCGGCGTCTCGGTCGTGTGGGAGATGGCCGCACCTCCCGAATCGGTGTTCACCGACACCGTCCTCAAACCGCTGCTGCAGCCGCACGACGACATCCCCCGTAAGCGATTGACGCTCGTCTACCGCCCCTACTCCGCCGGGGACGCCGCGAAGAAGGTCGACAAGCAACACCGAGACGCCCTGCACGCGATCAACTCTCGCGGCAACAAGATCACCTCCGCCGGGTCGGAGAAGCGCCACGAGATCGCCGAGCAGGCCCGCCGCGAGATGGTCTCCGGAGCCGGATACGAACGCTATTCGGCACTGCTGACGATCACCGTCGGATTGGTCGAAGAAATTGCGAACGCGGCCGCCGTCACCGAATCCCTCGCCGCCCGCTCCCGCCTGCGACTGCGGCGTGCGTTCGCCTTCCAGGACGCCGCGTTCGCCGCCGGCCTCGGCGTCGGAGTGCTCCTGCCCGATCAGATCTCCACTTCGATCCTCGTGCGCCGCAGCTAGAGCGCCGCCGACCGCATCCGGCCCACCCCTGCCCGAGAAAAGAGACACTCACGATGACGACGACCGACCACCGCCCGCGCAGGGACTACGACCCTCGATACGACGAGGCCAGGTCCGACGAGCCCGACCTGTACGAGACGTCAACGCCGCAGCCGTCGGCGTTCGTGCGGTGGATCATCGGCGACACCGACTACGCCGAGCTCGCCGCCCTCATAGCCACCGGCGACGCCGAAGAGCCCTCCGCTCTTTCCCGGCGCGGCCTCGGGCTGACCCGGTGGCGCAACGACCACCCTCACGTCGAACGGGCAGTCCACGACGCCGCTGGGGATCCCTGGTGGCGCGCAGCACTGTCGTCGAGCGCACGCGGCCTCAAAGGTGCCGGTGGTGGCCGGATGTCGACCGTCCCGGCCCCGATCGAGTACGAAGCGACCTCGGTGCAGATGTGCGGACTGAACCCGTGGGCGATCGGCGCGGCCGCACCGTCCGCCGGGACCATCGTCGGTCAGCACGCCATCACCGGCAACGCGGTCTCGTGCGATCCGTTCGCGTATTTCCGCGACAAGCTCATCGGCAACCCGTCGATGTTCGTGTTGTCCCTGCCGGGCCTGGGGAAGTCGACGCTGATCCGCAAGATCCTCCTCGGGGCGTGCGGATGGGGGCAGACCCCGATCGTCGCCGGCGACATCAAAGGCGAATACGTCAAGCTCACCCACCTAGTCGGCGGGCAGGTCATCACCCTCGGCCACGGCGGCGGACACCTCAACCCCCTCGCCGCCGGTGCCCTCGGCCAGGCCGTGGTCCGCGCGATCACCGCCCGCGACGAAGCCACCGACCCCGCCCGGATCGCCGAGCTCGACGAGCTGATCGACGTCGCGACCATCACCATCTCCACCCGCCAGATCAACGCCGTCTGCGCCCTGGTCGAGCTGATCCGCTACGACACCCACTCGGTGAAGGCCTTCGAGAACTCCCTGATCGGGATCGCGCTGCGTGAGCTGTACGCCGACGGCGGATTCTCCTACACCCACCCACCGCTGCTCAAAGACCTCTACACCCGCATCGACGCCGGCTCGGCAGACATGCTCCAAGCTGCCTACAAGACCGATCGCGAGGGCTACCGCGAAGCCATCACCGAACTGATGCAAGCCCTCGGTGCACTGACCTCCGGCCCACTCGGAGACATCTTCGCCGACCACACCACCGAACCGATCGACCTCGACGCACCGATGATCTGCATCGACGTCTCATCCCTCGACCGCGGCGACACCACCCTCAAAGCGGCCGTGATGCTCTCCTGCTGGGCCGACGCCTACGGCACCGTCGAAGCTGCACACCTGCTCGCCGACGCAGGCCTGGACCGCCAGCGCCTGTTCCTGATGGCCCTCGACGAGCTGTGGCAGGTCATCGGCGCCGGACCGGGCATGGTCGCCCGCGTCAACGAGATCACCCGCCTCAACCGCACCGACGCAACGGGTTTGCTGATGATCACCCACACCGGCCGCGACCTCGAAACCCTGCCCACCGAAGCCGACATCAAGACCGCCAAGGGCTTCATCGACCGCGCCGGCATGGTCGTGTGCGGAGGCCTACCGATCGGTGAGGTCGAACGCCTGTCCGGGGAGCTGAAGTTCACCGACGCCGAAGCGGGCATGGTCACCTCCTGGTCCCGCGGGGCAGCGCTACGCGGGTCAGAACGGCGCACCGTCCGCAACCCGATCGGGCGCGGGAAGTTCCTGATCAAGGTCGCCAAGGACAACACCCCCGGCATCCCCATCCAGACGGTGCTCACCGACGTCGAATACGACACCGGGGTCCACGACACCAACGCCCGCTTCGCCGAGTACTTCGCCGGCGGCCAGCACCACGCCGCCGATACCGACGACGCCCACTACGCGCACGACACGGCACTGGTCAGAGCGCAGTGATGACCGCCGAGTACCCCCGCGCCGAATACCCGGCGCAGACCCGCGCGTGGGCGCTCGATCAATACGAGAAGTCGCGACACAACTACTCCTCCCGCGCCGAATGCGTTGCAGCCTTGGCACTCTCGATCGGGGCACACGAGAACACCGTGGCCCGGTGGATCAAGGACAAGTACGGGCCCTCGCGTCGCCCCGCAGCGGACGAGGTGACCGCACGACTACGTGCCGCCGAGGAGGAGATCACCCGACTGCGTTCGGAGAACCGAACCCTCAGCGAGCGTTTGGCCGCCCACGCCCCGCGATCGATCGGCGCGGAGTCGATTTCGGCGGCCGCGTTGTGAAAAAAGGCGGCGCGATCGCTCTGACCGTCGTGCTAGCGCTGGCGCTGTTCGTGGTCCTGTTCGTCACCACCGGGGTCCGAGAAGAAGTACCCACCAACTGCATTCCCGGGAAAGGCATTTCCTCCGCCGCGGGCGGGGTTCCGGCCGGGTCGTTCGCCAAACCGATGAAAACCTCCGAGGCGCAGTTGACGAGCCCGTTCGGGTCGCGGTGGGGGACGATGCACAAGGGCATCGACCTCGCCGGACCCGTCGGTACACCGATCTACGCCTACGCCAACGGCATCGTCACCCAAGCCGGGCCTGCGACCGGGTTCGGGATGTGGATCGTCCTTGAGCACAACATCGACGGGCAGACCGTCTCGACGGTGTACGGGCACATGTTCCCGGACGGTGTCCTGGTCACGCCAGGCGAACGTGTCACCGCGGGTCAGCACATCGCCGACGAAGGCAACAACGGCGACACCACCGGCGCGCACCTGCACTTCGAGTACCACACCGGCCCATGGTCGCCCGACAACGCGATCGACCCGCAGCCGTTCTACGAAGCCGCCGCCGAACCCGGCAGCGGACAGACCGGCCAGAGCCCACTACCCTCGCCGTCGACGCCCGCCCCGACCGGCGGCAGTACAGCGGAGATGGCGGCGCTGCCCGCCGACGTCGGCTCCGAAGAGCACTTCCAGGTCGACACCGTCCGCGTCGCCCGCGCCGTGCACGCGAAGTTCCCGCAGATCACCACGATCGGTGGGTGGCGCGCCGACGGTGGGGGATTCGACGACCACCCCTCCGGCCGTGCGGCCGACATCATGATCGACAACTGGTCCTCCGAGGAAGGCAAAGCGCTCGGCGACCAGGTCAAGGACTACCTATGGGCGAACCGCGACTACCTCCAGATCGAATACATGATCTGGCGACAGGAATACATCCCCTCCCAAGGTGAACCGAACACCATGGAGGACAGGGGATCTCCGACCCAGAACCACTTCGACCACGTGCACGTCACCACCGTCGGCCACGGCGCACCGGCACCCGGGCAGACCTACGGGCCCGTCCCCGGCGGCGGCGGCTCCGCACCGAAGGCGACCGGGAACTGCACCACCGCACCCGGTGCCGGTCTCGGTGATCACGCGAACCTCGCCGCCGGCCAGATCCCTCCCGAGTTCGAGCCGTGGCTCGCTCTGTCGTCCGCGCAGTGCCGCGAGCTCTCACCCGCGATCCTCGCCGCTCAGCTCAAACAAGAATCCGGCTTCACACCCGGTCTGACCAGCCCGGCCGGTGCCGGAGGGTATGCGCAGTTCCTCCCCGGAACGTGGGCGTCATTCGGTTTCCCCGTCGACGACAAGGGCGTGGTCACCGGAGCTGCGGGGGAGGGCGATCCCAACGACATCGGCGACGCCGTCATGGCGCAGGGACGATACAACTGCTCGGTCGCCGACACCCTGCGGCCGGGTATCGAATCCGGCTCTATCACCGGCGATCCCGTCGAGCTGATGCTCGCCGGATACAACGCCGGCCCCGGAGCGGTCCAACAGTTCGGCGGCGTCCCGCCCTACTCGGAGACCCAGAACTACGTCACCACCATCACCGCCACAGCATCCGACTACGACCTGGCCCGATAGCCGCCACCGACCAAAGCTCGACGGAAAGGCCCACTCATGAGCACCGCACCGACACGCACCAGCCACCACCTGACGTCCCACGACCGGCATCGAGCACTGACAGCCCTTGCTCTGACCTCGGTCATCGTATGGACGGTGTGGGCTGTTCCCGTCGCCCGACCGATCCTGGAGTCGATGATCACCACGATCGAGGACAGCGGCCGCGCCGCAGCGACCAGCGACGTTCTCGCGCATGGTTGGTGGGCCGTCATCGTCCTCACCGCGGCGATGACCATAGGCAGCCTCATCGCTGTCGCCGACGCCTCTGCGCGAGCGCAGAACTGGACTGTCACTGCGCTCCGCAAAGCCATCCACGTGGCGGTGACCGCGCTCGTCATGTGGGCGATATGGACGGTGAGCGTTGTCGCCGCAGCAGGAGTCCCCACCGTCGGCTAGCGCCGCACACAATCACATTTGTTGTCGGTGGCCACCAGGACACTGGCACCATCACAGACCAAGGAGCACAGATATGGCACAGATCCTCCACAACCGCCAGGCGGATGCACCGATCGTCGATTGGCTCGAAGTCATCGCCAAAGCCGCTGCGCTGGGCCAGATCTGCGACACCGACGCTGAATCAGCGAACGACCCCGACTCGCAGGAGACCAGGAGATGAGCCGAAGAGCAGGCATCGTGTTCGCGTGTCTCGGTCTCGTCGGGGTGGTGACCATCGCGGCCGTGATCGTGTTCCTGTCCCGTGGTTCGGACACACCGCCACCACCGGGTACCGACGCCGGGATCACCATCGACCCGTCGGCCACCGACCCGGTCGGCGTCGCGACGTCGGTGATGTCCGGTGTGTTCACCTGGCAACCCGCAGTGCAGGATTCACCGTGGGATGCCCTGCACGCGCAACGCGACGACGTGACCGGGTCGATGGCCACCGCCGCCGCCACGCCACCCGATCCAGCCCCGCAGCCGATCCCGGAGTGGTCGGCATGGGCACGCAGCGGAGACGTCGTCACCGCCGTCGCTCGACCGGACACCAGCGTCTACGCCGACGGCACAGCCGCCGAGATGGACGGTGACAACCAGGCCACCGTGGCTGTCGTCATCGACCGCGTCGTCCAACATCGCAGCGGTGAGATCACCCCGTTCACCGGCTACACCGGGGCCGTCGACCTCGAACGCACCGCTGACGGCTGGAAGGTCGCTAACTACCGCCTCGTCAGCGCAGGCCTCTAGCCCGACCGGCCACCGGCAACACCCTCGCTGTCCACACGCCGCACGCACCGCAGAGAAGAAGGATCGATGTCATGGGAAAAGTCGGAATCCTCACCGAAAAGCCCTCCGCAGCTCGCAACTTCGCCGCCGCACTGGGCGGTATGAGTGGCACGTTCGCAGGCACGGAGTACGTCATCGTCCACGCTCGCGGCCACCTGCTGGAGTTGAAAGACCCTTCCGCAATGGTGCCCGCGCCTCTCGCCGACAAATACCGAAGCTGGGAGCTCGAACATCTCCCGTGGAACGCCGACGACTTCCGCTGGGAGCGAGAAATCCGGCGCCGGGTGTCCGGCGGCAAGCTGGTCACCGATCCGGACGCCAAAAGCCTGCTCCACGAACTGAAGACGACCCTCTCGGGCTGCGAGAGCATCTGCAATGCAGCCGATCTCGATCCGACCGGTGAAGGCTCACTCCTCGGCTGGGAGATCGTGGAGTACCTGGGCCTCGAGAACAAGAAGCTCGAACGCATGGAGTTCCTGGACGAAACCCCGGCATCGCTGCGTAAGGCCTTCACAGCCCGTCGGCCGGTCACGGCGATACCGCCGAGGGCGACTACCGCAAGGCCGACTTCCGGTCGAAGTGGGACATGCTCTCGATGCAGTTCACCAGACTCGCGACCAAGACGACCGGGGCGAGCACGGTACTGCGTAACGGGCGACTCAAGTCCGCGATGGTCGTAATCGTCGGTGACGGACTCGACGCGCACCACGGATACCTCAAGAAGGCGTTCTACGAGAACCGGTTTCGGGACGAGAACGGCGTGACGTACACCGACCCCGAGGTCGATCGATTCGAGAACGAGAACGATGTTCCCGGCGGCCTGCAGTCGTCACCGGTCGTCCACGACGAGACCACACGCAAGAAAACGGGACCGCCGAAACTGATGGACCTGGCCGGACTGTCGTCACTGCTCGCGAAGAAGGGTTTCGGGGCGAAGAACGTTCTCGACACCTATCAGAAGATGTACGAGGCGCAGGTGGTGTCCTACCCGCGCACCGAGGACAAGTTCATCTCGATCGAGCAGTTCAACGAGCTGCTTCCATCGGTCGACGCGATCGCCGGTGTGGTGGGCGTGGATCCGGCGGCGCTGAGCCATCGCGGCCCACGCAGGAGCCATATCAAGTCCGGTGGCGCGCACGGGGCCAACCGCCCGGGGCCCAACGTACCGCCGAGCCTCGCGGCAGTGGAGAAGGCCTACGGCGAGCTGGGTCGGGAGATCTACGAGCTCCTCGCCAAGAACTACCTGACGATGCTCGCCCCCGATTACGAGTACGACCAGCATCGCGGCCACGTCGAGAAATACCCGAGCTTCGTCGGCTCGCTGAATGTGCCCGCAGCGCTCGGATGGAAAGGTGTGTTCGTCGTCGAGGAGGAGGACGGCGGCGAGCGCGACGAGCAACCCACTGGTGCGACGGCGTTGGGTACTGTCGCGAACCCGTTCGTCCACGAGGGCTTCCCGCCGCGGCCGCCGCATCCGACGATGGGATGGCTGATGAAACAGCTCGAGAAGCGGAGCGTAGGTACCGGCGCGACCCGGACGAGCACCTATGCCGAGGTCACGAACAACTCGGGCGGCAAGGCCCTGATGATCGAGAAACGCGGCAAGATCACCCTCAGCGCGATCGGTGAACTCAACCACCGGATCCTGCCGGGCACGCACATCGGGGATCTGACGATCACCGAGCAGGTCTTCGAGCAGATGGCGCAGATCGAGGCCGGAACCGGCGAGGCAGCCGACTATCTGTTCCTCGTGGCGGACCTGGTGCGCCGCGACCTTGAGACGATGACCGCGAATGCGAGGACGTTGTCCGGCGAGCTCACGGCACGGATGGGCAAGGCCGGGGTAACCCGAGAAGCGGTGGAGACGATCGAGCTGCCACCGGAGCTGCACTTCACCCACGCAGGCACGGTCGTCACCCGCGCCAAGCGGGTCTTCGGTGGCCACCGGTTCACCCACACCGAAGTAGCGGCACTGCTCGCCGGCCGGGTCATCGAGATCGTCGCGACGAGCGCGAAGTCGGGAAAGACGTTCACCTGCACGGGAAAACTCGAACCAGGAGTGAGGGAGAAAGACGGCAAGCAGTACCCACACGTGAGCTTCAACCCTCAATTCGAGGAGCGTGCACCTCGGACAGACCTGGTCAGCGGGGCGTGGAAAGGCAAGCCGGTCACGTTCAAGGGCCGCGGATGGGGTGCCAACGACCACTGGCCCGGTAAGGACTTCACCGAGCAGGAACTCGAGAAGTTACTGGCCGGGGAGACCATCGAATTCGACGCCACAAGCAAGACAGGTAAGACGTACCGGGCCAAGGGCGCACTGGCCGCAGGTACCTACCAGGGCAGCAAGACATTCGGATTCAAGCTGAAGTTCGAGGACCGCAAATCCACCGCAGGCACCAAGAAACGCACCGTGCGTCGGTAAACGGGTGCCGCAGGACAGCAGCGGTGTCGCACGCCTGCACCCATCGGGAAACGAGTTCGAGCGGCGGGTTCAGAAGAAGGTCAGCTGTGCCTCGTCGACGCGGACACGTCCTGGCTTCGTCCGGCGGGGTCGGACCGGGGGAGCGTGCCGAGTCGGCACCGCCGGTGCGGAACCTTCGGCGATGCCGAGTTCGGCGCACGCGCGGCGCGCCAGTTCCTCTCGCACACGCGACCGTTCGGCCACGCGCGCACGTCCGATCGCCGTGTCTCGGGCACTCCACTCCAACTCCCACGCCGCCGATCCCGGAGGCGGCGCACCCACAGCCCGATCGGTCACCCGATCGAGGAGTTGATCGATCCTGTCGATCAGAACCTCGGCAAGCTCATCGAGCACGTGATCGGGCACCGCAGCCACGCCGACGTTCTCGCTCATACGGGGCAATCTAGCGCTTCTCCGGACGGATCGGGGTCAGAGACGACCCGATGCGATCGGTACTGTGCACCCATCTTCCGTTCCCCGGTTCCGTCAACAGTCGTGCCCGACCCTGCGCACACACCGTCGCTCCATCGAACACCTTTCCACCGCAACGATAGTGTTGGCCGATGCCTCGATCCATCGACCTACCTGAGACTCTGTACCACTACACGGACTCCGCTGGCCTGCTCGGCATTTTGGGCAATCCTGTCGAGTTCGACGGCGCACCTCGGAACGCACGGTACGGATCACTATGGGCAACGGACGCACGGTATCTCAACGATACGAAAGAGCTTCGGTTCGGCACGAAGCTTTTGGCTTCGGAGCTCGAGGAGCAGGCGCGCGACACGGCACGAACACCCGCTGTGGCCGAGCGTCTGCTAGAACTCGCCCGGACCGTACGGGCCGGCACATTCGAGATGACCTGGCACAAAGACGCCCACCCGGCTACACCGTTCGTCACCTGCTTTTCCAGCGCATCCAAGGGTGACCTGCTCAGCCAATGGCGCGGGTATGGAGACGGCGGTGGAGGGTTCGCACTCGGGTTCGCGCGCTCCACACTGACCAAGTTCTATGAGGTGAACACAAAGCTCCACGACCACGGGGACCCTTTCGGCCTGTTTGCCAACCAACTCTTGGGCGGACCTGACCAGGTCAAGTACGGACGGCGTGAGGCACGGCATCTCATGATGGAGACCGCCTCGGAGATGGCTGCGGATCTCGAAGCAGTCGAGAGAGGCCAAAAGACATTGTCGTGGCCGGATGTGTTCTACCTAGGCAGCATTGAGCAACTGGCGAAGGTCAAGCACAAGGCCTTCGCCGAAGAATCTGAGTGGCGACTCATCACCAAGGACCACGGGATGGAGCACCCAGAATTTCGGGCGGGGAAACTAGGGGTGATTCCGTACGTGAAGCTGTTCTTCCAGCTCTCCGATGCTGCAGGGCCAGCCATATCCGAGATCGTCGTTGGACCCGGCCCAGAGCAGAGCTTGCGGGTGGATGCCGTAAAGCGTCTGTTGGACAAGATCGGCTCCTCAGGCACACGCGTGAGACGGTCGAAAGCACCCTTCAGGGGCTGAGATCAACACGTCTCCCCTGAATACAGGTCAGTGAGCGGCGTTGAACGCTTCTTCGATGTGGGCCGGGATGCGGCCGCGGTCGCTGATCGGGTGCCCCTCGTCGGCCGCCCACTGCCGAATCGCGCGTGTCTGCGCCGGATCACGCGTGGCCGGTGACCCGGTCTGCGCGGGCGTCGCCGAGCCGGCGGGGGAGGGCTTACGCCTGCGGCCACCGACCCGCGTCGAATGCTCGATGTAGTAGTCGAGCTTTCTGTGAAACTCGTTGGCGTTCTTCGCTTTCAGGTCGATCACGTACTCGACACCGTTGACCGCGAATTCGATTGTCTCGCCGGATTCGTCGCCGATGACCGACCCGTCTATATCGTCCACCAATTGGGTTGTCACTCGTTTGGCCACAGCCACAAAACCTTTCGATCACACAATGTCACTAATTCGACAATATCCAGCCTAGCCACAAACGAGCTGCCGCGCTGCAACCCCCTGTCACCGTCGGAAGAAGCGCGCCTCGATTCCCGTTCGGTTCTAGAAACACACATTGAGCAGTCGATGCGAGCAACGATAGAATCGTCCACTCCGATGCAGCTCGTACACGTGCGACTCACAGGAAAGGATCCGAATGTCCGAACCCGCGACACCATCGACGGACAACGACCGGCTCGTGGAGGAGCTACAGAGGATCACGGACGAATACGTTCATGACCCGAGAGACGATTGGTACACCGAGAACGACCTCGTGGAGATGGGATACCGCCGCGAGGCCCTGGTCGATCTTTTCGGAAAGCCAATTCCGGGACACGACGGGTTGATCGGATGGACCGTCTCATCGGTATCGAAGATCGAGCAGACTCAGTTGGCCCCTGCCTACGAGTTGCTCGAGGCGGCTTTTGGCGCGTTCAACGACGCGGCCGGCACCATGACCGTGCGCGTGATGTACAGCTCGTTCGATTCCTGACGTCCCCGACAACCCGCCGCATGTCGGGCGGTGAGCCGACATCGCGTCAGTAATTTCGCGAGCGGGTATGAGCGAAATCATCTGTCGGACAACGATTCTCAGCTTTTACTGGTAACCCTGTATATCAAGACTGATCGTATTGCTATGAGCTTCGCTGACAGTATCCACTACAGCCACTGACGTCGGACCACAGACGGCCACCCGGCCTGACATAGGACGCAGTTATCGGCCGTCGGGCGCGGCTTGTGCGGCGGCTACAGATCCGGTCGTCGGGCGAGGTCCGGCTAGCGATCGAGCGCAACTTCGAGGTCCGGTCCAGCGGCGGCACCCTGACCGTCAGCTGCACGAACCGCAGCGTTGCTGCATCTCTGCGTGCGCCAGATCTTGTCGAACAGCGGCGCTACCACTGACTGCAGATCGGCCGCGCTTGTTTGGTTTCAATGGTGTTGCGTTGATGTCGAAACTGAACACGCGATGACTGCCTCTTCACGGCCGAGGTCGGATCGGGTGGGGACTTGCTCATGCTGGCACCCAAGACGCCTGCTCTTCGGCCCGGTCGAAAATGACGGTTCGCCGTCTAGTCGGACACGGCATGGCGTGTCTATACGGTGCCACCAGACGCGCCCGACGGCGAAGATGTCGAGCACGAGGACTGCGGTACGTCTGACGAGTGTTCAGCAAGGGGATCGAAGCCGGCGATCGCTGCCACCGTCTCGGTGCTGCATCGGTCGGTGCCGTAGCTGCAGCAGCCTGCGGGCGCTCAATGACCGGATTCTTCGGGTGCTGGATGTCCAACAATCAGCGTAAGCAGCCAGCCGGGAGCTGAGGCTCGCCTGCTCCGCTACACCAATGGTCGTTGCCGAGAGCCTCGGATACACCCCGGTGTCATGGCTGCCCTTCGCGCAGTTCGACCATGAGAGCGTGACAATCCGCCAGGATGGTGCCACCGGTGTCTGTCAGGACCGAGTTGATGAAGATCTTGCGGCCCTCGACCCTGTCGACGCTTCCCTCGATTATCAGCTCGGTGTCGAGGGGGGTGATCTTGCGATAGTCGATGTGGAGGAACGCCGTGCGGCTGTAGGGCCGGCCGTAGGCCTGCGTTATCAAACCGAACAGATCATCGAAGAGCATTGGTAGTGCCCCCCATGGGCCGCGCCGTTACTTCCATGGTGGAAGCGACGAAATACCCCCCGACCGCGGACCCCGTCGGCGTCGAACTTCTCGATTGTCCACGGCAGGTGAAGCAGTGAACCTCGGCCGGGAAGTGCTGCGACTTTGCCCGCCGGCGACTGGGCCGCTGGCACGCGAAAGGGCCGCAGGAGCACATTGAGCGCCTCGACACGATTGATTGCCTCGGCAGTTGCCTCGGCGGTCGGAGCGGTACTTACTGCCAAATCCTGCAGCGTACGCAGCGCCGCGATCAGCTGGCCGTACTCTGGCCCGACGTCGGCGGGTCCGTGTACGGCACGACCTCGTTCGTAGTTGTGGAAGGTGTTGTTTGTGACAACGTTCGAGTTCGAGCGGAGGATGGCTTCCGGGTCTGGCTCGAGCTGTTTCAAGTTGGGCATACTGGTCCTGTTCGATGTGTACGCCGGATAACCCCTGATTGTTCAGTCCCACATAGGGTGTGGCCATTTGGTCAGATGCGCGTTGGGCTTTGGCTAGCCGCGGCGAATCCGAGATAATGGCAGTGCAATCGATCGCTCGGGAGCCCGCGTTCCGGGGCTGTCGGCGGAGTTGCCTGTCTACCTGGACGCTACTTTCTGGGGACGCGGACGATGAGTGCGTCGCCTTGTCCGCCGCCGCCGCACAGTGCCGCTGCTCCGATGCCGCCGCCGCGTCGCTGCAGTTCTAGAACCAGGTGCAGTGCGACGCGGGCGCCGGACATGCCAAGTGGGTGGCCGATGGCGATGGCACCGCCGTTGACGTTGACCTTGTTCGAATCGACTCCCAGTTCACGCATCGATGCGATTCCGACGGCGGCGAAGGCTTCGTTGATTTCAATCAGATCCAGAGCTTTCGGATCGATGCCTTCCTTGGCGCAGGCTTTCGTGATGGCGCGTGCGGGCTGGGACTGCAGTGAGGAGTCCGGTCCGGCGACGACGCCGTGCGCGCCGATTTCCGCGATCCAGGACAGGCCTAGGCTTTCGGCTTTGCCCTTGCTCATCACGATGACCGCGGCGGCACCGTCGTTGATGGTCGAGGCGTTGCCGGCAGTAATGGTGCCGGCCTTGCTGAACGCCGGTCGGAGCCGGGCGAGAGTGTCGACGGTGGTGTCGGCGCGGATCCCTTCGTCCTGGGAGAAAACGATCGGGTCGCCTTTGCGCTGGGGGATGGTGACGGGGACGACTTCGTTGTCGAAGATGCCGTTCTTCCACGCTGCTGCGGCCCGCTGGTGCGAGGTGGCGGCGTACTGGTCCTGTTCTTCGCGGGTGCTGGCATGGGTGCCGTCGTTGCGTGATTCGGTGAGTCCGCCCATGGCTTGGTCGGTAAAGATGTCGTAGAGGCCGTCGTAGGCCAGGTGGTCTTTCATGGTGACGTCGCCGTATTTGAACCCTGCGCGGCTTTTTTCGAGCATGTGCGGGGCCTGGGTCATCGATTCTTGGCCGCCGGCGACGACGATGTCGAATTCACCGGCGCGGATGAGTTGGTCGGCCATCGCGATCGCCGAGATACCGGAGAGGCAGACTTTGTTGATCGTCAAAGCCGGCACGTTCATGGGGATACCTGCCGCGACCGCGGCCTGACGGGCTGGGATCTGGCCTGCGCCTGCGGTGAGGACCTGGCCCATGATCACGTACTCGACCAGTTCCGGTGCCACCCCGGATTTGTCCAGGGTGCCTTTGATCGCGATACCGCCGAGATCCGAACCCGACAGGTCCTTCAGGGAGCCGGACAGCCGACCCACCGGTGTACGAGCCCCAGCGACGATGACGGACCGGTTGGCTGAAATCGAATGCATTGCTGTTCCTTTTAGTAGTGAAGTGGAGGCCGTCACACGGTGGCCAGTTGATCGGTCCGAAGCTCGACTCCCGTGACACTGCGGACGTGGTCGAGTGAGACTTCGGGTGCGAGTTCTCGCAGCGAAAGGATGCCGTCGCCGCGGACGTCGATGACGGCGAGGTTCGTGATGATTCGGTTGACGACGCCTTGACCGGTTAGGGGGACCGTGCAGGTGTCGACGATCTTGGCGGCGCCATCGCGGTCGGTATGTTCCATAACGACGATGACGCGGTGTGCTCCGTGCACGAGGTCCATGGCACCGCCCATGCCCTTGACCATCTTGCCGGGGACCATCCAGTTGGCGAGGTCGCCGGTGCGCGAGACCTGCATTCCACCAAGGACTGCCGTATCGATGTGTCCGCCGCGGATCATGCCGAACGACAGCGACGAGTCGAAGTACGAAGCGCCGGAATTGACGGTGACGGTTTCTTTACCGGCATTGATCAGGTTCGCGTCGACTTTGTCCTCGGTGGGGTAAGGCCCGGTGCCGAGAATGCCGTTCTCGGAGTGAAGAATCACTTTGACCTCGTCGGTGAGGTATCCGGGGATCAACGTGGGTAAGCCGATTCCGAGATTCACGTACTCACCGTCGATCATCTCGGCAGCGGCACGCTGCGCCATTTGGTCGCGTGTCCATCCGGCGTTCGTTTCGATCGATGTGGTCATGCCTGTACTCCTGCACTGACAGTGCGCTTCTCGATGCGCTTGTTCTGAGGTCCGGTTTCGACGATGCGCTGTACGAACACCCCGGGCAGGTGAACCTGAGCCGGATCGATCTGTCCTGCCTCGACGAGGCGTTCTACTTGCGCGATGGTAATTTTGCCTGCCATCGCGGCGAGAGGGTTGAAGTTCATCGCGGTCTTGTCGAAGACCAGGTTGCCCTCAGTATCACCGAGTTCGGCGTGCACGAGGGCGTAGTCGGCGTTGATCGCGGTTTCCATGACGTACCGCTTGGATCCGAAGACGCGAGTTTCTTTCGGCGGCGATGCCAGCGCGATCGTTCCGTCATCGTGGTAGCGCCACGGCATTCCGCCGTCGGCGATGGGACTGCCAACCCCGGCTGGGGTGAAGAACGCCGGAATGCCCGTGCCGCCCGCGCGTAGCCGCTCGGCGAGTGTGCCCTGCGGGGTCAGTTCGACTTCAAGTTCTCCGGACAGGTATTGCCGTGCGAACTCCTTGTTTTCACCCACGTAGGAGGCGGTGACGCGGCGGATCCGGCCGATCGCCAAAAGTATTCCCAATCCGTGGTCGTCGACGCCACAGTTGTTTGAAAAGACTTCGAGGTCGGTGGCCTCGGTCTCGGTTATTGCTTCGATAAGTGCGTCCGGTATCCCGCACAGCCCGAATCCGCCGACGGCAAGCGTCGAGCCGTTGCCCATATCGGCGACGGCAGCGGCTGCCGATTCGTACACCTTGTTCACTGTTGTCTCGCTTTCATGTTCATTGAGCAGACACCGAGTGCCTCGTGTTCAGTCAAACGCACCCATCTCTTAATGAGGATGTTTCCGGTGCAAACTTTCAATACTGCTCGCATGTTGGACCTCGGGCCGCATTGCGTCCACTGAGTGAACGCCCGTGCAGTCGGGTGGGAGCAGCTAGCGCTGCCGCATGTCCTGGGCTGTTCGGATGTAGAAGTCCAGTGATCCGGCGTGGGACAGGGCGTCTGCGTTGACAGCAGTTTCTGCTGGAATTCCGGCGAGGATTTTCTTGACCGGGACTTCGCACTTCTTCCCGTTTCGGGTACGCGGAACACTCGGTGCTGGGATGAAGCGATCCGGAACGTGGCGGGGGGAGAGTTGTGTGCGTATGAGAGCTCGCAGCCGTGGAACGACTGCGGAGAGTTCGCTATCGGGCCGTAATACGATAAAGCACAACAACTGTCCTTCTCCTGCGCCGTCGCTGGTCAGTGCCGAGGTGTCGACAACCAGCGAATCGGTGACCGCGTCGTCCGATTCCAGTACACGGTAGAACTCGGCAGTTCCCATCCTGACGCCGCCCCGGTTCAGCGTCGCATCAGAGCGGCCGTGGATCACTGCTGAGCCTCGAGAGGTAATTTCGAGCCAGTCTCCATGTCTCCACTTTCCGGGGTACGTCTCGAAGTAGGCCTCGCGCAGTCGACTGCCGTCGTCGTCGTTCCAGAACGAGACCGGCATCGACGGCATCGGCGTGGCCAACACCAATTCGCCGATGTGTCCGGTGTTCTCCGCGCCGGAGTCGTCCAAGGTCTGCACGTCGGCTCCCAATGCTGCACAGGAGAGTTCGCCGGTCCACACGGGCACTGTCGGAGCGGATCCGAGGAAGGCTGTGCAGAGGTCGGTGCCGCCGGAGATCGACGAAATTTGTATCGCTTCTCCCATGTGGTCTCGGATCCAATGGAAGCCCTCGGTGGACAGGGGCGAGCCGGTGGATCCGATTGTCCTGATGGCGGAAAGGTCGTACTCTGCCGCCGGGTCGAGGCCTTGTTCACGGCAGGTGTGCACGAACGGGGCTGAGGTGCCGAAGTACGTGACGCGGTGTTCGGCGGCGAGCTTCCACAACCTGCCGAGGTTCGGGTAGGCGGGGTTGCCGTCGTACAGCACTATCGTGCTACCGACCATCAACCCGGAAACGAGCAGGTTCCACATCATCCAACCGGTGGTGGTGAACCACAGGAACCGTTCGTCGGGCCCGAGCCCCATCTGGAGGTTCAACACTTTCAGATGCTCGAGCACGATACCGCCGTGACTGTGGACAATTGCCTTGGGGAGTCCGGTTGTGCCGGAGGAGTAGAGGATCCAAAGTGGATGCCCGAACGGGACGGGTTCGTAGGAGAGCACCGCGCCGTCGAGCTCGGCCGAGGTTCGCTCCCACGGCAGCCACCGCGCGTCGACGTCGGTTGAGCCGATGTAGTCGATGACCAGCGTTGTTGTGATCGACGGTACAGCGTCGAGTGTGCTGCGGATGGTGTCGGTGATGTCGAATCGACGGCCGTTGTAGAGATATCCGTCGACGGCGATCAGCAGCACCGGTTCGACCTGTGCCAGCCGGTCGATCACGGCGCGCTCACCGAAGTCAGGTGAACATGCCGTCCACACAGCACCAATGCTGGCTGCGGCGAGGAAGGCGACCAGAGCGTGAGGGGTGTTGGGTAGTAGGCCAGCGACGCGGTCGCCTCGGTGTACTCCTGCGGCTCGAAATACGTTTTGTGCAGCGGCAACTCGCGTGCGCAGCTCACCGTACGTCCATTCGGCGGCAGTACCGTCCTCCCGCTCGAAGATCAGCGCCAGGTCGGTGGATGCCTTGTATTCGTCCTGCCGGAGGGCTTGTTCGGCGTAGTTCAGGGTGGCGCCGGGAAACCACTGCGTGTCGGGCATGGTGGCCGAGGTCAGGACCTCCTCGGCTTTAGTGTGAAAGTGAACCGAGAAGAAGTCGGCTATGTCGCCCCAGAACTGCTGCGGCGCGGAGATCGACCACTCGTGTAGTGATCTGTAATCCGGCAGTGATTGTCTGCGGCGTGCTTGGGCCCATCGGGTGAAGGATTCTATCGACGAGGTTCCATCCAGCGGCGGAGTCCACAGGACTTCTGGAGCGGTGTCGCTCGAGGTGCGGGGGGTGACGGTCATGGACGCTCTGTGCTTCCCTGTGAGGCGCGGCGGCAAAGTGGAATCGGCCGGAACACACAGCGACGCCCTGTGTTCCGGCCGGGTCTGGGTGATCTCGACGCTCAGCTACGCGGGCGTCTGTTCGGAAATGGAAGGCCGGCTGTGTGCGCGGTTGCACCACCGTCGACGGGAATGATTGCGCCCGACAGGTACGTCGCTGCAGGTGAGACTGCAAAGGCGATCACCGCCGCGATTTCGTCACGGCTGGCGAATCGTTGCTGCGGGGTGTTGAGTCGATTCTTCTCGTCGAACTCGTCGAGAATCCCGTCCATCATCGCAGTCTCCGTAGCCCCCGGGCAGATGCAGTTGACCCGAATCCCGTAGCGCGAATAGTCGACAGCCCAACTCCGGGTCAGCGCCACCACAGCACCCTTGGTAGCAGTGTAGGCATCTGCCCACGGCATCGCCGAGATCCCCGCTGTACTACCGATCGTCACGATGGCACCGGCGTCGCGGATGTGGGGGTAGAACGCGCGAACGGTGAGCATCGTTCCGGTCAGATTGACTGCCAACGTCGTGTCCCACGCATCGAGTTCCAACCGTTGCGCTGGTCCGTCGTGAGGGCGAAGATTGACACCGGCTGCGGTGACCACCGCATCGACCGGTCCGATCTTGTAGGCAATGTCTGCGAGGGCTGCTGCATCGGTGACGTCGCAGGCATGGGTGAATTCGTCGTCACCGGAGACCGATCGATCGAGGACATGGACGATCCAACCCTGGTCACGAAGCAGTTGTGCGGTGGTTCCGCCGATCCCAGTGGCACCACCAGTGATGGCAGCGATGCGTGTCGGCTCTGTCACGACGCAGTGACCAGTTCGAACATGGGTAGGACGATGTCACTGCTCTCGGTACCTTCGAACGTGACCTGTACCGTGCTGCCGCACCGGACGTCGAGTCGGTCGGGGCCGACGATGTTCGTCATCAGTTGTGGACCCTCCTCGAGCTTGACCACGGCGATAACGTACGGCAAGGCGTCCTCGAAACCGCTCGGTGCACCGGCTTCTTGAATCGTGTAGGTGTACACCTCACCGCGGCCGCTGCACTCGATCCATTCGAGTTCGTCCGTAAGGGAAAAGGGACTGACCAGGCGCGGGTACATAAGTAGTTCACCCGAGTGCACACACTTCTGCACGGTCAGCTTGTGATCTGCGGTCGCTTTCCAAAAAGGCGCACTCCACGACGAGGGCACCGGAAGTGGACGAGTAGACATCGGTTCAACGCTCCTTCGACAAAACAGTGACGTGAGAATCCATCCAGGTGCCGCCCGACGCGGTCTCGACAGCATTGACCAGGTTGGGCACTTGCCTGTCACCAGCTTTACCCATCAGCTGGCGGAAGGTCTCGACCAGGATCGCCATGCCGCCGCCGACACCGGTGTGTCCCTGCGAGAGCATTCCGCCATTGGTCGTCATCGGCATCGAGCCTCCGGGCGAGGTGTGTCCTGCAGCAACGAACGCACCGGCGCGTTCGCCCTTGCACAGTCCGAGTGCGTCCATCGCGATCAACGGCCAGACGGGGTACGCGTCGTACAGTTCCGCGAGGTGGATGTCGTTCGGCGTCAGTCCTGATTCTGCGTATGCCTGACGTGCGGCCTCGGGGAATCCGAGGTGCGCCAGGTCGGTGTCTTGAGACACCGAGTAGTGGGTGACTAGGCCGCCGTGGCCACGAATGTAGACCGGATTGTCCGTGATGTGCGGGGCGTCGTCGGCGGCAGCGAGAACGTACGCGCTTGCGCCGTCGGCGAGCATGTTGCACATCCGCGAACGCAGCGGTGTGGCAACCATTTTCGAGCCGAGGACTTCCTCCACCGAGAGCGGCTTGCGGTACATCGCGTGCGGGTTGAGCTCGGCCCACTTGCGGAGGGAGACGCAGACCTCGGCGAGTTCTTCTTCGGTGGTCCCGGTCTCGTGCATGTAGCGGCGGGCCGCCAGAGCGCCGACAGCGTTCATGTTGTGCCCGTACGGTCGTTCCCATTCTTCCGACACGCCGGTGGTGGCGAACAGGTCGACTCCGCGTTGGGGTGGCAGCGAGCCCACCTTGTCAGAGTGCACGCACAAGATGCGTTTGGCCGAACCGGACGCGATCAGCCCTTCGGCTACGGCGAGCATCGCCGAGCTCGTTCCGCCGCCGGCCATGACCTGGACGTTCATTTTCGCGCTACGCAACATCCCCAGTTCCTCGCACATGCGGGAAAAGATGAAGTCGACGTTGACCTGGCTCGATGCCAGAGCGCCCGTCGGAATGACGACGTCGATGTCGCGCGGACTCAAGCCGGCGTCTTTCAGCGCGGCGGCGGAGCTCAGGACAGCCGCCTCTATTTCACTGCGATCGGGAAATTTGCCGGACGGTACTTCGCCGATCCCGACAGCCGCTGCGGTCACTGTGTGCACCGGTGCCTCCTTCGATTGATTGGTGACGTCGATGTCACGTCATTGCACCGTACGCACGTACGAATAAATGTGTCAACACCCGATTCAAATTTTCTAGACCTTGGAATTAGACCTGGTAAGGGCGTTCTTTCGATTATTCCCGATCGACTCTTGATACTCGTACGCACGGACGGTAACGTAGCGGCACGACAGTAACCCGCATCACAGCTTTGGAAAATGTGCTGCGCGATCACAAAGGAGCGAACGCCAGTGAGCGACGACTTGACGGTCTTGTTGGAGAAGCTACGTTTCCCGGAAGGAAGCCGTTGGCGAGAGGGACGCTTGTGGTTTTCGGACATGCACACCGGAGAGGTCTATTCGGTCGATCCGGTCAATGGCGACGCTCAGGTGTTCACAACGCTGAAAGGGCAACCGAGTGGGCTGGGCTGGCTACCCGATGGTGACCTGCTCATCAGCTCGATGCTCGACAATCGGGTAGTGAGAGTCGACAGCGAAGGCCGACAATCGACCTGGGCCGATCTTTCGGACCTGACCGACCTCCCCACGAACGAAATGGTCGTCACGCAGGATGGTCACGTGTACCTGACCGGGTTCGGTTTCGACCTGTACAACGACGCACCGAAGGCCGGCGGTCCGCTTTTCCATATCTCTCCGACCGGGATAGCCAGCGTCGCGGCAGACGGTTTCATCTTTCCGAACGGATCGGTCGTCATTCCCGGCACTCGTACGCTCGTAGTAGCAGAGACATGGGGCGAGAAGCTCACTGCATTCGACATCGAAGACGACGGCACGTTGACCAATCGCCATACCTGGGCCGAGCTGTGGCCCGGCGCAACCGCGGACGGAACGTGCGTCGACAACGAAGGTGGAATCTGGATCTCGTCCATACTCGAGCACAAGTTCGTCCGCGTCGTCGAAGGTGGTGCCGTCACCGACACGATCGATGTGGGTGATGCATTCGCAGTCGACTGTGTGCTCGGCGGGGTCGACGGACGCACACTCTATCTGTCGACGTCCGACAGCTGGCAACCTGCAGAAACAGAATTGTCGTGGGCAGGTCGCGTACTGACCACACGTGTGGCCGTTCCCGGACCGACCACCTGAGTTACAGCGTCTCGAGCTGCGCGCCCGCCGTTTTCGACTTCACATCAAGGAACCGATTCGATGGACATCCCCTTCTTCCTCCGCCACGCCTTCGGCGACATTTCTCGCTTCGACCCCGACCGTCCGGTCCTCGCCCTCGAAGACGAGATTCCGTTGACGCTGCGCGAGCTTGCCGACAGAACCGATACCTATGCACGAGGACTGCAGAGGCTCGGTGTCGGCACCGGTGACCGGGTAGGGATCTTGCTCTACAACAGCATTGAATACTGGATTGCCTACTTCGCGACCGTCAGACTCGGAGCCATCGCAGTACGACTCAACTTTCGCTTGCGGACCGACGAAATCAAATACGCCCTCGACGACTCCGGCACGACGGTGCTGTTGTCGGAACCCGAGCTTCTCCACGAAATAGAACCCATCCGCGACGACGTCGGTGTGCGTCACTACCTCAGCGCGCCCAGCGACCACGCTCGGCCGGAGTGGGCCGAGCCGTGGAGCGTCCTCGACGACGGCACGAACGAGCCCCTCGACGCTCCCCGTCCGAGCGACGACACCCCTGCCATGCTCATGTACACATCAGGCACCACCGGCCGCCCCAAGGGCGTCCTGTGGAACCACGGCAACACCACTTGGTGGGTGGCGATGCAACTGATGGAATGGAAGTTCGATCAGGATTCGGTCACCATGATCACCGGACCGCTTTATCACATCGGCGGAATCGAAAACTACACGCTGCCCACGATTGCGGCCGGCGGCAAGGCGATCATCCTGCGCAGCAAGAACTTCGATCTCGAACGCACACTGCGTATCGCCGCAAAGACCAAGACCACCGACCTTCTCCTCTTCCCCTCGATGATTAATCAAATGCTCGAACTGACCAATCTCGCCGACATCGACTTGTCGTCCCTGCGGCGCATCTTCACCGGTGGCGACGCATTGATGCCCGCGGCCTGCGATCGGCTGACGGCATTGCTACCTGACGCCGACCTCGTTCAGTTGTACGGATTGACCGAAGGAACGCCGATCGCAGTATGCGGCGCACCTGGATTCGCGAAAGAGCGACCGGACAGCGTCGGCCGTGCATACCCCTTTACCGAAGTATCGGTCAGAGACGACGACGGCGTTCCCGTCGAGCCCGGAACGGTGGGCGAGATATGGACACGCAGTCCGGCAAACTCGGTCGGGTATTGGAACAAACCCGAAGAAACCGCTGCCACGTTCGTCGACGGGTGGTGCAAAACCGGAGACCTCGGCATCGTAGAAACCGGCGCATTGCGCATCGCCGGACGCAAGAAAGACATGATCCGCAGCGGCGGAGAAAATATCTCACCGGCCGAAATCGAAAATGTCCTCATCCAGCACCCCGACATCGTGGACGCAGCCGTGGTGGGCATTCCAGATCCGACGTACGTCGAAGCTGTGTGCGCGGTGGTGGTGACCACACCGACCTCGAACCTGACCGAGAATGACGTGGTCGCCTTCTGCACCACCCGACTCGCGGGATACAAAAAGCCCCGCAAGGTGGTCTTTCTTCCCGAACTACCGCGCACTGCTTCGCAGAAGATTCAGAAATTCAAACTGCGCCGAGATCTATCCGATCCCAACCTGGCGCGAACGACATGACACTCGCCCGCGCCACCCCGCATACGCTATCCCCACCTCGAACACCTCCTGAACCTAGAGTCCGACCGGCCTCGAGGGAAGATGTCACTGTGGTGGAGCGCAGGAACGGACCCGAAACCAGGCAAGCTATCGTCGACCGATTCAGTGAATTGGTAGCTGACCGCGGCTTCGAGGAAGCCAGCGTCTCTGCCGTGGCCGGCGTAGTCGGGGTCAGTAAGGGCACGGTCGTGCACCACTTCCCCGCCAAAGACCTGATACTTCAAGAAGCCCACCTGCAGTATATCGAGCGGCGAATCCGGGAGATGAACCGCGTGATCGAACGCGAGTCAGACCCACGACGACAACTGTCCGCGATGATGTATTGCATCATCCGCGCGCACCGCGACGACAGAGCCGGCACGGTGTCGTTCCTGCGCGAGTTCTCCCGCTTCGTCTCGTCGCAGAACACTGCTCACTTACGCGCGTTGCGCTCCGAATTCACCTCGATCATGAGCACAATTCTCCGGAAAGGTGACGCGTCCGGTGTATTCACGATTCCGGACATCACCCTGACCACGCTTCAGGTGTTCGGCATGTGCAACTACGTATGGACGTGGTACCGCCCCGAGGAGCAAGCCAGCGCAGAAAAGATCGCCGCTGTCTTCGCACGCAACATCCTGCTCGGCTTCATGACGGGGTCCGACCCCGACCCCAGCGTGTCGGTCGACTCGCTCCTCGGATTCTTCGAGGGCCTCGGCGACCTCCTCGAGCCCGTCTACCCCGCCGCACCCCCGACCACGAACCGCAACTAGCCACCCCCGAAGACCAGCCACTCGCGCACACGAGGCGATCCCCCGTGCCCGAAATCAACCGTCACCGCACCTGACACGTCACCTAATCCGCGGCCACGAACCACGCAGTGACCGATCACAAGGTCATTCCTCGCGCACACGAGGCGATGGCGTACACCCTCTCCCTCTGCACTAGTTTTCGGACCACAGAAAGGCCCCGACATGAAAGACAGCATCGACCCGGTAGGAACCAAACCGAAAACCCCTGCGCCACATGAAAACCCCGCTCTGATGCGCAGAGTAGCGGCGTCGGTTCTACTCGGAACCACCATCGAATGGTACGACTTCATGCTCTACGGTGCCGCAGCCGCTACGGTATTCGGGCCGTTGTTCTTTCCTTCGGCCGATCCGACCGCAGCAGTTCTACTCTCCTTCTCCACCTTCGCCGTCGGATTTGCCGCACGCCCCCTCGGCGGGGTTATCTTCGGTCACTTCGGTGACCGCGTCGGGCGTAAGAAAATGCTCGTGATCTCGCTGACCATGATGGGCATCGCCACCGTCTTGATGGGATTGATACCCAGCCACGCATCGATCGGCGTCTGGGCACCGATCATTCTGGTCACCCTGCGCGTGATTCAGGGATTCGGCGTAGGCGGCGAATGGGGCGGGGCAGTGCTGACCGCCATCGAACATGCCCCACCGGGCAAGCGTGCACTATTCGGTAGTCTCCCGCAGGTCGGCGTCCCGGCTGGCCTGTTCCTGTCCACTGTTGCTTTCCTGGGTGTTTCGCAACTCCCCGAGGACCAGTTCCTGTCCTGGGGTTGGCGCATTCCGTTCATCGCCAGTGCCGTCCTCGTCGCCGTCGGCATGTACATCCGCCTCAACCTCGAAGAGACTCCTGCGTTCGAAAAGATCGACAACGACAAGGACCGCGTTAAGGTCCCAGCACTGGCAGCGATTAAGCAGTACCCGCGCCAGATCGTCCTTACAGTCCTGGCGGTCATGGGATCGGGCGTGTACTTCTACAGCATCACCACGTACTCGCTGTCCTACGCCACAAGCAGTGACCACCTGACCCGCAACGAAATGCTTGTAGCCCTTCTGACCTCGGCATTGGTCATGGTCGTAGCGCTGCCCTTCGCTGGAATGCTCGCCGAACGCTTTGGACGACAACCAATGGTCAAATGGGGCCTCCTGCTCCTCGCGATCTGGATCTTCCCGATCTTCGGAGCGATCAACACCGGAAGCCTGATTCTGACCACACTCGCTTTCGTCGTGCACGCGGTGGTGTTCAGCGTCAGCTACGGAGCGTTGTCGACCTTCGTTGCCGAAAGGTTCGCACCACAGGTCCGATTCAGCGCTGCCTCCATCACGTTCCAGATCGGCGTCCTACTGGGCGGCGCGATCGCCCCGCTGATCTCGACCGCCCTCACCGAAGCAACAGGAAGCGTCCTCGCGGTGTGCATCTACGCCGCAGTAGCCGCCATCGTCGGAGTCATCGCAACGATTGCACTCGGCCCCGATCAAGTCGGCGATCCAGTTCTCGACACCGCCAACTGACGTTCGCTCGTTCGCTCGTCCTCGTTCTTTCGAGCGAGCGAGCGAGCGAGCGGAGTACCCCGATCGAACTGTCGCTACCGAACAAGGATTCAGCGGCACTAGCCTCCGTGGAACAGCGGGCGTCCTCGGTCTGACCGTAGGCACCATCGTTCATCACCCCATCAAGAGAGTGCAGATGCTCAGCGGTATACCTGTTGCGTACTTCACACGTAGGTTCCGCGGAGGCAAGCCTCATCGAGACCCAACTCGATCCCCGCGTAACCGAGTTGTCGCTGAATATCCGCACTGTTGCAACTCACCCTGGGACGACAATCCGCGAGCCCGGGTTTCTGTGCGATTCGTCGAGGGCGGGGCGTGCGAGCACGCCGGCGAACGTCGGTCGTCTAGCGCGGATTGGTCGTCGACATCGTTGCTCGTGGTCGCGGACAGTTGCGGACCTCCGGGCCCCTGTCGTTTGCCATGTGTTTTCAATATGTGCTTACTATGCGTCCAATCAGTATCGCTCGTCCGTCGGCAAGCGACCGGTTCTGCACTACTGGCGGGGCCGGTCGACGTGTATCACGATCGCGAGTTCGCTGACCATCGTTGTGATCTGGCGTCTGGCTAGAGGGCGTGACGCTGTCAGTCGCGCACTTCTCCGCGCGTATGGTTCAGCGCTCGCCAGCATTTCGGCGGCGGAATCGAGCGGCTACTTACCGACCAGGCGCGCCCTCGTTAGACCGGCCGATCGTTTTCAATCCCGTAATCAGATCACGCCAGTTGCCGATGATGAGGAGCGCCGACTCGGCGGCCGCTTCGCCGCCCACCTACCGCCGCTCGAATCCGACGAGGACTTCCTCAGAGCTATCGGGCCCGACGCGACGAAGGCATGGGAACGCGTCACCCACAAGCACGCACCTCACACCCAACCATCGGCACGTCGAGCCGCGTGACCGAAACTGTCACCTGATCGTGCAGAAGACCCTGGCCGGCGCATCGGATTGGACCAACCCACCTTCAACGGGCTTGCACTGTTAAGTGCCGTCGTCCTCGCACCACTCGCTGCACGCTCCCGCCGGCGCGGCCCCACCATATCCAGGGTGCTCACTGGTCTACGACGAAACATGTCACCTGAGATAACTAACCGGCAATTGCCGACCCTCTACAGACGGTGCCCCACGATCACGTAATCGCGGGGCACCGTCTTTTCTGGGCCCGCTCATGAATCGGGGCCGAGGTCGCACCCTGCCTGTCTGAAACTTGATAGAAAATCCGGCCGATCTATTGCTGACCGTACAGGCGGTCAGTAGGCTGAGTGACACACACCACAGCACGATGGTGTGCCGGACCTGAAGAGGTACATCGGCGCGATACAGCTCTGCGACATTGTCGCAACGGCATTCGCGCACGGCTCACAGTGGACGGCCCAGTGTCGCTCAACGGGAGGCTCAGATATTATGTTGCTCGATATTGGCGAGTTCCGGTGCGAGGCATGACATTCGAGGGAGTAACCGCGTACTGGTCGTGTCAAGATTCGCAGGTCGACGTGTCGGCAGATCTCGGACTCGACGACCTGCTCGCCGATGCCGCACGCGCAGTCCCGGACCGCGAAGCGATGGTATATCTCCCCCAGGGAGGAACCGCTCAGCGATGGACGTATGCGCAGCTGGAAGCCGACGTGGACATCACGGCTCGTGCGCTCGTGTCGATGGGGATCCGGCGAGGTGATGTGATTGCACACTACGCTGCAAATCGGCCCGAATTCGTGCAGTTGATCCTGGCTTGTGCGCAGATCGGTGCCGCAATTGCCCCGGTGAATCCAGCATTCGCCGCGGACGAAATCGCACTCGTTCTTGCACAATCTCACGCGCAGATCTGCTTTACCGACAGTGCGACGGCGCACATCGACCTCACGACTTCGACGCCGCTACGTGGGTCGCTACCTGACTTGCAGTTCGTCATTTCCATCGGTGCCGAGCCCGCCGGCAACGCCGAGATGGATTGGCAGGCTTTTCGTGCGCGAGCGCAGCATACGAATAGTGCGGAGAGGGAACAGGCTCTCGCCTCGTCGAGGCCGTCCGATGTCATCCAAATCCAGTTCACCTCCGGGACAACAGGATCACCCAAGGGCGTACGCCTGAGGAGTTCGTCTCTGGCCAACGGTGGTAGATGCACCGCCCATCGGGCGGAACTCGAAGACGGGTGCCGATACCTCCACGCGATGCCATTTTTTCACGTCGGAGGCACAGTGACAGCGATGGCCGCCACTCTCGCTGCACGCGGAACTCAGCTCTTTCAGCCCACCTTCAAACCAGCCGAGCTCGCTGCGGCTATCGACGCAGAACATGCGACTGCTGTCCTCGCTGTACCGACAATGATGATCTCGCTGGCCAAGTATGCATCGGACAACGCTAGCAAGTTCACCACCCTGCGAACCTTACTGACAGGAGGATCGCTGGTGCCTGAACAAATTGCGCGGCATTGGATCGAGACGTACGGCGTCGGGATCGCCAATACCTACGGGATGACCGAATTCGCTGGCCCGGCAATCCAAACAGGACCGAGCGATCCCATCGAGCGAGCACTGTCGAGCGTCGGTCGGCCCCTGCCGGGTGTAGAGGTCGACGTGGTCGAGATCGGGGGACAGCGGCGCCGATCAATGGGTGAGATCGGTGAGATTCGGTTCCGTGGATGGGGCCTGATGGCCGGATACCAAGACGACGAGGCGGCCACAGCACACGCCATCGACGACGAGAACTGGCTTCGAAGCGGGGACATCGGCTTCCTCGACTCACAGGGCTACGTTACTGTCACCGGCCGGGCCAAGGACATGATCATTCGCGGCGGCGAGAATATTGCACCGTTGGATATAGAATCCGCTGTGCGGCAACATATCTCCGAAGTCTCGGACGTGGCCGTGGTCGGCGTACCGGACGCGTACTACGGAGAGGTGATCGTCGCATTCGTTCGACTCGACGACAATGTTCACTTGACCGAACAGCAACTCCGGCTACGGCTCGACGGCAAAATCGCCAAGTACAAGATCCCGACGCACTTTCGCGTCGTCTCCGAGTTCCCGACGACGGCATCCGGGAAAATTCGCAAGTTTCGACTACGGGAATTGTTCGTCGACACCAGCAATGGTGAGGAAGCCAGCGCAGCTACGAGAAGCTCAGCTCCGAAACATCAAAGCGCTGTCTCGTCGCCGTCCCGCTAGCGCTAGTGCCCCCGAATCCGAAGTGGAGAAATTATGACATCAGAGAACCCGACCGTGACACGGGAAGATGTTGAGGGCACGTGCAGCGCGTGCGCATCGACGTCTCTCCAACGCTACCCCGTCCTCTCCGAAGGCGGCTGGTTCGTAGTCATCAAGTGCCAAGACTGTCTCAACAGCGAACACCGCGAGCCCTGGCACTTGTTCGGGCCCGTCTTCCTGACCTCGCACGATCTCAAACTGCGCTAGACGCGACCGCTGCACCCCCTATCCAGTAGAGGAACAACACATGAGAATGATCGGTGTCGACGTAGGTGGCACATTCACGGATGTAGTGGCTGTGGAGGGTGACGAGATCACCACAGTGAAAGTCGCGACCGCGGCGCAGACCGAACAAGGTGTACTACAAGGCGCTCGCGAAGCCGGCGCGGCATCGGCTTCAGTGTTCAACCATGCCTCAACCCACGGACTGAACGCGATCATCACCCGAAAACTCCCGAAGGTCGCATTTCTGACAACCGAGGGGCACATCGACATACTCGACGCCGGTCGAGGATGGCGGCCTGCATCGGGTCTGACCGATCCGAGTTGGCGCCGGCCGTTCGGCGATGCAGCTCGACCGCTGGTTCCCCGATACCTGCGGCGGGGGGTCCGAGAACGGCTCCTCGCAGACGGCAGCACCCTCATAGAGCTGGATGAAGCTCAAGTGCGAGAGCAACTGAGAGTACTTGCTCGATGCAATGTCGAGGGTGTGGCAGTGTGCCTGATCAACGCGTACGTCAATTCCGCACATGAGAACAGAGTGCGAAAGCTTGTTCACGATGAACTCGGAGACATCCCCTGTTCTATCTCGAGTGAAGTCTCTCCGCTGGCTAAGGAATATGCACGAGCGTCGACCACGACGGTGGATGTCTTCATGCAATTGATCTACGGCGCATATACTGAACGCCTCGATAAGGGGCTGCGAGATCTCGGCTTCGGGGGTGACCTGAACTTCGCCGACTGCGCCGCGCAGCTGGTGGCATCGAACGCCGCGATGCGCCACCCCTACCGAATCGTCTTCGCCGGACCGGCCGCCGGAACGGTTGCCAGCGCTCACTTCGGATCATTGACCGGAGACAGTGAACTGTTGTGTGCCGACGTCGGTGGAACATCCTGCGACATCAGCCTCGTGACGGCAGGAGCGCCGCGCGTGGACACCACCTTCGAACTCGAACACGACCTGGTGGTCAACACCCTGTCCAATGAAATCAGCAGCATCGGCGCCGGCGGTGGAAGCTTGGTCACCGTCACGCCCTCGGGTGACCTCCAGGTGGGCCCAGGCAGCGCAGGGTCGGTTCCCGGCCCCGCGTGCTACGGAGCGGGCGGAACGATACCGGCTACGACTGATACCTGCCTGCTGATGGGGATTCTCGACCCGGACGGTTTCGCCGGTGGACGCATGCAGCTGGACCCGCGCAAGTCACTGGAGGCATTCGAAAATCTGCCCACTCCACTGAATCTCGACCAGCGAATCAGTTATGCGTTCAACATAGGTGTCAACAACATCGCCGAAGGAATCACCAACGTCGCCATCAGCCATGGAGTCGACCCGCGAGATTTTAGTCTCGTCGCATTCGGCGCCGCAGGCCCGATGCTTCTGCCCGCTGCACTGGAAGTGGTTCGGGCGAAAGATGTCATCGTCCCCCCGCACCCGGGACTGTTCTCAGCGCTGGGACTTGTCAGCTCCGACCTCGTGTACGCCGACAGTCGCAGCGCCTATACCGTTCTGACGCCCGAGGCAGCCGACGAAGTCCGTCGCGTCTACCTCGAACTCGAACGCGATCTCCTCGCGCAGCTCGGATCGGCGAATGATCGAGCCTACGAGATCAAGCGCAGCCTCGATGCGCGTCTGATCGGACAGAGCTGGGAGACTCCGTTCATCGACGTACCCGGCGGAGAGATCCACGAAGGCTCCATCGCCACGATCGTGACCAGATTCCACGACACCTACCAAGAACGCACGGGCAACCGGTTCGAGGCGCTGCCCGTCGAGGGTGTCACCTTCCGCGTTCAAGTCGTAGTGCCCTCCGAGAAGGTCAGCTACCCACAACTACCCGACCGAGTCGGCCCCACCCCACCTCCAGTACGCACAATCACGATTTCGCATCTGTCGCCCGGAGAAACAGTCGACGCGGGTGAGTACCAGCGCGAGTCACTACTGGCGGGTGACACCTTCACCGGTCCCGCCGTCATCAGAGAGCGGCTGTCGACCACATTCGTGCTACCAGGCCAAACCGTGACGGTCGGAAAGCATGCCGAGATCCGAATCACCCCGAGTCACTGAGGAGTTCACTGATATGACACTCGATATCACCGCGCACCCCACCGAACCGGTGACGCTCAAAACCCTCGACGACGCGGCATTCGATCAACGATATGGCACCGATCGATTCACCGCCTCCATCCTCGGGAACCGAATGCGCTACATCGTCGAACACATGTGTACGGGCCTGCTGCACAACGCATTTTCCATCATCTTGCGCGACTGGTACGACTTTGCGGCTACGATTTCGGGACCGCCCGAAACCGACTACTCCATGCCCGCAGTAAGCAAGAGTATGGCCGTGTTCTTCGGAACGATGGCTGACGCAGTGCGAAACACGGTCATCGAGTTCGGTGTTGAGAATCTTCGACCCGGCGATGTATTGGTGGGCAATGATCCCTACCGTGCCGGCACGCACGTCAACGATGTGTGCTTCATCAGGCCGGTCTTTCACAAGGATCGGATCGTCGCATTCGTCAACTTGAGAGCGCACCAACTTGATATGGGCGGCCCGGTCCCCGGTGGATTCAGTTCCACCAAGCGAAACTCCTACGAGACCGGCATGGTGCTCTCGCCGCGTCTGCTTTACCGCGACGATCAACCGATCCGCTCCGCATTCGACCTCATCTTCGACAACGCACGGTTCGGGGCGTTGCTTCTTCCGGACATCAAGACGATCTATCAGAACCTCCGGCTTGGAGAGCGGCTCATTCACGACAGCATTGCCCGGTACGGATCCGCGGCGTTGCGTGGCGCGATCGACTACGCCTGCGACACATCGGCTGAAGCGATGTCCTCGGCTCTGCGGGCGTTGCCCGACGGCATCTACTCCGGCGAAGACGGCATCGACGCAGACACCGTGGCCGACGACCGCGAATATCGAGTCAAGGTCCGTGTGGTCAAAGCTGGGAACAATGTCGAACTCGATTTCAGCGACAGCTCACCTCAGGCGCGAACCAGCATCAATTGTGGTGCCATCGATGCGAAGATGGCAGTCGGAGTTGCGTTGAAGTTTCTCGTCGACCCATCCACACCGTTCACATCGGGCACCTACCGAAACATCGATTTGGTGATCCCGCCCGCGACATTCCTCAGCGCCACACCCCCCGACGGGGCGATCTTCATGTACTTCGAGGCAGCGCAAGCGGTACTCCTTGCAGTCTTCCGAGCCCTCGAACCCGCAGTCGGTGACCGAGCTGTCGGAGGTGACTACTGCTCGTTGAGTCTGCACAACGCAGGTGGTGTGACCGACAGTGGCGAACCGTGGGTCAATATTGCACAATGCGGAGGCGAGCACGGCCCTTGGGGAGCGACGCGAGATGGCGACGCTGACAGCTACAACGTGTTCTACATATCCAACAACATGGATCCGGCGACCGAGGCGATCGAAGCCGAGGTTCCGGCGGTCATCCTCCGCAAGGAATACGTCGCCGACACTGCGGGCAGCGGATACAACCGCGGCGGAGCCGCGGTACGTAAGGACACCCTCTGGCTAACCGGCGCCGAACACCTGTGCAACCCGCTGCACTTCAAAACGCCCAGTGGACACGGAGTTCAAGGCGGTCAAGACGGTTCCACCGGCGCGATCTGGCTGTTCGACGGTGCTGATCGACCGACCGAACTGATCGGCACCGACACAGGCGTCTATCGTGATTCGACAGTCGTCTCCGGACGCGTCTCGCCCGACACGTTGGCCGCAGACAGCCGAAACGGTGTCTACCAGTACTTCGGTAGACAGCAATCTTGGCAGGCGCAGGCCAATGCGATATTTCGCTACCTCACCAATGGTGGAGGGGGATGGGGTGACTCGTTCAGTCGCGAACCCGAACGGGTGCGCGACGACGTGCGCGATGGCTACGTCACCATCGACGGCGCCGCGCGTGACTACGGCGTCGTAATCAGCGGAGATCCGGAGACCGACCCCGAAGGATTGACCATCGATCTTCCCGGTACCGAAGCACTTCGAGCTGCAACGACTCTCCTGCAATGAAAGTGCTCAAGCGTACAAGCGCGGCAAATCGGGCGGCTTGGACCCGCACCGCACCGCACCGTGCGTCAGCAGGTCCCCATCGAACGAAAGGATCACTGTGCCCGTGGACATGCAGACGCTTCTCGCCGATCTGGCCGACGAAACCTCTTGTTTTCGAGACTTGATCGTCGACCTGGACGAGAAGGGCTGGCGGACAGCGACTCCCGCTGCGGGATGGAGCATCGCCGATCAGGTGTCACACCTAGCGTATTTCGACGCGGCCGCTGTGCGGGCCTTGACCGACCCCTCTGGCTTTCTCGAGGAAAAGGACCGCTTCGACCGAGCCAACGGAATAGACCCGGACCGCATCGCACAACGCTATCGAGACCGATCCGGAGAGAGTCTCCTCGCGTGGTTCGACGATGCGCGAGCCCAATTGCTGGAAGCGTTCTCCGGCAGGACGGCATCCGACCGGCTGAACTGGTACGGGCCGAGCATGAGTGTCGCATCATCGGCGACCGCTCGTCTGATGGAGACATGGGCACACGGAGTCGACGTCGCCGATGCACAGGGAATGACTGTGAGTAGTAGCACTCGGCTGCACCATATCGCCCATCTCGGCGTCGGAACTAGGAGTTTCAGTTTCGCCCTTCACGGTCGATCCGATCCGATCGCACCGGTTCGTGTAGAACTGATCGCTCCGGACGCTTGCAGGTGGGCGTGGGGGCCACCGCAGGCACCGGATCTCGTGTCCGGGCCCGCGCTGGACTTTTGCCTCGCGGTCACACAACGTCGTCACCTCGATGATCTGGCACTGACTGTTGAGGGCGAGACAGCTCGGGCCTGGATGGCAATCGCGCAAGCCTTCGCTGGTGCTGCGGGACCGGGCCGCACGCCACATTGTCGATCCGGTCGGGCCCCGACTGACACTGGACCGGCGACTCCCTCATGACCAGAAGCGCAGAACTCCCAATCCCGCCGCACACACGGCCCTTCCCCGGATCGACAACATCCACACACGAGGTAGACATGCAATCAAGTGATTTCACATGCCTGGACATCACGCTCGACGAAGATGTCCTGAGAGTGTGCATCGATCGGCCGCAGAGCCCCCTCAACACCGTCGACGACGCATTGCACCGCGATCTCACGCAGCTGTTTCGGCAACTCAAATACCAGACCGAGCCAAGGGCCGTCCTTCTCACAGGCCGAGGACGAGCGTTCTCGGCGGGAGGCGACTTCAACTGGTTCAAGACGCTCCGGACCCCACAACGATTGTTCGAACTCGGCCGAGACGCTAAACAGATGATCTGGGACCTTCTGGATGTTGAGATACCCATCGTGACCGCCGTGAACGGTACGGCCATGGGTCTAGGGGCAAGCATTGCTCTATTCAGTGACGTGATCTTCATGGCGGAAACCGCACACATCGCGGACCCGCATGTGCGAGCAGGCCTCGTCGCCGGCGACGGCGGCGTCGTGGCGTGGCCCATGGCGATCGGTCCGGCACGGGCAAAGGAATTTCTGATGACCGGTGACCCCTTGACGGCTGCCGATGCGCATCGCATCGGGTTGATCAACCATGTGGTGGCGGACGATCAACTCGAAGCAGCATCTCTGGCGTTCGCTCGACGGTTGGCCGCTGCCGCGCCGATGGCTGTGCGGTATACCAAGATGTCCGTGAACAAGCTTGTCAAAGACTCGCTGAACGTTGCATTCGATGCATCCACCGGATACGAACTCACAACGTTCCTCAGTGAGGATCACGTCGAAGCTGTGGACGCGTTCATGGCTAAACGCGAGCCAAAATTCACGGGTCGGTGACTGCGCACCGCGCGGCACTGACCGACCGACCGGGCACTGTCGAATAGAATTCTGATCATGGCAGCCGGTGTACCAGCGCGAGCAAGCTCACGTGATGCGATTCTTCTCGTATTTGCCGAACTGGTTGCCGAACGTGGTTACAGCGACACCAGTCTCAGCGAAGTTGCGGGCGTCCTCGGTCTGAGCAAAGGCACCATCGTTCACCACTTCACCAACAAAGAGCAGATGCTCAGCGAGGTACATGCCGCCTACTTCGAACGTAGGTTCGCCGAGGCAAGTTTCATCGAGGACCAACTCGATGATCCTGTCACCGAGTTGGCCGCTGTGATCTACGCACTGCTGGCAGCGCACCGCGACGATCGTGCCGCAAGCCTGGCATTCTTGCGGGAGTTCGTCCGGTTCGTCGAAGGCGGACTCAGCGAGCACGTCCGCGAACGCCGGGTCGCCTATCGCAGACTGGTGGTCGAGATCATCGCTCGTGGCTGCGAGAGTGGGCAGCTGAGGACGTCGGACCCCTTGTTGTCTGCCATGCATGTCTTCGGTATGTGCAATTACGCGTGGACCTGGTATCGACCTGCCGGGCGACAGACGATCGAGGACATCGCCGACGTCCTCATCCGCGATGTCCTCAATGGGTTGCAGGCGACCGGTCCTGGGTTACCCGATCTCGATACCGTCGTGACAACTGCGATCGATACGGTACGCCGCGCACCCGGAAGGCTTCCCCCTGCTAACGAGGCCCGGCGGGCGATGTCGGCACGGTAGAAGGAAGCTACATGCGTGTCCCGTCCGGGCCGCGGAATTTCGAAAAGTTCCGGCGGACAAGGTGTTCGGGTCGCAGACCTTGGATGTGACGCCCTGATCTCACTGCACGTAATCAATGAGTTCCATGTCGGTGGGTTATCGACGATCCAGCTCGATATAATGTTCTACTCCGCTGGCGATGGTTGCGGAATAGTCTTTGCCTGGATGTATACGCACCGGCACGCCCGTGGCGAGACTGCGAGTGGGTACCTCGGAGACCTCGGTCACCAGTGCGCCCGACGCGACGAGTGAATGTGTTCTCAAGACGGCCGGGTTCAGAGTTTTCGAGCCCGAGACGATCAAACAGCGCGGTTCGACGATGCAGCCTTCGAGACGGGCGTTGTGTCCGACTACGCAGTTGTGACCGACGTGTGTCGGCAACTCTTCGGTGCAGTGTAGAACTGTCCGTCCTGGATGGAGGTCCGCGCCCCTATGACGATCGTGCTCAGGTCGCCGCGCAGAACTGCGCCCGGCCGATCAACGCGTATGCGCCGATCTGGACGTTGCCGATCACAGTGGCCTGCGGGTGGACAAAGGCACGAGAATCGATGTGGGTGCGTTTACCTGCGCCGACATCAATAGGTGCAGCGACCAATGAACAGAGGAAGCGCCCCAAGTCGTCAATGGTTAGGATTTCCCAAGTTATGAGGCAAGTCACTTGCTGGTGAGACCACAACAATTCGTCGAACACAGCCTCTCCTTGAGAGGTGCGCCGCGAGGTGCGCGTGACGTCGGCTACCGCCGGTGCGGCGTGCAATCCGATGACTGACCAACCGTGTGTCTATAGATTTCGTGTTTCAGGCTGGGAGATGTTCCATATCGTTCGATATCGTGAATCAGACCCAAACAGACGATGCCCCACGATCGTGCAGCATCGCCTGTAGGGAAGGGGCTCGACAGTTGCTAGTTTGCTCGGGTGCGCCTCTTCAGTCGTAGTCCGGTGAGCACTCTGGACGTGGTCGGGCCGCGCCGGCGTGAGCGGGCCACGAGTGCTGCGAGCACGACAGCGCCCAGTAATGCTAGCCCGTTGAAAGTGGGTTGGACCCAGTCGGACGCGCCGGCCAGGGTCAGACCGTTGACGATGACTGCGACCAGGTACACCGCGAACAGGGTGCCGAGCACATTGAACTTGCCCGGTTTTATCGCGGTGCTTCCAAGAAATACTGCCGACAATGCGGGCAGGGTGAACCCTGGACCGAGTTGTGGGCTTGCCGACCCTTGGAGTCCGAGCTGGGCTACTCCGGCGCATGCTGCCAGCCCACCGGAGAACATCAGAGCGCTCACTGTGAGCCGGGGAACGCCCAG
The DNA here is from genome assembly GCF_002259075.1 of Rhodococcus sp. 15-725-2-2b. NCBI lineage: Bacteria > Bacillati > Actinomycetota > Actinomycetes > Mycobacteriales > Nocardiaceae > Rhodococcus > Rhodococcus sp. 15-725-2-2b. The sequence goes on along the minus strand of NZ_NPFL01000022.1, from coordinate 178,832 downwards.
ACCGACCAGCCGTGATGCTCGCGCGTTGGAGCCGATCGCGTGAAGGTACCGTCCGTAGGGAGTGTGCTGAAGCACTACATAGACCAGCAATGCTGTTGCAGCGAGTGCGTATACGAGTTTCGGGACGTGTAGCCATTCACCCACGATTGCGTCGGTGATGGATTTAGGAATCCCGACGATGGTCTGAGAGTCGCTGTACCACAACACGAAACCTGCGATCACCGTTGCCGATCCGGTGGTGACGATCAAAGAGTTCACTTCGAGATGCGCCACGATGATTCCGTTGATCGCACCGATGAGAACTCCCGCTGCGATGGCAATTCCGATCGCGATCGGTGGTGGTAGCCCTTCTCTGGCCATGAGGCCCGCAGACAGTAGGGACGAGGCACCCAGTATTGCTCCCACCGACAGGTCGTATTGACCGGCGATAATGGGTATCAGAACAGCCAGCGCAGCGATCCCGAGCACTGCCTGTCCGGCAAGCAGATTCTGGATGTTGGCTTGGGTGGGGAACCTCTCCGCGGTGGCCGGTTGCAAGCTGAACACGGCCACCAACACCAAGAGCAGCGCGGGCACAGCAAATCGTTCGACGGCACCGATTACTTGTGACCGAAGGTCGCGGGGGTGAGTACGAAGTCCGGGTTCTGGGTCGGTGGGCGCTGGAGCCTCGGCGCGAGTGGTGGACATGTTCGACCTTTCGGAACTGGCGTCAGACATCGTGAATCGCTTGCGCGAGAGTGGATACGGTCAGATCAGCGCCACTGAGGAATCGCTGGATCCGCCCGCGGGAGAAGATGGCAACCCTGTTGCAGTAGGTGGCTAGTTCGTTGAAGTCTGCGCTGGTGACGAGAGCGGACGTGCCCTCTGCCGTTGCCTCGCCGATCTTCGCCCAAATCTCTGCGCGGGCCCCGACATCGACGCCCTGGGTGGGTTCTTCGAGTAGTAGAAGACGCGGTTTGCGGGTGACCCACCGTGCGACAGACACTTTTTGTTGGTTTCCCCCGGAGAGGCGGATTATATCGAGTCCCGCCGCTCGCTCCGGTTTGACCGAGTAGTTCGTCATGGCCTTATCGATCGCTCGTTCCTCGGCTGCACCGCGCACCACGCCCAGCCGGCTGTGCGTGCCGAGAGAGGCCATGGTCAGGTTTTCGCCCACCGACATTCCGGAAAACAGGGCATCGCGGATTCGTTGTCCGGGAACGTAGGCGATGCCCAACTTCATCGCCCCGGAGGGGCTCGACGCGTCGACTTCGGTACCGTCCAGCACGATTGTTCCGTTGTCACGTCTACGAAGCCCGAACAACAGTTCGTTCAGTGCGGTACCGGCTTTGCCTCCTGCTTCCGCAATACCGACGACCTCGCCACCCTCCACGGTCAAACTCACCGAGTCGAGTCCGAGTGCGGAGACTGTGCGGATCTCGAGTCGGGGGCGTTCGGTAGGGGAGAACTCAGCAACGATCGTGGACGAGGCCTCTGCAGCGGGTACTCCTGTGATGAGAGCTCCCAGGTCGGATTCAGAGCTCTGCGCCAGCCCTCGGCTAGCGACCACACGCCCCTGTCGCAGAACCGTCAGCCGATCTGCGACGTCGACGACTTCCCCAAGTCGATGCGTGACAATGATGACAGCGTGTCCGTGGTCGGCGTGTCCTCGAATGGCTGACAACACATCGTCGGCCTCAACGGGCGGAAGCGCTGCTGTGGGTTCGTCGAGGACCAGCACGGCCCGATCGTCGTCGGTCACATCTTGCAGCGCGCGTGCCGTCGCTACGAGCGTGCGCTCGATCAGACTTAGTTCGCTGACCGGCGTAGTAGGACGAATGGGTAGAGCAAAACGGTCGAGGACCTGTTGTGCACGGGCGTTAAGGGATTTCCACGAGATCCATATCCGTCGGCGGGCATTGAGACCTTCACTGAGGAACAGATTCTCCGCCACGGTGAGGTCGGGGATAAGTCCTAGATCCTGATGAATGAAACGGAAGCGGCGAGCTTGGGCGTCGGCAGGCTTCCAACCGTCAAACGAGAGCGTCTGGCCACCGATCGAGATGCGCCCGCCTGGATCGGCAGGTTCGACGCCGGCGAGAATCTTGATGGTCGTTGACTTCCCCGATCCGTTACCCCCTAGCAGCGCGTGCACTTCGCCGAAACGAATATCGAATTCGGCCTCCTTCAAAACTGGGGTTCCTGCATATGTTTTGCTGACAGGCCCGATTGTCAGACCAAGTTCGGCGCTGTGGGCGGCGTGATGTGCGAAACCTGCATCAACGCTCATTACGCGACGTTCCACAGTGTCGCGTACGTAGTGCGGTAGTCCACCATCGGCGTTCCGTCGGCTGCGACATTGCCGTCGTAGTAAGCAGGACGAGTGGGCAAATTGCGATCAGCGTCGAGGGCCTGTGTGCCGATTCCCTGATCGATCTGGGGGCTGCCTTGAAGAACGCGATTGAGATCGTCGACCGCGGCATAACCGAGGCGAGTGAACGGTAGACCCGCAGCGAAGGTTTGAGGCCCACCGGCCGCGATCTGAGACACGTTCGGTTCCAGTCCGCCGACGCTGGCCAAGATCGTGTCGGGACCTGCGGCCAGCGCTGCCTGTCCTACGCCGAGTGTCACGAGCGCATCGACGGGAGAGAAAACGGCGTTGGCGTCCGGCTGTCGTGAGATTCCGGCAGCAGCCTTAGACTGAACATTGCCGTTCGAGTAGTCGGCAGCGACGATAGTGACGCGCTCATATGTGCACTCGCTGCATGCGGCGAGCGCCCTCTCAAATCCAGCACCGACATACTTGTCGAACAAGACATCGTCTTCATAGATCTCGACGACCCTCGCCTGTCCGTCGGTCGAAGCGATGATGTGGTTCGCTGCGGTTTCACCCAATAGTTCGAGATAGGTTGACAGTGGTGTGTCCGCTCCGCCGAGCCCGAGAGATGCATCGAAAGTCTTCTCGCCCCCGACATCGGGATCATCGCAGTCGAAACTCAACAGACCGTAGATCTTGACGCCTGCCGCTTTGGCTTCGGCCAACGGCTGCTGCACAGAGGAACAGTCGATCGCTACCAAGGCAATCGCGTTTGCACGAGCTGCGACGGCCTGCCGAATCAGGGTGCTGTAGGTCGAGAAGTCGAGCTTCCCATCGGCCACCGTCACCTGCCAGCCGACCTTCTCGGCTGCCTCCTTCATAGACAAGGTCGGCGTCGCGCACCCCGGTGCTCCTTGACTGCACGAGACGATCCACAGGTTCTGATCTGCCAGGATGGCCGGACCGTCGGCGGGAAGTGGCCGGTCAGTACCGTCGTACGACTGATCGACCAAGGTTTGCACTTGTTCCAGTGATCGCGAAGGCACGTCCTGTGCGGAACTGTCTGAGGGCGCCGAACAACCGGCAATCAGTACCGATACAGCAGAGGCGGCGGCAATTAGCGCGCTCGACACTCGAATTCGACTCATGTGCAGCATATGGAGATCCTTCGACGTAGACAGCCAGTGTGTTGCGTTACATGTAGGCCCTCGTGTGATTCATGCAACACATGGAATTTATCGTCCGCGCGTACGAATAGCAAGAGCCAGGAAGGATCTAGCAAACTGCCTGCATACGCCCTTACTTCCTGCATCGAAATGAAGGACACGAACGTTTAACCCGTACGAGAGTACGATTGGCGTTGGCGAGATTGGTTCAGTGAGATCCAAGCCGATGACAGGCACCGAGGTACCTGCCCCGTGTTCGGTTCGCATACCGCAGGAGCAGTGGATTTGCTATGTAAAGACCCCGGTCCATCCTCGCGGTTCTGCTCTACAGACCAGTTCGGAAGAGCTGCTGCGTATGCCCCAACGTGGTCATTGTCGATCTGCGCCCGTCGGCTGCGACGGCTTGACACCGACGTCGCTGACTCAGCTTCCATCGACGTCCAGGCCGGGTCTCGATGGCGCTGCTGCAACTCGCCCAACGGTTTGGCGCGCCCAGAAAGCTTGCAGGCTGCGCCTCATCGGACCTAACGCAGGAAGAAAACGCCCAGCCGATTGGGGCGCTTCACGTAAGACCGCCGGCAATCGGTGAACCGGCACGCGCTTCGCTCACATTTCTGGACTATCGTTGCGTAGCAACCTTATCCATGCCGTCGTGGACCGGTGCCCAGTTCTCCGCTGGAGGCCCTAGGGTGCAGCCAGTGAACGACACACCAGCTCGGGATCTTCGCGCGTTACGGTGGAGGAAGCTGTCCACGCTTCCAGTAGGTGGACAACTCACGGCCAAAACGACTCAGGTGCCGTTCAGGCATCCCGGCACCCGCTCGTAGCGGAGTTCGAGACTATCGGCGGCCGACACGAACCGCCCCCAAACCTGCCGGTCGGTCAATGCAAAATCCAGCACCTGCCCGGAGTCAGCCAGGACCTCGACTCCGTTGTCGGTATTCCACAACGACGCGGCAAGCCCGCTGGTGTGGGCGGCGGCGTAGTAGACCCCCTCGGGCAGCCCTCCCGGCGACCGGTTGATCTTCGTAGATCGCCCGCGCCCACTGCTGAGTTCTGCCGCGGGGATAGTCGCCGGTGGCGAGGGACGGGAGCGCCCCGATACCCATTGCCGTTCCTTGCCCCGTAGATCGAGCAGTTCGATCGTCTGACCAGCCCATGCCCCGACTCCAGCTAGCGCTGCGCCGTGATTCGTTCGACGGCTGGTTTTCGAGTACGCGTCAACCGGGGCGTAGTTGCGTGGTGACAGCTAAACTGCGATCGCAAGTGAAAGACACTGCGGCACAGTATATGCAGAGTTTACTGGTAACCCTGCATATCAAGACTGGGCGTATTGCCTGGCTCGGAGACGTTCGGTGCCCCAAGTCAGTCGAGGGCCTAGTTGGACTCTGTCTGAGTTCCCCGCGAGCGTCTTACAGCGCGCCGTGAGCCAGGCAGGCGTTTCGGACTCCTTCGCCGTATGCGGGGTCGGCTGCGGCGCAGTTTGCGATGTGTTGTTCGACGGTGCTGGCGCGTGCGGTGTTGTCGAAGAGCCGTTGCTGTTCAGCAGCGTCCATCAGGCGGAACAGGTCGCCGGGTTGCTCGAAGTAGTTGTCGTCGTCTTCACGAAAGTCGTAGTGCTCTGCAGTATTCCCGGTCGTCTGGGGCGGTTCGGCATAGGCGCGTTGTTCGGTCCAGCGTCCGAAGTTGTTGGGCTCGATCCTGGGTACGCCGCCGTGGTTGCCGTCGACGCGCATTGCACCGTCGCGGTGGTAGGTGTTGACGAGTGTGGCTGCTCGCGGGTAGTTGACCGGGATTTGGTGGTGGTTGACGCCGACTCGGTACCGTGCTGCGTCCCCATAGGCGAACAGGCGTCCCTTGCAGCATCTTGTCGGGGCTGTACGAGATCCCCGGCACCAGATTGGCAGGTGTGAACGCAGCTTGTTCGACGTCCGCGAAGTAGTTCTCGGGGTTACGGTCGAGTTCGAACTCGCCGACCTCGATGAGCGGGTAGTCCTGCTGGCTCCAGACCTTGGTGAGGTCTAAGGGTGGAAGCGGTAGGTGTCGGCGTCCGACTCCGGCATGACCTGGATGTAGAGCTTCCATCGTGGGAAGTCGCCGCGTTCGATGGCTTCGTATAGGTCGCGGCCGTGCGATTCGCGATCCTCGCCTATCAGGGCCCGCGCTTGCTGGTCGGTGAGGTTCTCGATTCCCTGTTGGGTACGGAAGTGGAATTTCACCCACGATCGTTGCCCGGCGGCGTTGATGAAGCTGTAGGTGTGGGATCCGAATCCGTGCATGTGTCGGTAGGACTTCGGGATGCCGCGGTCGCTCATGGTGATGGTCACCTGGTGCAGCGATTCGGGCAGGTTCGTCCAGACCCCCAGTTGTTCTCCGGGTTCCGGAGATTCGTGCGCGGGTCGCGTTTCACGGCACGGTTGAGGTCGGGAAATTTGAGCGGGTCGCGGTGGAAGAACACCGGAGTGTTGTTCCCGAGACGTCCCAGTTACCGTCGGTGGTGTAGAACCGCAACGCGAAGCCGCGGATGTCTCGTTCGGCGTCGGCGGCACCGCGTTCGCCGGCCACGGTCGAGAACCGGGCGAACATATCGCAGGTGTTGCCAACTGCCGAGAACAGTGCCGCTGTGGTGTATGCGCTGATGTCGTGGGTCACGCGCAGTGTGCCGAATGCGCCTGCGCCTTTGGCGTGCATTCGGCGTTCAGGGATCACCTCGCGGTCGAAATGGGCCATCTTTTCGATGAGCCAGAGATCCTGCAGTAATAGCGGACCACGCTTCCCAGCGCTGAGGCTGTTCTGATTGTCGGCCACGGGCGCACCCGCCGCGGTGGTCAGAGGTTTGGTGTTGTCCTGGAATGTCATTGGTACTCCTCGGTGGCGATGGATCTTCGCATGTCGACGGTGTTGTTTCGGATGCACGTGGTGCACGTCCCCCAGTAGGTGACTTCGGCCTCGTCGACGGTGAAGCCGTCGATGTCGACGGTGGTCAGACACGGAGCCCGGCGGCCGGCGCAGGCGACGTCGGCCAGCTTTTTGCAGGTTCGGCACATCACGTGGTGGTGGTTGTCCGATCGATTCAGCTCGAAAAGAGCCGACATTCCTGCCGGTTCGATCTTGCGGACGAGCCCGGCGTACTCCAGTGCTGCGAGCACGTCGTACACCGCTTGGGTGGAGATCGAGCCGATCCGTTCACTGATCAGCGCCTTGACCATGGTGGCGTCGGAGTGTGGGTGCCGCTCGAGCGCATCGAGCGCCGAAATACGTTGTCGTGTCACGCGGATAGCTGCATGGCGCAGCTGTTCGACTTGGCGTGTGTGCCCCGGCAACAGGGCGGCCGGGTGGTTGTCGCGGTGCCCGGTGGGCATGACGTTGGACCCCCTTTCGGATCGCAATTGGACTGTCGCCAGTCTCTGCGTCCGCGGTGAGCCAGCGTCAGAGGCGGATGTGACGGATAAACCTCAGATCGGGACACGCACTGCTGAGACGCAATGCCCATGTGAGGTGGTGTGTCACGGGCGTCGCGTCAGATCGACGTCGTGCGGAACCGTTCCCGGTAGGCCTTGGGTGTGACGCCGAGGTGGTTGATGAACACGCGACGAAAGGTCTCGGCGCTGCCGAATCCGGCGCGGCGGGCGCTATCGGCAACGCTGTAGCCCGCATCGAGGGCCGCACGTGCAGTGTCCACACGCACCATTTCTACGTAACGCGCTGGAGTGGTGCGCATCTCGGTCTGGAACAACCTGGTGAGCTGACGCGTGCTCAACGATGCATAAGCAGCCATCGCTCGTACGCTGTGATTCCCAGCGGGCTCGGCGGCAATGGCATTGGCCACGAGCCTGAGCGGAGAACGCGGCGGCGGATCGGCGTCGACGAGGACCGAGAACTGCGACTGCCCGCCGGCCCTCTTCACGTACACCACCAGCGATCGCGCCGCGTCTCGCACCACTGCGCTGCCATAATCGGATTCCACCATCGCCAGTGCGAGATCGATACCCGCCGACACCCCAGCAGAGGTGTACACATCACCGTCGCGCACAAAAATCGCGTCCGGTTCGACCTGCACGTCCGGAAACGCGGCACCCAGAAGTCGTGTATGGCGCCAGTGAGTGGTGGCGCGGCGCCCCGACAGCAGGCCGGCGGAGGCAAGGATGAATGCGCCGGTGCAGATCGAGGCGAGTCGTCCGGTGCGCCGGGCCAGATCACCGACCGCGGTGACCAAGTGTGGATCGATCGGGCGTCCCACCAGATCGTCACCGCCGGCGACGATGACTGTGTCGACGTCGTCGATCGACCCCAGCGCGTCGGTGACGGCGAACGGGGTTCCCAGCGAAGTCGTCACTTCGACCCCGCCCAACGAGGCGAACCGAAGGCGGTACCTCGCGCCGAACCGGTTCGCCTCGGCGAAGACCTCGCTCGGGCCGACCACATCCAGCAGCTTGACCCCATCGAACACCACGACGACGACATCACGGTCCACGCCTACTTCGCTCATGAGCCGAGTATGTCTCAATCCGAGGGAACTATGGCAGAACAGCCACGGCACGGTCGACCCAACAGCTCACACACTGGGATAACGAACCACCAACAACTGCAGGGAGTTCCATCAATGACAACCTCACGCACGACCACCATCGCGGGGATCGATATACCGGACTCGCCGATCGTCCGCGCCACCACCGACTTCATCCGCGACCGTCAGGACGACCTCCTCTTCGACCACTCCCGGCGTGTGTTCCTGTTCGGCGCGTTGCAGGGTCGCCGTCGTGGCCTCACCGTCGATCTGGAACTGCTCTACGTCGGCGCGATGTTCCATGACCTCGGCCTGACGGAGCCTTACCGAAGCGAATCGGCGCTGCGATTCGAGGTGGACAGCGCGAACGCTGCCCGCGATTTCCTTCTCGACCACGGTGCCGACGAGGCCGCCGCCCGAAAGGTGTGGCTCGGCATCGCACTGCACACCACACCGGGAGTGCCCGAATTCCTGGACCCCGAGACAGCGCTGGTCACCGCAGGCGTCGAGACCGACGTCCTCGGCATCGGTCGAAACGATCTCCCCCGGGAGGCGCTCGACGCCGTGACAGCGGCGCACCCGCGCCCCGACTTCAAACGACGCATTCTCCACGCATTCACCGAGGGCGTGCAGCAACGACCAGAGAGCACCTTCGGGACCGTCAACGCCGACGTCCTGGCGCACTACGACCCGTCCTTCGTGCGCGAAGACTTCGTCGACATCATCCTGACCAACAGCTGGCCCGAGTAGGGCCTACCACCGATGCTTACTACCTCAGCGGTCCGCGCAGACTCGCCGTTCGTAACCACGATCACCGGTCGGATGGAAGTCGAGCGATGACCGAGAATCAGCAGTTCTTCGCCCGAGGAGTTTTCCGAGTCTTGGAGACCGGTGACGTCGAGCTTGCTCGTGCCGTCGCCGCACCCACTTTTGCGAATCGGGAAGCGATATCCGGCCCGGCCGCCTGCGCACGACCAGGACCTGACGGGCTACTGGCATCGAGCATGTGGATGCGATCAGCGTTTACCGACCTGCACTTCGAGATCGTCGGCGAAGCCTATGCCGGACATACGGCGTGGCTGGAACTTCGTATGCAGGGCCGCCACACTGGACCTTTCGTGCAGTACAACGACGGTGCAGCCGCACAGGTACTCCCGCCCACCGGTCGGCACATCGACTGCATGTACTCGACATCACCGAAAACGGGGTTATCGGTCACCGAGCCGTGCGTGATGACCTGACAATGCTCGGACAGCTCGGGGTCTTTCCACCGGGCCCGCATCTGCTGCTGTCGCAATTGGCCTACGCGGTGACCGGCCGCCGCCGCCGCGCTGTCGTAGAGCTCGAAGCTAACGGGAGCAACGGACTAATTGGCCCATCATGGCCCAACTTCCCCGACAGGGGCGCTCTCGGGCCCAGACGCGAATGTATCCCGGTATGCGCTGGGCGACACTGACAAATACCGGGTGAAGTGTTTGCGCAGGTTGTCCGGCGTCCCAAATCCACACGCCACCGCCACCTGGGCAATCGGTAACCCGGTGGTCTCCAGCAGACCCTGTGCGTGCACGACCCGTTGTTGGGTCAACCACAGCATCGGTGACATCCCCAGCTCGGCTGCAAAGTAGCGGTTGAGTGTTCGCGGGCTCTGATGGGCGCGGGCGGCGAGGTCTGCGACCGTAAGGGGATCGCCGAGATGTTCACGCGCCCAGTCCAAGGCCTCCGCGATTCCGCCGCCGTCGGGGCGGTGCGGGTTGGGCGGCGAGACATACTGCGCCTGTCCGCCTTTGCGGTGCGGGGGGACGACCAACCGACGGGCCAGCTCGGTGGCCACAAACGAGCCGTGATCTCTGCGGACGAGTTCCAGACACAAATCCAGACCAGCCGCTGTGCCCGCGGAGGTACACACCCGGGCACCGGTAACCGGATCCTGCTCCACGGTATAGAGAATGTCGGCGCTGACATGCACGGCCGGGTATCGCCGAGTGAGCGCGTCGGCGTACATCCAATGGGTCGTTGCGGTCCTGCCGTCGAGCAGGCCTGCTTCCGCCAAGGCGAACGCGCCCGTACAGATGGACGCGATTCGAGCGCCGCGAGCTGCGGCGGCGCGCACAGCCTCGATGAGGTCCAGCGGTATCACTGCATCGACACTGGGCAGCGCCGGGACGATGACCGTCTCGGCGGTAGCCATGTCTGCCAGTGAGTGCAGCCCCGGTGCGATCAATCCATTCTGCAACACCGTCTCGGCACCGCTGACCGCGCAAATTTTCACGCCGTAGGCCGGATCGATCAGGCCGGGCCGTGATTCTCCGAAAACCTCGCACGCCACTGCGATCTCGAACAGCTTCATTCCCTCGAACACCACAATGGCCACCTCGTGCATGGCCAGATCATATCGATACCTGACCTTTCTGCCACTCACGGCAGGGCTCTGATGGGCACAACACTCGACGTATGGCGAACAGTGGATTGAACTTGGCCGAAGGAACCGCCCTCTACGTGGCGGCGGTGCTCGGGACCGGAATTCTGGTGTTGCCGGCGGCTGCGATCACCGTCGCCGGTCCGGCGGCCCTCATAGCGTTGGCGTTGCTTGTCGCACTGTCGATTCCACTGGCGTCAGCATTTGCCGCTTTAGGGGCGCGCTATCCCGATTCCGGCGGAATCTCGACGTACGTCCGGCACGCATTGGGTTCGGCGGCATCGACGGTGACGGCGTGGCTGTTCTTCGTCGGAGCTCCGATCGGTATCCCCGCACTGGTGTTGTTCGGTGCCGGATACGCACAAGCTGTCACCGGTGGTGGGCGAGACGAGGTGTTTCTCATCGCCGGGGTACTGCTCGCTGTGTGTGTGGCGGCCAACGTGCGAGGTGTCCGTATGTCGGGGCGAGTGCAGCTCGTCCTGACCGGTGCCCTGATCGCCGGGTTGCTGGTCGCTGTGGCGCTGTCCTCACCGTCGCCCGGTGCTCGTCCGTTCGACACTTTCGCACCGTTCGGGTGGTCGGCCATCGTGCCTGCAGCCATGCTGCTGGTGTGGTCGCTGACCGGATGGGAGGCCGTGACCCACCTCGCTGGCGAGTTCAGAAACCCTGAGCGTGATATCACCCGAGCGACTGCAGCGGCACTGGCGATCATCGCCGTACTGTTTTGTGTGGTCACCGTCGCGGTGTTGCTGGTGCTTGGGCAATCCGCCTCGTCGACGGACGCTCCGATCTCCGCGCTGGTGCAATATCGTCTGGGCAATGCTGCTGTTGCAGTCACTGCGGCGCTGGCCATTGTGATCACGTTGAGCGGCACCAATGCGTACGTGGCGAGTTTGTCCAAACTCGGTGCTGCGATGGGCAGGGACGGCTCAGCGCCGGCGTGGCTGGCACCCGGCTCGGCCCGTGGCGACGTCGCGCGCCGAAGTCTCGCCGTGGTCACTGTGTATTCGGCCGCAGTTTTGGTCCTTACTTGGTTCATGGGGTGGAGAGCGACGGATCTGGTTCTGGTCTGCGCCGCATCTCAGATCGCCGTCTACGTCTTCGGTCTCGTTGCGGCGGTGAAGCTTCTTCCGGCTCGCAGTTACGGAAGATGGTGTGCGGCGGTGTCGTTACTGGTGATGTCGTTACTTCTGGTGCTCTCAGGATGGCATCTGCTTGCCCCAGCGGCGATCGGCGCGGCCGCCCTCACCTTCCGGGCCCTGTCGCACCGGCGAGCGGCGAGCTCCAGCGCCCGACTCATCCAGAATCAGTGAAACGTGCTGTCGCACAGCATATATAAAGGGTTACTGGTAACCCTGCATATCAAAACTGGGCGTATTGCCGTCCTAAGTTGTGACACACCTGCAGGTGCCATGATCCACCGTGAGGAAGTCCTGACGGTGGATGGCGCTCCGAATCAGTTCTGATCGGGTCGCGAGCTCCACCTCAGCGGGGGATGGGCTATTACGCAGCATCTTTAGGGTTGTCGATTGCATCTGTGTGCGAACGAAGCATTTTTCCCGTGTGGTTCGGCGCGAGGCGGGGGACGAGCCGGACGTAGGCAACCATCCCGATCAGCTCCACCAATGTCTGCGTAACGACGACGACCGCGGCGAGAGACAGGGCCGGTGGGAGAGCGAGTGCGAGAGGGAGTACGACCAACGAATTTCGGGTGGCACCGGAAAAGATCAACGCCCGCGTGGCTGGAACATCTTGACGAGTCGCTCGGGCGGTCGCCAGTCCGACGAGTGCCATGATGATGAGGAACGCAGCGAAGATCGGCACCGCCCCGACCAGCTTGGCTACTTCGGTGCGGACGGCGTCGATCTGCGAGGCAACAACAACGGAGAGGGTGGCCATCATGACTGGAACCATCGCCGAAGCCATGAGATCCATTATCTGGGTGCCGATTCGGTGGCGGCGAGCGAGCGCTTGCGTCAGCGCTGCCAGCGCCAACGGAACGACGATCAGCAGCACGAACGCTTCGACGAAGGGTGCGATGTCGATGATCTCCACCAGCTCGGATCCGACGAACAACCAGAGGTAGAGCGGAAGAAACAGGATCTGCAGCAGCATCAACAGCGGCGCGCTCGCGAGGAGTCGTTCCGATGCGGCCCCGGCCAATCCGCTGAAGACGATGACGTAGTCGATGCACGGCGCCAACAGCACCAGCAGCACCCCAACGAGGACCGCCTGATTGCCGGTGACGAACCGGGTGAGCGCGAACACGACGATCGGCACGAGAACGAAGTTGAGTACCACCACGGCGACAAGGAAGCATCCGTCGCGCAGCGATGCGCCTATGGCGGAGAACGGAACTGCGAGAAAGGTCGCGTAGAGCAACACGATCAGCACCGGGTTGATGGCAGTCTCGAACGCGTGTGCCGACGACGGTGCACTCAACCCGATGACGGCACCGACCAGCAGCGCGAGCAGGTAGAGCGGAATCTGGTGTTTTTCCAGCCATGCCACCACCGAGGTGGCGCTCGAATCGTTCACGCGGTGCCTACTGCTGAGTTCGTCGAGATCAGCCAGGTGCAGTCCGGGTTGCATGGTGTCGAGGCATCGGGTGTGTCACCGAGACGGGACAGTGCGTCGGTCAAACTGTCTCGCAGGGCAGTCAACTGCGCGATCGACTCGTTCGCTTGCGCGATATGAGACTCGATCGCAGGGGCGAGTTCGGCCTTGACCGCGGCGCACGAGTCCTTCTCCCAGACCCGTAGAAGTAGTTTGATCTTTGGTAGCGACAGATTGAGGCTCTTGGCGGCGGTGATGAACGCTAGTCGTTGCTGTGCGCGGTCGTCGTAGACGCGGTACCCGTTGGCCGACCGCTCCGCTGGGAGTAAACCTTCGCTTTCGTAGAACCGTAGCGTGGTCGCCGGAACGCCGGTTGCTGACGACAGCTGTGAAATGCGCAGAGCGGACATGCGCTGAGGATAAACCTTCGAGTCGGGTAGAAGGTCAAATGCTTGACCCTCCACCCGTGTACTGGGTCTAGTTTCGTGGCTATGTCCTCACTAATTCAGAGCTCCGGGCCACCAGTGCTCACCCAACTCCAGCTCACTCCCGCAATCCAGATGAAGGCCCCCTTGGCTTGCACGCTCCTGTCGGACGACCAACCCGAACGTATCGAGTTGTGGGCATCGATCCTCGCCTGCGCCACCGATCGCAAGGATGTGGAAGACGGCCTCGAGTTCGCATTCCCACCTGACGCCGCATTCGCCGGCCGACTGTCGGACGTGATCCGTTCGGAACTGGGTGCTGTCCGTTCTTTGATTTCACGGTCACCTCGAGTTCTGACGAGACAACGATGTTTGTGCGAGCACCTGGATATCCGGCGGTTGTTGTGGCCGAACTGTTCGGGCGATAGCCGAGCGCGGTTCGGACATCGATCGATGCTCGTCCGCACGGCTTCACCGTGCCGGGTATCGTGCCCACGGTTGCGCTGCCAGGTCGGCGTGGCGGTGGGCGGCGGAGTAGCTGTATCCCAGCATCTCGGCCGCGAGTGGAGGAGGTACCTGGGTGACGAGGGTGCGTAGCGATGTGGCGCGGGCTCCACGGAGGTTGATGCCGACGGCTCTGAGGCGGTCCATGAGGGTGTTGGGGTGTAGGTGACGCCCGGTGCGGACGCTGGGGAACAGCCAGCCGGTGTCTGCGCCGGTGAGCCGCGTTGCGCGTGATGGGATGTGCTGGCGCAACAGTGCCGCGAAGTGCTCGGGTACCGGTGCGGGTTCGGTGCCGAGCGCGATCCATAACCCGTCAGTGCCAGCACTGATCTGATCGGTGCGTAGTGCAGCGATCTTCACCATCGGTTGGGCGTAGAGAAGCAACAGGATGCCGGCCACGCGGTAGGGGAGCGATTCACTGGTGCCGGTGAGTAGTTCGCGGATCCAGTGCAGGCGTTCTTCCTGGGTGAAGGTGACGGTCGGCGCGGGGGAGCGGTGGGCGATCGTCACGGTCCGATTGATGCGAGTGGCTTTGGCCCAGGCGAAGAATGTTCGAATCAGATGGCGGGTGGTGGGGCCGGCGGCGAGCCATTCATCGACATCGAGCTGTCGGCATGTTGCGGCGGTGCGGTTGTGCGTGTCGTGTAGCCAGGTCAGGAATCTGATGGTTTCGGTGATGTCTTGTTTGGACGCGTGGACCGGGCCGCGGGTGCTCTTTCCCTCGGCCGCGATCGTGCGCACCCGTTTGAGGTGATGCCAGGTGGCGAACTGTTCCGCAGGACTCCGGACAGCAGGTTGACCGACGGCAGCAATCTTGGTGGCAATCCACTCCTCGAACAGAGCGAGGTAACGGTCCCTGGGCGGCAATAGTTGGTGATGCTCGAGCACACTACGCAGGTGGGCGGTGCGGCGGTCGTCGCCGACCGCGTCGAGGCCCTCATGAGTCATCGGGATCTCGCCGGATGCCAACCGGCGCAGCAGATCCTGCACCGATGCCGAGCGCTTCCACGTGTGAATGCTTTCAGGTCGGTCGACAGCGCAGAAAATGGTCACCAAAGTCTGCATGGCTGCGGGATCGGCTGGGTTGTCGAGCAACATGGGGGTGAGGTCGTTGCGGAGAGCGCAGCGCGCACAGATACCGCGGCGGTAGTGCTCGGCTTCGATGCCGCAGCTTGTGCAGTGGAAGTCGGTGGTGATTCCGGCGCAGTCGACGCACACCGTTTTCTCGTCGATGAGTCCGGGGAGCATCCGTTCGAACCCGCAGCCTCCGCAGAAGCCGTAGGTGCGCATGGCGGCGTGGAAGCAGGTCCCGCAGATGCTGCCTTCGGGCCAGTGCACACGCGGTTTGCCGGCGCCCCGTCCGCATCGGTCGCAGGTGAATCCGCCGCCGGTTCTCGGTCGCCCCCGAAGTGTGTTGCGGGGCCGGATCTCAATGGTCATCGCGGATCACCCGGGCACGTCGCGGCCGGACGGTCTTGTTCAGTTCGATAACGTTTGGCGCGGACGACGAGGAAGCGATTCTCTTCTTGCGTTCGTCGGCGGCAGTGACGGTGACCAGGTCTTCCATGCCGCAGCCGAAGATATCGCACAGTGCAGCCATCATCTGCAGTGACACGCGTTCGGGGCGTTGGGTGACCAGGCGGTACACCTGCGGACGGGAGAGGTCGATTCCGCGCTCGAGCAGTCGTGGGATGAGGTCGGTGCTGTTGTGCATTCCGTGTGCGGCCATGAGTTCGGGTAGGCGCCAGGTGTAGTCGACGGTGCGTTTCACGAGATCTCTCCCTCTCTGTCGAGTCCGAGCGCCTCTGCGACTGTCTCGTCGAGCGCTCGCCGCAGTGTTGTGGTGCGGAAGTCACTCGAGACGGAGGTGTACAGCGAGGTGGTGCTGGCGTGTTCATGACCCATCTGGTGCTGCACGAACAAAGGATCCCATCCGTCCTCGATCAGATGGGTGGCGTACGAACGTCGCAGTGAATGCAGGTCCAGGCCAGGGGACAGCGAGAGCTCGGTGCAGTACCGCCGGAATCGGCGGATCAGGGTCGACTCGGCGACCAGCGCACCTCGTTCGGAGGGAAACAGGTCCAGTCCCGCATCGAGATAGGGCTGCCCGTGGATCATCCAGTCCTCGATGATCTCGGGTGTCCAGTCGAACACGGTCAGCACGCTGCGCCGCTTGGGTGGTGACCCTCGTTTGGCCTTGCCGTAGCGCACATTCACCACACCGAAGCGGCCGAACTCTCGGGCATGGGGGTTTCGTGCGAAGTCGACGGTCTGCAGATGCCGGAGCTCGTTGAAGCGCAGCCCGTACGAGTAGGCGATCTTGAGCATCACCGCGTCGCGGTACGCCGGTAGCCAACCCTTGCGGCCGATGCCGGCGATCGTCTCGACTTGGGTATCGGCGTGGTCGAACAACTCTTGCAGTTCGGTCTTGGTGAAGGCGCGTTTGGTCGGCGCCGACTCGTTGTCCTGAACATGTGCTGCGCTGTTCCATTCGAAGAACACCTGGGCGGGGTGTGTTCCGAAGCGCTGCTCGCAGAGCCGGTCCCATCCGTAGTCGGGGTTGCTGATGTAAGCACAGAACAGTTTCAGCGAGGTTTGATAGCTCCGGATCGTCGACTGCGTGACTCGTCGGATCGAGCGTAAATCTCCGAAGAACTCTTCGACCATCGCCGGTGTCCAGGTCCACGGGAACTCGTTGGTGTAGTCGATGAACCTCACGACCATCTGCCGACGTTGCTCGATAGTGCCGAGTTGGAGGTTTCGGCAGAGCTGTTGGTTCCGCCAACCCGTGAGCATGTCTTCGACCGTCTGCTCCTCAGGATGGAGCGGTGTCGCCGACTCGACCGTGATCACGCGCCCGCTATCGTCTACCCCCACGACACCCCTCGGCTTGTCTCGTTCAACGAATCAATGATTCATCAGATGAATCATTGGTGTCAATAGCGTTGTCTGCTAGCGCGGTTGAACAGGGAAAATTAAGGTTGAGCACAAGGCTGGGCGACGACTGGGAATCACCGGCGTGCGGTCCAGTCGTAACGTATTGCCCTAATGGGCATTTGATGATGAATGGCTTGCTTAGTACGAACGACAGCGGTGGCCGAATGATTCATCGGATGCAACATGCAGTACTTGACCTGACATAAGATCCGTTATCGGCAATGATTGTCAGTGCCGATAACAGAATGCAAAGTCATGCCGACAGCGATCGATCACTCCGCCAGATATGCGTCCCGCGCTGCTTGCGCCTTCGCCCAATCCTCTTGGAACTCTGTGATCGTGGGCTTTGTGCTCATCTTTTCGGCTGCGTGCGAGTGCCCCGTCATGCGGTCACAGGCGCGCGCGAACAGCGGCTCGATAACCGAGGTAGCTGCGGCAAGTCGCGTCGCGTCGATCTTCGAGAGCTTGGTCATCATGATGTTGTGTCGGTAACGCTGGGTAACGCTTTGGAGGAGGTCTTGCTCAACGAATGCTTCGCACCAAGCACGCAACAGATCGTAGGCCTCCTTGATGAGCGCATCCTGTACGACCGCTTCAGCCTTGGGCATAGCCTGCAACTTTACGTTTATCCGCTTCGAGAGGTCCCTAGGCGTGTCGAGCTGCGGTTCGACGTCAGGCGCGAGGATGCCCTTGCGCTCGCCGCCGTCGCGCACCTCGTAGATTTTCACGCGGAGCTTCTTGTTCTGCCTAGTGGAGATGAGCGCGGAGGCAAACATGATGTTGTGGGTCAGCACGATTACTTGATGTGTTTCGGCTAGATGTTGAATACGTGATGCGACCTCATCGAGCCTCCGGTAGTCGAGGCTAGTCACCGGGTCGTCGAACACCAGTGGAGCCTTAATGCCGCGCATCCGGCTCTCGGCAAGGAAATCGGCCAATGCTAAGACTTTCTGTTCGCCCTCGGACAACACAGAGGAGGGGCGGTAGTTCGCGACGACCTTCTTCCGTTGCGCTTGTCCACTGCGGCCCTGGAAGTGCAGTGCCACATCCGGTGCATTGAGCCGGCCGCATTCCTCTGTAAAGAGGGTCTCGAAATTCTTGTTGACGAGGTCCTCGCTGGCGAGCTTGGACTGGTTGGTGAGCTGCTTCGCTGCTCCGCTGGAGATCGACTTGGACAACTTCTCCAGCAGCTGTGCCCTTTTCGCGCGGCGAACGTACTCCCTTGCGGTAGGCAGATTCTTCTTGAGTTCGATGCGCGCACCAAGCTCGGCCATTTCCTTCTGCTTGGTTGCTAGCGCTGCCGCTGCGTTGTCCTTGTCGTCTGCGAGTTGCTTAACGCGGTTGACGGTTGCGGTCAACGTGGCCTCGACCTCGGACGCAACGGCCGTCGCGCCCTTCGCCACATCAGAGCACGAGAGCACACGCCCCGATGAGGATTCAGAAACGGTGGCAGTGGCGTCGAGAAGGAGCTTGACAGCCTTTTTCGCCCAGTCAGGGGCGTCGTCTTTCGATGCCTGATCGTTGGCGTATTCCTTAGCACGGCCCATTTCCAACTCGTTCAGCGTCAGCTTCGCGGCGGTTAAAGAAGTCTGAGCCGTCTTGAGTTGCTCCACCAGCATTTCGTCCAAGAAACTCCGATAGCGCGTCAGTAACGCAATCGCAGTTGGCGACAGAGCCTGCATGCAGTAAAGACAGGAATCGCCTTCCTCAGGGTATTGATTACGTCCCAGGTGCTGCCTATAGGTATCACCCGCTGCTACGAACTCCTGCCAGCGTTCATCGGGCGGCCCTGGCAACTCGTTGTCCGCGAACAACTGCTCGCGGGCTTCTCTCCGACGCCTTTCTGAATCGGCCACGGCCGTCCTCGCCTGCTCGTAGCGCGGGGCGTCGAAGTTCTTAATATCGCTCACCACGCCGCTCAGACTCCGCAACCCGCGCTCCGCCTGCTGCAAGTTGGTGAGCATGGTGTCAAGCGTGTTTGAGCGAAGGGCGTTGACTTCGTTAGTGAGCCGCTCATAGGTGGCTTCAGCATCGCCGTCTACAACCGAGGCAGCCTCGAGTTCGCCCAAGTCGGTCGCCGCTCCGAGGGTCTCGATCAACGGGTATACCGCGGTCCCCCTCGCGAATTTCGATAGCAGCGGGTGAGAGCCACTCGCCAAGCTGGTGATCTCGGACGCTATTCGCTGCTGCACGACTTGAAGCCCCGCCGCGACGTGCGCGAACAGCGCTAACTCTGCCGGTGTGTAGACGTAGCCCAGATCGCTGTCGACATGGAGTGATACGGCATTTGAATCAAAGACACTGATACGTGTGAACGGTGTGAGTCCGGCCTCGTTACTCCAGTGTGCCGTGCGATCTTCGGCACCGACCTTGAACGCGATGTCAGCGGACGGCGGCAGAGCAGGATCAAGTCGCACGGCATGGGCGTTCGGAAGGATGTCTTCGGGCGACCGAACGGCGGAGAGACGTTTGATGATGCGCGCATATCCCGTCTTGCCAGAGCCATTTTGCCCGAACAGAATTGTGAGGCTCGGGTCGAACCGAAGTTCCTGATCGCTGGCCAAGGCATTGACATTCTGGACGTTGCTCAGCGTCGACAGTTCAAGGGCTTCATCCTCAGTCGCCTGGACTTCCTCCACTTCGAGTGTGGGGACGCTCGGCGTCTCAGAGTCAGGGCGCAATCCCTTCTCTGCGAGGAAGGTTTTGTAGACCGAGTCGATGAGGTCATCGGTAGGAGCTTGCCGAGACAGAATCGTTTCCGCGGTAAGTTCCCGCACCCAGGCGTCTTGGCCATTCGCCCACTCCACAAGCAGGCGACGAGGCGTGGCCTCTCCAAGATTGACGATAACCTCGTCGGACAACTGAGCCTCCCATTGAACTGAACGATGGCGAAATGGCGTGCCGAAGCGGCCAATCACTCATTCTGCCGGACGACACCGACACCGACTTCGCCACTGCACCCAAGATGTGGGAGTCCGTCGATGGATCGCACCTCATCCTCGCCGGGACCGCGAAATTCGGCCCGAGGCAAGCCGGATGACACTTCCTACACTCCAAAACGGTGAGAGACATCGGCGAAGAGGAGTACTGCGGGTACACAACAATGCTGTTCAAGAACGCCCTGAAGACCGAGCATCTGGCCCAGCTCACTATGAAGAAGTTCGGCCTCTAACTGCTATCGGTGGGTCTTGAGGAAGACTGCGCGGATGGTCAAATAAAGTGCCGGAGCCTGGCCGCATCTTCCAGGTCCTCCCGGAATTTGTCCAGGCTGGCCAGGGTATACATGCCGTCGATCTGCTGACTTTCCCACAAAGCATGGATACGGCGAAGATCCGCTTTCCGTGACTTCCACCCGATCCCGTCAATCACCGCGATGACGAACTGCCGTGGAAGGCGCACATCTGCCATCTCTTCGATTTCTCGGACTGCATCGGTGAGCTTGCTGCCCGTGGAGTCGAATCCTTTGGCGGCGACGACGATTGCGGCATTGTCGGTGTCAGGAACAACAAGGTCGCAGGGCGCAGTACGACCGTTACGCCCAGTGAATCGTGTGCGGGTTTGATACGTCAGTCCGAGATCGCTGGCGATGGCCTCGATTTCGTCTTCGACCTTGCGCCCGGACTCCCCTGCCCGAGTCGCAGTCACGCGTGGCCCTGCCCGGGCAACGAGTACATCGCCGAACTCGTAGTTCCTATCGAGCTGCGTGGCAACCATACGGATCAGGTCGAAGTCGACGTCGAGCCAGTCGATGACATCACTGGGTCGTTCGCGGGCGAGCGTGACCCAGCCGCTGGTGTCGAACTTGTCTCGCATCACGTTCTTGAGCTTTTCCTGGGACAGACCGACGACCAGTCCCAGTACCGGCACCCATTTCGGATTGGCGGTGATCCACTCCGCTAGTGCGGCTGGTTCGTGATCTTCTAATTGCGCCAGCGATCGGGCTGCGTCTCGAATGTCGTCCGCTGCCGGAGACGCTGCGGTCGGGTCGACATGACCGGTCAGTCGTCCGAGAGTGGTGACGTACTGATCGAACGGTACTGCCTCGCTCATTTCAGTCGCGTCCGATGAACAGGTACTCGCTCACGTCCCGCCGGGTAGCGGCGACGTGAGTTCCGAAGCTGTATTTGTGGTCGATGGCGACCACCTCGACATTTGGTTTGACCTTTCCCAGCAGGTCCACGATCCGCGCGGCGTCAGGGATCGCATTGGACGAGTACGACAGCACGATCGCACCGGACGACTCGAAATGCTCGAATGTACGCAGCAAGGCGTCTTCGATAGTGCGTTTGTAGGCAAACGGGGTGAACCGCTTAGCGAGCTTCTTGGTCTTGGTTTCTTCCATGATCGTCGTACCCCGCCAGTACACACTGAGCCCTTCGAGGAAGTGATAGCGCTTGATGTAGTCGTTGTCGTCCGACGGTGGCGCGTACGGGGGGTCGAGATAGACAAGGTCGGGGGTGTTGTTGGCGATGTCGAAGACGTCGCCGGTGACAACATCGCTTTTGGCACCGTTGCTGAACACGGTGGCGTTGTACTCGGCGGCGCGTTCACGAAAGTGTTCGCGCAGCGACAACCGGAGATCCCGTCGGCCATCTGCGTAGCGGGTGGAGTCGGTGAAGGTGAACACGCCACGCGGTTGCTTGCGCGCGGCCGAGAGAACGAGGGCTGAGATCGCCAGGTCGCGGCGGTATCCGCGGAGTGTGTCAATGTGTGACCAGGCGGAGTCGAGGAACTGTCGGTCCTCGGCAGTGAAGTACAGGCCGTCGAACTTTGTCTGGATGAAGTCGCGGTCATCGGCCGGCGGGCCGCAGATCTGGTCGATCAGGTCAGCTTCTAGTTTGACGCTGGAGTTCGCGACGGTTGCACGGGCGATCGCTCCGGGGAAGGTGAGGAAGTCGTTGCTCGTGACCTGGAATCCCTGAGCCTTGAGCAGGTAGGACACAACCCCTGAACCTGAGAAGGCGTCAACTGCTGTCGTGCCTCCCAGTTCGGCGAAGGTCCGCTCGAGGTGCGGCAACAGTCGGTACTTGGACCCCATGTAGCGCAACCGTGGGAAGGTCTGCGCCTTGGTGACGACCTCGGTGGAAGTCAGTTGTTGTCGGACCATTGGCATAGCCTGCCATGCTCGGCCGTGATGGCGAAGTAGCTTCCACGACGACTCACCGCTGTGTTACTCGGCACCGGACTACGTCGGGTCGTCGAAGGCGGTGATGACGTGCGCAGTGGGGTTGTTGCCGCCCCGGAATTCCTGAATGGTGACCCCGTCCTTGCCGCCGCGTAGAACGGCTCCTAGGCGTCCGACCTTGACTCTCCCGTCGGCGAACCGGACGAGCTTGAGACCGTCCGGCCACTCGGTGACGTCATTCCCGCTGCGGTTCTTGTAGGTTTTCGGCGTTCCGAAGTCGAGCCCGTCCATAGCCTGGAAGTCTGCCAGGAGAAGAACTACTTGAAGAACGCAGTGCGTCTACAACTTAGTGTGCAGCGCACAACGAGGAGCCGAAAATCGTGCACCTCGATCGAACACAGGTTGCAGCCGACATAGCGAGAGGGCGCTTATGACGTTTTGGTGGGCCAGCCAAGGCAAGAACCACGCCACGGCCATCGAACAAGGGACGCTCTGGACAGCGCCTCGGATCGACGGTTCGCTCCCGACCGACCGCGCCCTCATCAAGAAGATCGCACCGGGCGACGTGGTGTTTCATTACGACGGCCCGTACCTGCGGGCGGTCAGCGTTGCCACCACCGCGTCATCGCCCTGCCATCGCCCCGACGGTTATCCCAAGGACGTCGACGCCCAGCCCGACGCAGGGTGGCTCGTACGGGTCGACCCCGTCATCGAAGGTTTGCGCGTCCATTCTCAGCGAATAGCAGAGCTCCTCCCGCATGGGTCCCCGGGTCCCCTCGACAAGAACGGCACGCCTCAGCAGAAGTACCTGTCGGCACTCACTCATCAACACGGGTCGTTGCTTCTCGAGGAGATCGACCTCGACAACCCGAGCCCGTCCGGCGAGGCCCAGCCCGGACCGGCTCACAGAGAAACGGACGCCGCCACCAGCGTGTGGGGACGAATCGAGCAGCGCGGACTCCGCCGCCGGCTGCTCGACGGCCGCGCCGAGGCAGAGTGCGGTCTGTGCGGACGACGGGTGCCGACTGCGCTGCTCGTAGCCGGTCACATCAAACCCCGCGCTCACTGCACGAACCAGGAACGATGGGACTATCCGAACGTGGCGATGCTGGCATGTCTGCTCGGATGCGACGCCTTGTTCGAGCACGGCTACATCGCCGTCGACGAGAGCGGGACCATTGTCGAAGGGCGGCCCACCGCCGTCGACGCGCTCGCGAACGCCAGGGCCGTGCTCGTCGGATCACCGTGCCCGGCATTCACCCCAGGCCGCGCAGCGTCGTTCAAGGCCCACCGACAACTACACCTGACCTGACACCCCCACCCCGCCACATCAACTAATCGCGACTGCGACGCGCTCACGGCTACTGGTCTCTGCCGATGTCGGTGACGGCGACGTGGCCGACAGCAAGACTGCCGACGTCGCTGAACTGCGCCAACATCTGGCGCGCATACTCACCCGCGTCGCCGCTACCGAGGTTGCGTACCGCAGCGGCGTAGACGGGCAATTGGTCACTTATGCGCGCGCCGGGTGCCTGACCGTGTCCGTTTGTGAGAACGTCCCACTGATCGAACAGAACCGTCGACAACGGGAGCGATCGCGCGAGATAGGGCGTGACCTGAAGCCCAGGAGAGCTGCCTTTGTACACAGCCCGGACGTCCTCGGCCGGCATGGTGCCGGCTCCCCAGAACGGAAGTAGTTCATGCGTGAACTCAGGGGTCGGGGCCGAACACGATGTCGCTCGCCAATGCCTTGAACAACCGCACAGCAGCCATCCGCAAGTACTGCATGTGGCGCGGTGATGCGCGCGTGTGATGGCCCATTCGCCCCAGCGTGGATGATCGGTGCGACGCATCGCGCTCTGTGCAATGGCAAGCTCGTTGTTCTGGACGACGGTGGCATCGTCGAGTGTTTCGAGGGAGAAGGTGCTGGGTGGCCATCCGTTGTAGAAGACGTAGTAGGGGTCGAGCACCCCGACGAGGTCGGGATCCGGCCGCTTCGAGCGAGGGTCAACCCCGTCACGGGCACCGTCGATGAATACGTCCATCTGCAACGGGCCCGTTCCGCCGACCTTGTGAGAGAGCTCCCGGTACACCGGAACCTCGTCATGAATGGCACCACGTGACTTGGTCGATTTCGGGAAGGCACGTTTCGCCTGGATCCGAGCGCATCTCCATCCAAGGCCGTCTGCTCCGATCCACCACTCCCAGTCGGCACCGACGACTGCCTCCTCTGCACCGCCGAATTGGTACTGCTGCACCACCGCGTGGCCTTCGAGGAAGTTGAGAAGTAGATCCGTGAACGAGGTCTCGTTCATACCGGGTCCACCACGGGGACGGAGAAGTCGAGAGGCACTCAGATTCCAGAACAGCTCCGCCATCCTGTCCACGACTTGCGCCGCCCGCTGCAGAGCCTCGAAGTGATACGCATTGGCCGCCATATGCTCTCCTCGGCTTCAGGTTCATCGCCAGAGACCACGTCTGGCTCTGGCGTTTCTGCAGCCTACGCAGGGAGTGTTCCCCGGATCGGCTCCCATTGATCCCGGATCTGTTCGGAATACGCGGATCAGCTCGAGGGATCTCCGATGGCCCTCCGATGATGGGCAGAACAGCAAACTCAGCAGACCGACGAACAACAAGCTCAGCAGGCCGACGAACAAGGCAGCGAGCCCAAGAGCGAGGCTCGGGTTCGCGTAAGCAAGCCAGGCAAAGCTGGGCATTGCGCTTCCGGTGGCGATAGCACGACGAGTAGTCATGATGGTTCTCCTGTATTCAGTTGTGGGTAGAGACTGCGGTAACTCGGTTGTCTTTCACGTCACTTCTGGCACGAAGTAGTCGTAATACGAGCTCGCCGCTGCGAACTTTCCGTTCTACAACATGATCTGATGGATTCGCGCGGTGCGCCAGATGTTGCCACGACCCGACCTCGCACCGCCGGTACAACGCCTCGTGCACAGTGGCGGCAATGCGTTAAGGTTGATGTGTTCGACCGTCGATGAGGGTCACGGTCGGGCGTCCATCCAGCAACAGCGCTGCACCGCACCTCTTTCGGGTGTCGGTGTCTTCTGGCTGTGGGCTGGCCGACGCTCTCAGTGAAGGCCCTCCATGTCGATTCCTCACTCGCTCCCGCCGAGCACTCATCACATCTCGTTCACCATCGACGGTGGTGACCGTCGATGACCACACGCTCTGTCTCGACCGCGGAGCTGCAGCGCCGCTCCCATATCGCTGCCGCCGCCTACGAACGCGGTCGCCGCGCCACTCTGGCTGCCGCACGCCGCCGCAGCCTGGCCGATCGCGCGCACGTCCGCCGCGAGGAGATCCGCAGTCGCACGCACTCCTACGAGCCGCGCAGTGACAGTCGCGCGTTCGGGTTGCTCGATACCGATGTGTTGTTGGTGCGGGCGGCGGCATATCTCGCTGCGGCCGGTGTTGCGCACGAGCTGATCACCGCACAGGCCTTCACTGATCCTGTTCAGCAGGAGTGGGCGGACGCCACCGTCGATCGCACTGCGGTGCACGAGGATGCGTGGCGGGAGCGGTTGGTCGACAACGGTATCGACGACGCGGTGCTCCGTCCTGGTCTGTCGATGGATGCTCTGGAGTTGCCCGTCGAACTCGATGGCCTCGACTTCGACGACATTGCCGAACACGCCCTCGACGTGTCCTCCACCTCTGCCGACGTCGAACCCCTGAGGCTGGTCGACCTGCTGCGTGAGACACCGCGCCAGGAACAGTCGTCGGGTTCGGTCGTCGACATCACCGACCGGGTCGCGCAGGTCATCGAGATCGACCGCAGCGTCGACGAGGTCGTCGAGGGTGGTGTGGACGCATGGTGACCAAAAGGCCGACCGCCAAGGGTGCCGGCACGCAGTCGTCGATGTTCCCGTTGATCGCGATATCGCTGGTGATCGTGCTGATCGCCCTCGGATATGGATCGCTCTGGCTGGGGCACGCGTTCACCGACACCGGTGAATCGATCCCCGGGAACCCGTTTCAGGCCCTGTTCTCCGTGGCCGGCGGAAAGCTGACGTGGCCGACCGTCTCGACAGTGATCTTCGTGATGGCGGTGATCATCGGCTCCGGTCTCGCCGGCGTCGCTGCGGCCGCTCGGGCGTCACGCGGCGGCAAGAACGACGTCGATGCCAAGGCCCGACTGATGGGGTCGACATCGAAGCTGACCGGGGTGACGGGCAAGCAGGCCCGTGATCGAGCGAAGTCGCTGCGGTCGGATCTGGCCGACCGGGACACCCTCGACGACGCCGACATCGGAGTCATCGTCGGCCGCACGGTCCAAGGCAACCAGAAGGTGTTCATGTCGTGGGAGGACATGATGTTCGCCCTGGCTGGACCTCGTATGGGTAAGACGGCCGCGATGGCGATCGACGCCTTGTGCACCGCGCCGGGCGCGGCGTTGTTCACCTCGAACAAACGTGATGGCCACGACCTCACCCGTGGCGTCCGCGAGAAGCTCGGCGCGGTGTGGCGCTACGACCTACAGGGGATCGCCGAGGGCCCCCGCACCGGCGGTGACGGGTTCTGGTGGAATCCGCTGCGCGGGCTCACCTCGATCGTCGCGGCCCGCAAGCTCGCCTCCTATTTCGCTGCCGCGTCGAAGGATGATTCGGCTCGCGTCGATGCGTACTTCGACGGCGGTGCACAGGAACTGCTCGCGCAGATGATGCTGGCGGCATCGTGTGCGGGTGGCGATCTGCTGCACGTCTACGGTTGGCTCTCCGACGAGGAGAACGAACTCCCCCAGAAGATCCTCGAGGAACACAACCACCAGATCGTCGCGATGCGGCTGCAATCGGTGCGCGGCCTCAACCCGCGCCAGCGAGATGGCCTGTACGACATGGCTCGCCGGTTCATCGGGCTGCTCGAGGAGCAGACCTACGTGATGAGCGTGCTCCCACCCGAGCGGGTGGACGTCTCACTCGGCGCGGTCCTCGACACCGACATCGGCAGGGGCGTGCGCTACCCACATTCGATGCGCGAGTTCGTGATCGAGAAATTCGTGACCAGCACCGACACGCTGTACGCCTTGTCGAAGGAAGGGCCGGACTCGTCGTCAGCGCTGACCACGGCGTTGATCGGGTCTATCATCGACGCCGCTCAGAGCACCGCTCGCCGCAGCCCGCGCGGCCGGATGCCGGTACCGATGCTGTGCATTCTCGACGAGGCCGCGAACGTCTGCCGTCTCCCCGAACTCCCCGCCTGGTACTCCCACCTCGGCTCGCAGGGGATCTGCCTGATGACGATCGTGCAGAACCTCTCCCAGGCCCAGAAGGTGTGGGGCCAGGACGGGGTCAAGCAACTCCAGGATGCCGCGAATTTCCTCTGGTACGGCGGCGGAATCAAGGACAAGACCACCCTGTCGGACCTGTCCGCGCTCGTCGGTGATCACGACGTCGAACGCTGGTCGGCCTCGCGGGGCGGCGGCATGTTCGACAGCGGCTCGACCTCGAGGTCGCAGTCCTGGTCGAAGGAACCGATCATGACCGTCGACGACCTTGCCGCGATCCCGAAAACCCGAGCCTTGGTGCAGATTTCGGGCAACAGGCCGGTGCTGATGAAGAAGCTGTACTGGTCCGACGGCCCGAACGCCGACGCCATCACCGCCTCGGCCGAGCGCTACGGAATCCCTGAGAAGGCACAGATTCTCCTCGACGAGGATGCAATCGACCTCGACGAGGTCACCGAGATCGACGAGGAGCCGTTCCTGTGACCGCATTCGACGACTTCGACCCGACGGACGGCGACCCAGCGGAGGGCGGCCCGGACGAGGAGCCGTCGGCACCGGAGCGGCAGTACGAGTCGATGTTCGACTGGTTCGACACCTGGTTCGCGACTCTGATCACCCGCAAGCTCAGCGGCACCGCCGGTAAGAGCGGGCGAGTGTTCTGCCCCGAGTGGTGGCGACACGACGAAGTGGTGCGCCGCCTGCGGGATCTGTGGCTGGCGTGGGAGGGCGCGGAGGCGAGCGAGAATCTCGGGGCTCCGAGTGCCTGGTGGATCCACGATGCCGACCCGATGCTGCGGGTGCTGCTCGATCCGGACGGTGGCCCGATGTACCTGTGCAACAGAGACAAGCACGTCACGACCCCGCCGCTACGGCGAACGTTGACTCTGCCCCCAGCGGGCTGGTTCGACGGACTCGACTGATACTCCACCCGAATCGTCAACATATCTTGACGATTCGGGTGGAGCCTGACACAACTACCGATTCGATCGACCGAAGGGACCTGGTGGGTCCGGCTAGACCCACCAGGTCCGATGCAGCCGGAGAGTGCGTCTCCGGCCGATGACGACGTTAACGATCACTGCCCGGTCTCGGGCAGTGCGGGTCGCACAGACGTCTCGCCCGACTTCAGGAGCGCACACCGTGGCCAAAGATTCTGACGATTTCCAACTCGATTTGTTCGCCGAGACAGAGGACAGTGACACCCATGATCGACCCGATAACGCAGGAGATAATGAAGCTCTACTTGGAGCACCAGGGGCTGCCGCAGGAGCTGAGCCCGACCGATCAGCAGGCGTTCCTCGAGACCGAGAGCGAGCGGATCGCGGAGCGGATCGACAACATGAAGATCGTCATGGAACAGCAAGTGCTGCAACGCTACATGCGCGACAACGGCCAGCCGCCCCCGTACATGGAGAAGGTCGGGATGATCAACCAGGCCTGGGCGCAGGCGACGGACTTCGTGATCAACGAGGAGATCTACGGCCAGCTCCCGCCGGAGATGGAGGCATACCCGCCGGACCAGGAGAGCCCGGAAGCCGAAGCGGAACGGGACCAGGCGCGGATTCAGGTCCACAAGAGCGATCCGGAGCGCTGGCGCAACCCGCTCAACTGCGCGGACCCGGACAAGGAAGCGGACCGGCTGACGGACCAACTGTGGAAGGGCCGGCCGGTCCAGTTCCTCTACTACGCAGCGCATCTGATAGCGGCGAGGATCGAGGACAACGAGCCCTACCCGACATCACAGAACCACCCGCTGTATCCATCGTTCACCAGCCAGCTCGACGAGAGAGTGGACGAGCACGCGGCAAGCGGAAAGTAACCCGCCGCAGCGAATCCGACGCCCAACTGGATCTGTTCTCGTTCGACGCCGACGGTGCCGCACCGATCGACCCGGCTGCCACCGAGATCGGCGGCACACCGCTCCCGGCACCGGTCGATCCCGAGATCCTCGCCGCCGACGCCGCATCCCGGCAGGCGCGCGAGCTCGAGCCCGCACCGGAGGTCGCCCCGGACGTCGCCGTCGACGCTCCGGCACCGACGCCGTCGGCGACGGAGCTGGTGCGCGACGCCTACGGGCGGCTCGCGCGCGAAGACGAAGCCTATGTGCGGCTGGCGCGGATCCGCGCCGACCTCGACGGGACACTGACCGCCGAGCAGGTCACCGACGCACTGATGGAGCTGCGCCGCGCAGGCGATGTGTCGTTGATTCCGGAAGAGAATCAGAAGACTCTCGGGCCCGACGATCACGCCGCCGCGATCAGCTACGGCAACCAGAGACGGCACCTTATCGCCGTCGACGGTCGCCGCGTCGACCAACTCCTGCCCACGCGGAGCACTCCCCCGCCCAGCGTCGAGATCGATTCCCCCACAGTCGAACCGACACCCGAACCTGCGGCGACGACAGCGGTGCCGGATACCGCCGAAGGGATGGTGGTCGACACTCAGACGGTCGCCGAGCGTCTGTGGAATGTCGAGCCCGTGGACTTCCGGCCCGGCACCGAGATACTGGTGCCGTCCGGAGCGAAAGCCCGTGTGGCAGCGAACATCGAAGCCCTGTGGGTGCTGGCGGCTGTGACCGCGCAGGATCGCTACGCCACCGCCGACGAGCAAGCAGTACTGGCCCGCTGGTCGAGTTGGGGTGCAACCCCGCAGGTCTTCGATCCGCGACGCGACGATTGGGCGGGCGAGCGCGAGCAGATCCGCTCGTTGCTGGACGACACCGCCTGGGCACAGGCGCAGCGCACCATCCTCAACGCTCACTACACCGACCCTGCGATCGCTGCAGCGATGTGGAAGGCCACGATGCAGGCCGGGTTCACCGGCGGCCGGGTACTCGAACCGGGGTGCGGTTCGGGCACATTCATCGCCCACTCCCCCAGCTCGGCGCAGATGGTCGGGGTCGAGCTCGACGCCACCACTGCCGCGATCGCCGCCGCGTTGAACCCGTCGGCGCAGATCCGCGCCGAAGGATTCGAGAAGACCACCGCACCAGCGTCCTCGTTCACCGCCGCGATCGGCAACGTCCCGTTCGGGGACTACCGGCTCTACGACCCGGTCCACAACCAGGCCAAACACTCGATCCACAACCACTTCATCGTCAAATCCTTGGCGATGACCGCCCCCGGCGGCTACGTCACCGTCCTGACCTCCCGCTACACCCTCGACGCCCAGAACCAGCGGGCCCGCCGCGACATCGCCGCCCTCGGCGACCTCGTCGGGGCAGTCCGCCTGCCGTCCAACGCATTCCGGCGTGTCGCCGGGACCGAGGTCGTCACCGACATTCTCGTGTTGCGTCGCCGCGCCGACGGGGCGAAACCCGCACCGTTGACCGAGCGGTTCCTGCAGCTCGAGAACGCCACCGCTCTCGACGATGCCGGCGAGGACAAGGGCGTGCCGATCAACGCCGTCTACACCGATCACCCCGAATGGGTGCTCGGTGAGCTGCGGGTCGGGCACGGGATGTACGGCAACGAGACCCTGTCCGTCGAGGCCCCCGACAGCGACGTCGACCTTGCGGCCCTGGTCGAGGATCGACTCACCGCGATCGTCGATGTCGCGAAGACCGATGGTCTCGGGCTCACCGCGTCGTGGCGCGACACCCTCGGGCCCACCCGAGAGGACTTCGAGCGCGGACTGCTGGCGATCGGGAACGGCCCGGCACAGGACGAGCTCGCGGTAGGAACGCTGCGGCACGACGCGCAGATGGAGACCATCGAACGCTGGAACTCCCGCGACTGGGAGCCGGTGAACACCCGGGGAGCCAAGCAGGTCGCCGAATGGGGCGAGCTGCTCGCGCTCCGCGACACCACCCATGCCCTCATCGACGCGCAACGCGGCCCCACCGACCCCAGTCAGCGGCAAGCCTTGCGGGAGATCCTCGGTGAGCAATACGACGCCTACGTTGCCCGCTACGGCCCGATCAACCGGTTCAAGATGTCGATACCCAAGGACCTCACCGAATCGCAGCACGACGCCGCTCTGGCGAAGCTGATCGACACCTGGCGCAAGGACGAAGGGGTCGCAGGCGATCCGTATGCCGGAGAGGTTCCCGAAGACGTCTACGACCGCCTCTCCGACGATGCGTGGATCAACCCCCGCCAGCCCACCAAGCTGCAGAGCCATCTCGGCAAGGCGCTGCGCACCGATCCGACGTTCGCTGCGGTGCTTTCCCTCGAGCACTTCGACGAGGAGACCATGACCGCCCGCAAGGCGGCGATCTTCCACACCGACGTTCTGCATTCGCGTGAGCTGCGCAGCCACGCCGAGACGGTCGACGAGGCGATGGCCATCAGTCTCGACGAGCAAGCCCGCCTCGACGTCGGGCGGATCGCCGAGCTACTCGGGACCACCGTCGAGCAGGCCGAGACCCAGATGGAAGGACGCGCTTTCCGCACGCTGACCGACCCCACCCGGTGGGTGTCGTCGTCGACATATCTGTCGGGCAATGTCCGCACCAAGCTCGCCGACGCCGAAGAGATCGCCGCCCTCGATCCCCGCTACCAAGCCAACGTCGATGCCTTGACCGCGGTGATCCCGCCGCGCAAGACCGATGTCGATGTCGCTCTCGGTGCGCCGTGGGTGCCGATCGAGACCTACACCCAGTTCGTCCACGAGACCTTCGAGGTGCCGGCCGATGTTCCGGTCACCATCGAGCGGGCATCGGGGCGCTGGGCGGTGTCGGTGGAGGCCTACCCGGGTGTCGGCGAGCAGCACCTCAAGTGGGGCCTGGTGCCCAAACGTGGATCGTGGTCGACCAAGTACAACTTCGAGCACCGGCCCGCCGAGGACCGCGGGATCGGCAACGCCGGAATGCGCTCCGGTGACTACGAGTGGCAGGAACTGCTCACCGACCTGCTCAACAGCGACCCGATCGAGATCGCCACCTCCAAGGAGTTCCGGGAGAACGCGGGGGCACCGGGCATTCACGATGCCGCGACCCGCGCGGCGCAGTCGAAGGCGCGGCGGCTCTCGCAAGAGTTCGGGCAGTGGGCGTTGCACTCCGACGAGGTGCGCCGCGAACAGCTCCTCGACATCTACAACGACAAGTTCAACTCCCTTGTCGCGCCGGTACATTCGGGTGCGCACATGGCCTTCCCCGGCCTGGGTGAGAAGTTCTCGCCGTACCCGTATCAACGCGACGCTGCGGCGCGGATCGTCTCCGAGCCGACGGTGCTGCTCGATCACGTTGTCGGGGCCGGCAAGACCGGCACCATCTTGATGGGTGCGATGGAGCTGGGGCGTCTCGGGTTGGCGGACAAGCCGTGGGTGGTGGTGCCCAACCACATCATCGACCAGGTCGTCCGCGAAGCCGGGCAGTGGTATCCCGGTGCGCGGATCCTCTCCGGATCGGCGGCCACCGACGCCGAAGGGCGCCGATTGCTCGTCGCCCAGTCCGCCTCGCAGGACTGGGACATGGTCATCGTGCCGCGGTCGGCGTTCTCCTCCATCGGGGTCGATCCCGGTACCAAAGCCGAGTACATCCGCGGCCAGGTCCAGGCCATCGACGCGGATCTGGGCGATGTCGAGGGTCGCCAGACCAAGAAACGGCTCGAAGCGATGAAGGCCAAGCTCGAGGAAAAACTCGAGACCGCTCTCGAACAGGCCGGGAAGGATCGAGGGCTGACGTTCGAGGCGTCGGGCTGCGACTACCTGTTCGTCGACGAAGCCCACGAGTTCAAGAACCTCGCCCGCGCGTCCGGGGTCACCGAGCTCGCCAACGAAGGCTCGCACCGGGCCACCGACATGGACCTCAAGCTCAACTATCTGCGGTCGATGCGCCGCGAGGAAGCGATCACCAAAGGCATCCCGCCGGAGGAGTACGTCGAACGTGTCGCCACGTTCGCCACCGGCACCCCGGTCGCGAACTCGCTCGCCGAGCTGTGGGTGATGCAGCACTACCTGCGTCCAGATCTCCTCGAGGACGCCGGGGTTGCCTCGATCAACGATTGGGGAGCGACGTTCACCGACACCGTCGAGCGGGTCGAGCTGAATTCGTCCGGATCGAGACTGCGGGCAGTGACCCGGGTCGGTGAATTCACCAACGTCGGCGATCTGATCGGGATGACCAGCGTGTACACCGACGCCGTCACCCGCGATCAGGTGCCGGCGAACCTGCCGGTCAAGGACGGTGGGCGCAACACCGACGTCACGTTCACCCCGGCGCTGGAAGTGCAGGACTTCATCGCCGATCTGGGCTATCGCGCCGATCATGCCGACGCCAAACGGCCGGATCTCGACAATGCGCTCAAGGTCGCCAACGACGGTCGCAACGCCACCCTGGACCCCAGGGTTGCGCACCTCGATCCGGCACCGCCGAAGCATTCACGTGCGCACATCGTCGCGCAGCGAATCCTGGACGTGCACAACGACTCCAACGAGAACACCTACCTCGACGCCTCCGGTGAACCCCACCCGACAGCGGGTGCGTTGCAGATTGTGTTCTGCGACCGCTCGACCCCGAAAGCCGACCGGTCGTGGTCGATCTACGACGGGATCCGCGACGAGTTGCTCGCCGGCGGGATGGAGCCCGCGCAGATCGCTTACGTCCACGATTATCCGAAGCCGTCGGAGAAGGCCCGCTTGTTCGAGATGTGCCGTACAGGACGGGTGTCGGTGGTGTTCGGGTCCAGCGAGAAGATGGGCATGGGCACCAACATTCAGGATCGCGCGATCGCGCTGCATCACGTCGATGTGCCGTGGCGACCGGCCGACCTCGAACAACGTGAGGGTCGAATCATCCGGCAGGGTAACCAGAACGCCCGCGTGAAGGTGTTCAATTACGTCGCCGAGAAGACCTTCGACACCGTGATGTGGCAGACCGTGCACCGCAAGGCGCATTTCATCGAGCAGCTCAAGAGAGCGGATCGCTTGATGCGGCGTGTGGTGGATCTCGACAGCGATTCGCTTGCCGAGAACTCTGCTATGACCAAGGCCCTCGCCACCGGTGATGATCGGTACATTCAGCAGATCGAGCTGGACTCCCAGCTTCAGGAGCTCCAGTCCGAAGCGGATTCGCATTTCGCCGAGCAACGCTCGATCGAACGCGACCGCGACCGGCTGCGCCGCGAAGTACCCCGCGCGCGTCAGCGGGTCGCTCAATTGGCCGAGGCGGCACCGATCCTCAAAGGCCGGCGGGAGGTCGACCAGTGGCCCGGTATGACCATCGGTGGGGTGTTCTACGACAAGCGCAGTGACGCCGCGAATGCGATGGCCATGGCGTTGCAGGGCACCTACCAGGCCCTCAAGGGCGAAGGGCTCACCAAGTCGATGGTGATCGCGGAGATGAGCGGATTCCCGATCGAAGCCTCCCGTCCCGCCCAGGCCAGTGCGCTGTATCTGTCGTTCTCCGGTCTCGGGTCCTCGACCAAAATTATCGAGGCGCATGACCTGTATCCGAGGATCGGGGACGGTGAGCGCAGCCAACACGCGTTCGGTCTGCTCACGCGGGTGGAGAACATGGCGTACACCGTCGACACCGACCTGGCGAAGGCCGAGCGCTCACTCGATCGAGACGAGCAACGCCTCGACGACCTCGAACTGGTCGAGCTCTCGGACTTCCCGAAAGCGGTTCAGCTGAAGGATCTTTCGAACGAAGTCGCCCGTCTGCGACGCGAGATCAAGGAGGCAGAAACGAGTCCCGAAGCCGTCGCCCGGGACGCTGCACGTGCCGAGCGTGCCGCAGCGAAGGGACGGCAGCCGGGTTGGTCGCTGATGCTCAACCCCACCCCGGCGTACGTCGAAGAACTCGGGATGGGGAGCGCCGACAACGTCCGCGCGATGATGCGCCAGGCCGAAGTCGAAGCGTTGCAGCGCGCATCATCGTCGAGCATCGATGCTGTCGACCCGGATCGGCCCCGTCGCGGACTGTCCGCCCCACCCGAACACCGCGAACCCGGCACCGGCCGCCCCGACCGAGATCGGAAACTCCCGCCTCCGGATCCCAACGAACCTGGTCGGGACATCGGATTCGGTCTGGACTGATAGCCGGGACCTGAGCATTTATGGCGCGTTCAATCGTTTCGGTCTATTCGTCAAGATTTCTTGACGGATAGACCGAAGTGGTTACGTGTCATCGTCGCGCCGACGCGTGAGCAATCCGTTC
Organism: Rhodococcus sp. 15-725-2-2b; assembly: GCF_002259075.1. Classification (NCBI taxonomy): domain Bacteria; kingdom Bacillati; phylum Actinomycetota; class Actinomycetes; order Mycobacteriales; family Nocardiaceae; genus Rhodococcus; species Rhodococcus sp. 15-725-2-2b. Next base: position 143,557 of record NZ_NPFL01000022.1, on the reverse strand, counting down.
CTGGTGTGGGTGACGGCAATGCCGATGTAGCGCGGAGGGACTACCAGGCCCGGGTGGGGCGACGGTCGTCGGCGTTCCAGCGATGCCGTAGCTCTCGCCTTCTCATTACTGACCAGGTAGGTCTCGCGGGCCCCGTGGACTACGGACCGCATCGAACCCCATCGGTCGATAGCGAACCAGAATGGCTGTTGATTCCTCGGGTCTTGTTCGGAGGCCTGAACCCACACGCTTTCTTGATCTCCGCTGAGGTAGAAGCCCGAGATCCTCGGTGCCGTCGCACGATGACCCTCCAGCCTCTGGATGTGTTTGCCGAAGTCAGCCTCCTGCGAGATATCGACCGTTCCGACTTTCTGCCACTGCTCACCGGGCCCGTCTTGACCGAATGCAACGTCAGGTGTTGTCGTCGAGATCCACATGTCAAGCGCTGTCATACAGCTCAGCTTTCCCAATGAAGAGAAAAGTCCAGGACGCAGGGGGTTAGGTCAACGCGAGCAGGGCACTGATCGCCAATCCCGCGATCGCCAGAACCTGCGAAATGGTAGCTGCAAGCAGAAACCTCGCTTTCCAGTCGTTACCGTCTCTGAGGCTTACTACTGATTTAATGTTTGTATTAGCAACCGCCTTCCGCTATCGTCTTCACTGTCGCACCAATGAGTGTCAGTCATTTCCTTCAGGCTAGCGCCGTCCGCCACCTTGTATTTCCAACTCAGACCCGCGAACACGCCAAGAATGGCACATACAAGAAACAGAATGAAGGCAAAGATCATCCAGCCGCGTTCGCCTCCACTAAGCAGATAATCCTTTCCCAGGAAGACGGCGAGGACGGCCACGGTCAGGGTGACTAGACCTCCTGCGCTGGTGATCACGGACGCGGACCGTGCGTTGAGGTCATCCCTACGCTTGTACTCAGCCTCCAGTGCCGCCTTGATGTGGTTCGTGTACTCCTCGCCCTGAGTGCTCATTTTTCGAGTTTTGTTTCTTCATCGCCGTCGTACCTCTTGCGAATTTCTTCCGTCTTGATCCAATCACTATCAGGCGGCGGTTTCTTACCTGTATCGGGTTTTGGATCCTCTTCTTTGGCTGGCAGATTTTCTGTATCGCCACCTTCCGGGGTATCACTCATTACCTTCCTCCTCCTCGCTACCTTCGATTTTCTCTGCCTTACTTGAGGGTATTCCTTGCTCAACCCGGCCATCCTGAACCGGCACTATGTCTTGCAGGTCCAAGGCTTCGACTGCGTCGAGATTGACCACGAAATGGAAGATCAGCTCTGCTTCAAGTTCGTCACCCACGATCATGTATTGGTCGTTGTGGTCGCCGTCTAGGACAGTCCATTGGGCTCGCGACCCGGCGTAGTCGCTTTTGTGCATGTAGCCCTCGTACCCGATGCTCGCGTCCACGTGTACTTCGCCGATTTCGGTTCCGTCCTCGAACTTCTCGTGCACCTCGTAGGTCATACTCTCAAGGTTGAGGCTGACGTCGTTGATGGTGATCGGCGACTCGAGGTCGCTGTCGAACTCGAACCCGTAGAGCGGCGCGCGTTCTCCGTCCTGGGTTTGGGTCGTCAGCTCCATCCCCCACATGTTGTCGGCCTCTCCGGAGAGGGCGTTGGAGAGCACGTTCATCAATTCGGGGATCTCGATCGACTCGTCAGTGAGTTCGTCGTGCACTGTGTCCAACCGGGTCATCGTCATTGCGTCGTCGATCGTTTTGGCGATGCGCACTGGATTCGAAGCTATGGCCGCAACTTCACTCGCCAAACTGGGGTGCAGGGCATCCGAGTGTTCTCCGGTTCCGCGGTAGTCCTTGTCTTGGGTTACAAAGACAACTTCTGTACCCGCTGCGGCAGATCGCGCCACATCGAGGACCGTCGCCCAAATCAGAGCATCTCGATATCCCTTGTCCGTCTGATCGAACGGAGGATGCTCTCCAAGAGACCACTCCACCAGCGTGGCGTGGTCGAGGGTCGACGAGATCGCCGCTATCTCTGCCCCCTCGTCGATCAGACGATCGCGCAGGTCTTTCGCGAAGTCCTGCCACGACATCGCACTCACGGCAGCTCTCAGCTCTTTGACGGTAGGGAGTCCTGTTGGAAGCGGGATCGCGGCACCGCCTAGCTTCCGCAAGGCCTGCCCCCACAGCCTTGCTCCGTCGACCGCCATGCTCCTAGCATCTGCCCACCGGCGTCGACCGAACTCCTGGACAACGACCTCAGGTACGACGACGCTCAGCGGTCCGAATTCGGCGACCAGAAACGTCCGTCTCCACGGGACATCGGCCAGATCAGGGGCACCGAGCAAAATGTTGGTGTCGAACACGAACACAGTCGACGAAGTCCCCATACCGACCATCGTGCCGCTTTCAGGCGGCTCGTTCGGGATAAACAGCCAAAACTGCGTCCAGTGGAGCCGATTCGCATCGGCGTTCTGTTGTCGCCTGGACCTAACCGACTATCTCACCGACGTCAGAGTCCGCGATCGAGATCGTGTTCTCGACTTACGTCGAGATCTGGGAGAGGCGATCCACGACTGTTTGCTGTCGTCGTCGCACGTTTGGTCACCGTGGACCCTGTAGATGCGAGCGAGCGGGCGCGCGCAGCATCGTCACGTTCGTTCTCTGACAGCACGCGGTCCGCCTGCGGACTATCGGTGATGCCCACGATGGACGGAGCACCGATAGACGCCGGACTGGTCGAAGAGAAGGCGCGCAGAGCCCTCTCAGATACAGCTTGTTGGGGTGCCGTGAGCTTCTGCCGGCGGCGTCGAGCATGTTCGGTGATCGCGGCATCGAACACGGTCGCGGCGACGAGATCAACGGAGCGCCGATCCGGATCGGTTGCGCGTTGAACGATCGCGGGCCACTCATCCGTTTCTGCCTGGACACGTCCAGCGGCATCGTTGGCAGCACGTTGAGTGTCGCGGACGTGACGGGCGAGGCGTTCTTCGCGGACGCGTGCGTCGTCGACGGCCGGTTCGAGGGTCTTGCGGTCCCGTCGCTTCGCGCTCGACAGCTGCTCGGTGAGTGCGGTGTGTTCGCCGCGTGCAGCCTCGTGTTGTGCGGTGATCCGGCGGAGTTCGCCAGCAATCTCACGGGCCGCGGCGATTGCTGCGGCTTGCTCGTCGAGTCGGGCGTACAGCTTCTCGGTGTCCGCAAGCACGGTTGGGTCGGTGCGTCCTCGGCCGGCGCGGTCGACGAACGCGGTCAGCTCGGTGTCTGGGACAAGCCGGATCGGGTCCTGCTTCATCTTCGCGAGCAGTGCAGCGTCGGCCTCCGAGAGCACCGGTTGCGGATCGGGGACGCTCACGGTGGCGTCTTCCACCGACAGCTCTGACGGAGCCAATGATTTCCGCTCGAGTTGCTCGACGGCGGCGTCTGCGGCTGGCGCGTCGACGACCTCGACTGAAGGCTGCACCCGCATCGACGGGGTGTCGGTCATCGCTGCCCGCTTGGCTGCCTGTTCGGCCCGCCACAGCATCGCTTCGGTGCGGTCGACGTCGGCCTTGAGGTCGGTGAGTGCGGCGAGGTCGATGCTCTCGGCCGCCAGGCGTGCGGTGGTGACGTCGACGACTGTGACCTCTCCCCCGTCGGCGGCGGTGACGCGCTCGTATTCGGCGGCGGCGTCGTGTGCGCGGGTGCGTGCGGCGGTCGCGGTGTCGTCGACGAATCGGGCGCGCCAGATTTCCCAGTCGAGACCGCGCTGAGCGAGGGCGCGGGCATCGTCGTCGTCTCCGGCGGCCGCGACGTCGGCGGCGACTGCGGGCCGGATGACGGTGTCGATGTGATGCCAGAGTGCTTCGGCCTCGAACTCGCGGTCGGTCCATTCCTGGCGGGTGTCGAGCATGGCGATGCGGGCGGGGCGTTGCCGGTCGGATCGCTCCTGCAGCTCGGCGAGCATCGTGCGGGCATGGAACTGTGCGGGGCTGGTGCCGTCGGAGATTCGACCGCGCAGCTCCCGGTACCTGGTTTTTGCGTCGTCGAGATCTGCGGTGAGCAGTCGTACTCGTTCGTCGGTGGTGACCGTCGGGTACGGCAGCTCGATCGTCTCGATCTGCGAGCGCATCGCGTCCCACACATCGGCGTCGGCGGTGCCGGCCTCGATTGTGTCGGCGGCCTCGATGTCGAGTGGTGCGCCGGCCTCGTGTTCGAGTCCGGTGTACTCGCCGTCGTACTCCGGTGGCGGCTGGTCGTAGCCGCTGTCGTACTCCGGTGGCGGCTGGTCGTAGCCGCTGTCGTACTCCGGTGGTGACGCGTGGTCGTAGTCGACGGGGGCGTCGAGTGCGTCGAGGGAGGCGAGGTAGTCCGCGTCGGCGTCGACCGGGATCGCGGGGGTCGAGCCGTCGACGACGGTATCGGTCGCAGCAGCCTGGGTCGGTAGCGGTGCCGGGATGACGAACTCGTCGGGCAGCTCGCCGCCGATGGTGTCGGAGACCGCGTCGTCGACGACGGGGACGGCTTCTTCGTCCTCGATCGACAATGGTTCGGCGGTGGGTGGGGTGTAGGTGCGGGCGAGGTGGTTCTCGCGCACCAGCATCTCGGCCCGCCACGTCAGGGCGGTGGCGAGTTCGTGGGCGGGCAGGGTGACACCGTGATCGACCGGGTCGATGCCGCCGTGCAGGAACTCGTACGCGGTGCCGAGCAACTGTCCCGGGGTCCACAGGGTCGGGTCGGCGGCGTCGACGGTCGCGACGAGCGAGGGCCACGCCGCATCGGACATGACGCGGACGGCGGCGGTGTAGCCGAGCAGTTCGGTCAGTACCGGTGCCCACGATGGTTCGAGGACTGCGCCGTCGGTGTCGGCGTCGAGGGCGGCGACGGAGAGTTCACCGGACAGTCGCCACCACAGTGCGGCAGCGGGCAGCTCGTCGGGTAGCGGCGACATGGCGAGGGAGTCGCGGACGAGGGTGTGGACTTCGATTCCGGCGCGTGCGGCGGCGGAGAGTCGGTCGGCGAGGATCGGGAAGTACGGATCGCGGGCGATGTGGGTGTCGAGTTCGTCGACGAACGGACGCCATCGGGCGACGGCATCGTTTCCGGTCTCGATCATTTCGGCTGCGCGGCGGTCGAGGCGGCGTTGCGCTTTCACCGATGCGGCGGCGAGTTGCTCGGGTCCGGTCGGACGCCGGTCGGCCGGGTCGACGTCGTGTGCGGCGCGGAACACCGCGAGATCGGTGAGCAGTTCGAGGTCGGGTTCGTCGGTGAGCAGCGGGCGCGCCCACACCGGTGCAGTCGTCGGTGTCCACGTGGCGACGTCGGCGGCGATGCGTGCGCAGTGCGCCGTCACCAGTTCCTGGCGGGCGTCGAGGTAGGCACCCCACTCGGGCAGATCGTGTACTGCTGTCGGGATGGCGGGTAGCCACGGCAGCGGCCCGGTGGCGGAGGAATGCTTGCCGCTGGGGTCCAGACGCCAGTCGAGAACTGCGGCTCTGTCGAGGGCGGTATCGAGTTCGCGCGAGCGGACAGCGCTGCGCAGGGCCTCGACGGGATCGCGTCCGTGTGCACCGAGGATCGCCAGGTGTCCGCGCAGGGTCGGCCATGCGGGCTCGTCGGTCAGACCCGGTGCTTCTTGTTCGGCGGCGACGTCGATCGCGGCCATCACCTCCGGGCCGAGGTGCACTTCGGAGCCGGTGGACACCGAGTAGTCGTAGGCCCGCGCAGCCGGCGAGAGATTGAGGTGCGGGTCGTCGGCTTCGACGAGAGTGGAGTGCGCTGAGACCTGTGCGCCGTCGCGCCGCAGAATCTCGCGGAGGTCGTCGACCGCGGTCGGGGGAAGCATTCCGCGTTCGGTCATCGCGGTGTGCAGGTCGCCGTCCGACGCGGTCGCCAGATACAGGTGGTTGGCTTGCTTGCCGCGGGTGAGTCCGACGTAGGCGAGCTGGCGGGTTTCGTCGCCGGTGGCCACGACGTGGCAGGTGTCGGCGGTCGAGCCCTGTGCGGAGTGCACGGTTCCGGCGTAGCCGAGTTCGGTGGCGGACTGGACGTAGTCGGCGTCGAGGGTGACGGTGCGGCCGAGTTCGATATGCCGGACCTGTAGCGAGCCGTCCCGTCCGACTTTCTCGACGATCCAGCGGTCACCGTTGCGGACCCAGTCGGTCTGCGAGAGCGGGTTGCGGCGGTCGTTCGAGCGGGTGCGGACGGTGTCCCCGGCGCTGGCCATAAGCCCGTCGGCGAGGACGGCTTCCCGGCCGACTCGCGTGTCGGTGGCGGCGAGGCGGTCGGTGCGGGCGCGGGTGTTGAGTTCGGCGACGAGCTCGCGGGTTGGGGCGAGCATGAGCGCGTCCTTGCCGGCCGCATGATCGGCCGCCCACGCGGTGTAGGCGTCGTCGGTGACCGTGGCAATCGATCCGACGTGGACCCGTCCGTGGTCGATGTAGAACCCGATCGCGGCTTCGTCGCCGTCACGCAACGCGAGTGAGGCGGCACCTTCGGCCGGGTCGCGGAACCGGACGACCTGCGAGAGCGACAACGCACCGATGCGGTCGTGGATATCGCGGAGCACACCGCCGGAGGCGACGGAGGCGAGCTGTTGATCGTCACCGATCAACCGCACGGTTGCACCGCGCTCGACGAGTGCAGTGATTGCTTCGTCGAGATCGAGGGTGCCGGTCATGCCCGCCTCGTCGACGATGACGAGAGTGTCCTCGCCGATGTCGGTGTACCACTGCGGAACTTTCACCGACCTGCCCTCGCGCAAGCGTTGGGTGATGTCGACGAACTTCGCCAACGTGTCGGTAGTCGTCAAGATATCTTGACGCAGGACTGCGGCGGCGGCAGCGGTCGGCGCGAACCCGACGACGCGGCCGGCGGCGTTCTGCCACGCGGTCGTCAGTGCTTTCATCGACGCGGTCTTGCCGGTGCCTGCGGGTGCGAGTGCGAGTTGCAATTTCGCTCCAGAGGTCGCCATCGCGCGCACCAGCGACCGCTGGCCGGCGTTGAGGTCGAGACCGTTCGCTGCGGATTCGAGCAGCGCAATCTCGACGTGCTTGTCGTCGATCGCAATACCGTCGGTGCGTCCGGCGAGGGCGACGATGCGCGCTTCGGCGTCGAGTACTGCTGCGGTGGTGAGCAACTGCGATTCGTGGCGGGTGTGCACATCGGCACCGTCGCGTCGGCGCATCACATCCGGGGCGATATCGGCAGCGGGGTCGGTGTCGGCGGCACCGGAGAGGTCGATCGACAACTCGTCCCCGCACGCGAGGTCGGTGACCTTCTCGACGAGTGCGTCGATGCGCTCGGCCGGTGGATCGAAGGTGCGTACTTGCCGCACGACTTCGGCGCGAATGTTGTGCCGCAGGAACCGTGATCGTTTCCGCGAGACGATGTCGAGTGAGCGTTCGGCGGTCTCGCGCACCCAGGCGTGATCGAAGTCCGTCGCCGCTTCGGCGGCGGTGTGCGCGGTGATCGAGGAGACCAGTTCCGACAGCGCCTTCTGCGAGCCGAGGATCTCGATCGCTTGGTCTCGCCAGCCGCTGCGTTGATCGGCGTGCGAGACCGGTTCGTGTTTGGCGGCACGGGTTTCCAACGTCGCTTGCTGAGCGAGGGAGATCGCTTCGATGGCGGTCGGTTCACGTCCATGATCGGCCTGGAAGGCGCGTGCGAGTTCGGCGGTGCGGAGTTTGATCGCGGCGCTGCGCGAGGACCACCGCTCGGCGAGACGTTCGTCCATGCCGTCGATTTCGCGGACCGGACGTTTGCTGCGATCGGTCGACGCTCGCTCGGTGAACCGGACGCCGATGCGTTCACGCAACTGCGCTTCGAGGACGGTGTTGTAGACCTCGGAGGCGGGAACGTTGTTGCGGTACAACGCGGCCCCGTCGAGTGCGAGCCACTTGATGGTGCCGTCGGGCATCGTGGCGGCGACCTTGTTGCTGATCGCGACGTGGGTGTGCAGGTTCGGATCACCCGCGCGTGAATCGCGGTGGGTGAACTGTGCGGCGATCAACCCGTTGCCGTCGACTTGCGCCACTCCCCCGGTACCGACGCGGGTGAAGCACGCGTGCTTCTCGAGGTACGTCACCGCGGCGGCGATCGCGGACTCGTGTGCAGCTTCGATCTGTTCCGAGACTTCACGCGGGGCGACTGCCCACAATGCCGACACCGATTTCACCGGTGTGAACGTCAAGTCGAACCCGGCTACAGCGGTGGTCTTCTGCCGGCCGACCTTCGCCACCCACCCGGACAGTTCCCGTTCGTCCGCCGGCGCGCGGCCGTACTCCTTTGCGAACATCGTCGATCCGACATCGGTGCGGATCCGCGCGCGGTCGGCGTCGTCGATCGCCGCGTTCCACTTCTGCCCGCGTGCGAGATTGTGCGCCACGAACGCCTCCGCGCACGCCACCCGATACGCGGTCGCGCCGGAGTCGATCTTGAACGCCCGGCCCAGTTTCGCCGACCGGGCGGCGTCGGCCTGAGACGCACCTTGCGCGAGCGCCAGCTCGAACATCAGGTCCGCGTTCGGGTGCAGGCCTTCACCGAACAGGGCCTTCATCTGCGCTTCGGACACCTGCTGGCCTGCCGCGACCGACCCCAGACCAGCGAGGCCGGCCCCGGCCCAACGGCCCGGTGACTCACCTTTTTCGGAGTAGTAATCGGCCAGCGAGGAGGCCCCACGCTCGGTGGAATCGGCAGCCGCAACCTGCCGGGTCAGGTACTCGTACCCGTCCCCAGCGGTCAGCTTGTGCAGACCCATCACAAACGCGGACTGTACCAGCGAAAACGCAAATAGCCCCATAGTGCATGAGGTGTGTGGGGTTGGCTTTGGGTCTTGCCAGTAGTTACGTGGCTTGGGATATGGGTGGATTTGGATCGAGGTTTGGGGTTGTCGGATCGGGGATGTGGGGGAGGTTGTGTCAGGATCTGTGAATTCGAGGGTGTTCGGGGTTAGGGTGGGCGGCATGGCGTCGACTCAGGCTCGGATGACTGCGCGTGCTCGGGCGCGGGCGGCGCAGCAAAAAGTCGTCGCCGACCGCAAAGCACGCGACGAGAAGAACATGGGCTCGTTGACGGACTACTTCGCGGCCGCTGAGCAGATCGACGCGGCCCGGCTGGCGATGGCCCGCGCGCTCGCCGACATCCGAGACCGGGAAGGAACACTGAGCGCCGCTGCGACACTCGCCGGGATCACGACCGGCGAAGCCCGCAAACTTCTGGCACTGCTCACCGACACCTCAGCGCCGTCGGCGAGCACGGACACCGGCGACGACACCTCGGACGCCGACTCGGCTGCAAACACAGACTCGCGTGATGGATCGGCCCCGAACGAGACGGAGGGATCGACGTCGACAGGTGATGCAACGACGAGCAAAACTGCGGCCCTCGGCAGCGTCCCGGACACCGCACCGGCGACGAGTCGGGGGTAGCCGGTGACCGCCGCGGTGATGCAACTGGCGTTGTTCGGCGACGACACCGACGCCGCAACACCGCAGCCGGTTCGTCGGGTGTGGCGACCGTTGCAGCAACCGTTGACCGGGAAGACCGTGGCCAGGTTCTGGGCGAAGGTGGTCAAGACTCCGACATGCCATTTTTTCAGGGGGTCGGTCAGTTTTCCGGACGGCTACGGCAGATTTACCTTCACCGACGGCGACGCACCACGCACACTGTCGGCGCACCGGTTCGCTCTTCTACTCGAATACGGCGACCTCGGTGACGGGATCGTCGGCGAGCACGACTGCGACGAAACACTGTGCGTGCGGGTGACCGACGGTCACCTCAAACGCGGCACCCAGTCCGCGAACCTCGCGCACGCCGTTGCCGTCGGCCGGCACATCGGACCGACACCGGCAGGCGGGGATCCGCGCGGACGCTACGGGCGCGCCGTCGCGATCCGCGACGCTCTCAAAGACGGCTACGACGAACCGAGACTGCGGGCCGCGTTCGCTGGCCACAGCTTCGACGCCCAAGCACCACCGACACTGTTCTGACACGACAACCGACGACGTTGTCGGTGGCGAGCTGTAGAGATAGATCCATCAAGGCTTCGGGCCGCTGCACCGCACCGGTGAGAGCAGTCCTCAACGAAAAGGACTTACGAGATGACGCTCTCCTCGCTCTTCACCGACGACGTCGGACCGCTCCCCCTGCTCGCTGTCGCCGGTGCCGGATTCCTGATCTGGTACGTGCGGTACCTCGGCGAGAACGACCCCGGATGGAAGGGGTTCGTCGCGAACATTCTCACCGTCATCGGTGTCGGCGCGTACCTCGTCGTCCTCGCTGTCATGTTCGGCGCGTTCATCGCGGTGATCGGCGCGTTCATCGCGGTGATGCTGTTCATGGTTCCCCTGTTCGCGCTCGGTGGCGCCAGCGGAGTCGCAGACCGCAGACCCCGACGCGGGTACCACCGCGACCCCTACAGCAACGACTACTACTGACCGGCCGGGCACGCTTGCACCGACGCTTCTGCACTCGTCGCAGCGGTGACATGTGCAGCCGATGAAACCGCACTGTGCACGCGCTGCAACGACGTCGGCTACACCACCGCACCGGCCCACAGCGACGACCGCACGGTTCGCTTATGCCGACTTGCCGTGCATCCAACTGATGACGTCGAGGACGCGCAGCGCACTGACGTCGTCGGGCAATGCTGCGGCCGCTCTGGTCCTCAGCATTCGAGTGTGCAGCGCACCGCCGTCCGCGCGTAGAGCTTCTCGGATGGGATCACGGTGCACCTTCTCGGTATTGAGAACGCGGCCGACGACCACGTCGTAGATCGGCACCAGGCGGGGACGTTTGCGCGCCATCAACTTCGTTGCGATGGTGCGGCCGACGTCTGTCACGGTTCGTAGTTCGTCCTCCAGCAGCAGGATCGGCGCGTCGGGCGTGAGCTCGCCCGTCTCGTCGACGAGGTCGCGATCCGGGCCGACGGCGTCGAGCAACTCGGCGAATCGTGCGGCGCGGGTGACGAGGAGCTCGCGTGCCGCTCCCGCTTTGACGGCGACCGACAAGAACGTGATCGCGACGAGATCGTCTGCGGTGAACCGGTTGCTGTCGGCGGCGCGGTTCTGCGGTGCCCAGCTGTCGAAGTACGCGCCGGTGTAGCACCCGGTATCGAGGTAGGTGCTGCCGTAGTACTGCCGCAGCAGAGCGACTGCGTTGTCGTCGTTGTCGGCGATCAGGGGCGGTGGGAGAGTGACGCTCATAGCGGTCGATCGTGTCAGACAGCAGTGGTGTCGACACCGGGTTCCGGGTGGGGTTCGATGCGCTCGATGCTGTTGATGATCAGTGCGGTGCGCCCCGGCGGGCCGGACACACTTGCGGTCGCAGCGATCGGGCCGGCCGTCTCGATGCACGATCGGCCGGTGCGTGCGAACGCGCGCGGGAACATCCAGAAGTCGATTGAGTCGTTTCCGTCGACGAGTCGCCCTGCCGCCCACTGACCTGTCTGCTGGTTCGTCTTCACTGTGACTTCCTCGAGGGTGCCGTGCACGACGACGTGCGTCCCGTTGGGAACATCGCCGTCGAGTACTTCCCGCACTCGTACGAGAGGCTGCGGTGTGGTGGCGTCGTCGTCGGTCATGGTCGGCACGGTGCCAGCAGGCACCGACACGAAACACACACCTCTGCGCTGGTGGCACGCCGCGCGGCGCGCAGATGATCTAGGATCGAGTCAGTTCGAGCGTCGATGAGGGTCACGTTCGAGCGCGCCCCACCCGTACCGATTCACCCCGCACTGCGTTCACCGCACTGTGGGTTGTGTGGCTCTGTGAGCGATCGGTACCTGTCCGGTGGGGATTTCCGCGCGCCGAAACTGGAAGGCCCTCACCATGTCTGTCTCTCCCGCTGTCGACAAAGACACCGCCATCGCACGCGCACGCGCCGCGATAGAAAACCGCACCAAATACATCGAGTCCCTTTTCGACGCCGCCCAGGCATCCGCTGATGCGCGCGAGAAGGTCGCCGAGGCCACTCGCGCCGCTGAACACGCGAACGCCGAACACGCCGCCGCGTACAAAGAAGCGATCGATGCCGGGTGGACGGTTGCCGAACTCACCGGAAGTGGTCTGACCGCTCCGACACCGGTCGGCAAGAAGGCATCCAAGGCGTCAGCGAAACGCGCTACCGGTCGCGGTACGCCGCGCCGCCGAGTCGGTGCCGAGAACACCGCCGGCCCCGAGCTGCAACGCGACTCCGCCGCCTCGTCGCCTGCACCCGACGTGTCGACCGAACCGCAGTCCTCGCCAGCCCCTGCGCACTGACTGGCCGCACTGCCCCCTTGCACCACCCGCGCACCGGCACCGGTCGCGGATCCCCAGTGCGCCCTTGCACGCTCGACACATCTTCTCCGCGTGCGGGCGTACACCCGCACCTCGAAGGACCACTTGCCATGAGCCAGCCCGAATTCAACGTCGAAGTAGCCTCCCTCGACCGCAACGGCGACCCCGGTTTCGTGCACTACCGCGGCGCGTTCTACACCTCCCGCTCCGCCGGACAGTTCGCCCTCACCCAAGCAGCAGCACTGTCGGACACCCGCGAAGTCGACACTGTCTCCGTCGTCATCGACGCAGTCGGCGAGGGAACCTCACGCCGTGATGTCGAGTTCATCGGCACCCCCGGCGAACTCGCCGCCGAACTGACCGCACTCCCCGCCTACGCCTCCGGCGCGCGACGCACCGTCATCCCCGCACCACGCGCAGTGACCGCCGCCGTGGCCGGTGTCGTCGAAACGTCACCCCCGTTACCCGACTCGGCGGTCGACGGTCCCGACGCCGTCGCGGTTCTCGACGTGGAGGTGTACTCCACCCGACCGGGCCCGATCCCGAACTCGCGCACCGACGTCGGCGCGTACACCCCCGACGACGCACACCGCATCGCCGAGCAGCTCGCGGCCGATCTCGGCGGCACCATCGAACCGATGCGCAACGACACGGTTCTGCGCGTGACCCACGACGCGGACGTCTCCGACACCGACCGACGCCGAACACATCACCGCACTCGCCGCCGACCTCGACGATCTGCGAGCGCGATCGAGGCCGGCCGCGCCTCCGGACAGCTCTGCAACTGCATCGACTTCGGCTCCGTCCGCTTCAGTCTCGGTCGAGGCCGACCGTGCATCGACGCGTCCGCGCGGGTTGGTCACTCCCCCGACCGGACGCTCGACCGGAGCTGCACGGGCCACCTCGTCCACGCTGCACACCGCCCCTGCCCCGACGCACACAGCGGCGACATCGCGGTCTGCCGATCACGGTCTCGGATGACCACCGATCATCAGTTGCCACCGCAGACCCGGGAAGGGCGGCACCGACTACCTCGGCCCCGCAGCGGTCCGACGCGACCGACGACGAGAGCGGCTGTAAGCCTGCGTTCCGGCTCGACGGCCGCGACCTCGGCGCGGTCCTGACGTTCGAGGCAGTGCTGTGGAACGAACCGATGACCGGAGTACTCCGCGAAATCCACCTCACGCCCGGACGAGTACGCGTGGTCGTTCTTCAGACCGAACAGCAGAAGGGCCTCTACCCGCGATACACATCCAGCGGTGACCCCGATGCGCCGTATCTGGTCGACTACGACATCGACTTCGGCGACGAGGTCCGGATCGGCGATCGCCACTGACACCGCTCGTCCGACTCGGCTCGTCCGTTGACTCGAGAAAGGCACCCACACAGCCTGCGTGGGTGCCTTTCTCGTTCGGGTCGGGTTCGGCGCGCGGTCAGTGCTTCAGGTGCGGCGCGGAATCGGGTGCGCCCAAGATGCCGGCCGCCAGTGCCCAAACGGTCAGAGTGCGGCGTTCTGCGTCGGTCGTCTCGTCGGCGTGGAGGTAGTCCCACTCCTGCAGCGCGTCGAGGTCGTGTGCGTCGGCTCCGACGTGTCCGCACCACCACAGGTACGCCCCGATCGGGGACTCCACCTCTGCGCTGACATCGCCTGCAGCGCTCACGCGTTCGCGCTGTGTGCGTCTGCGTACTCGGACGCTGCATCGCGCAGTACTGCCGACCGACTGCGGCCCTGCCGCGCGGCGATCGCGTCGATACGTGCATCGAGCGGCTTGGGTAGCCGAACCTGTCGTACCGGGGATTCGCTACCGGGTTCGGCGTCGGGGTCCAGCGACGGACGTCCACCGACACGGTCGAGCAAGGCCCGGCCCGCAGCGGCGGCATCGCGACCGCGCTTCGCCGTCGTCGACTTGGTGGGCAAGGTCATCTCATTCTCGGCCCAATCGGACAGAGCGTCGTAATCCGACCCAGCATCGACCTCGGAGTCCAGTGAGCCTCGGGCAGAAGTAGCACTGTGCCCGTTGTCTTGTGCCCATTGCCGAATCGCCCGGGTCTGATCAGCGTCCCGCTTGGTGGTGCGGGTCGGATCGGCGTCCCGCCTGGTCGTGCCGGTGCCTGTCTTCTCGGTGTCGTTCATGGTCATCACCTCTGGGTATGTGGAGCTGGGTATGTGGAGCAGTGCGCGAGCGAATGCACGGATCGTTCAGTCGTCCATCCGCTCGAGATGCTGCGGACGTGCTTCCATGACGTGGAAGACGACAATCGTGCGCGGAGGAATCATCTCCACCATCACTTCGAGAAGCGGACCTCCGGGCATTCGGGGCGGGCCGATGAACAGCGTCGGTTTCGCACGTCCTGGAACGCGCGGTTCGTCGAACTCCTCCTCGAAATACACGGCATTCTCCATTGCGTACAGGGCGTCCGCGCGGTCGATTTCATGCTTGTCGGCGCTGACCGTCCACTCGATCCCCATACCCAGTAGTGTACTACAAAACCCGATTTTGTAACACAAAACCTGCTACCGATGGTGTGGCGGTCAGGCGGAGCGTCGCACCGCAGCCGGTGATCGGGTGAATGATTCCCACCGTCCGGTGTGCCCGTTGTAGCGGCGTCCGTGGGCGTCGACACCGCGGGTGTCTCGTTCGTTGCGGGGTCCGGTGCGGGTGCGGGGACTGTCGAGGTCGAACCGGTCACCGTTGTAGTCGAACGCCATTCCGGCGAGCACCATCGATGCGGGTCTGACTGCGCCGGCCGCGAGTGCGGATCGGCACGCTGTGAGCAGTGGGCACTCGAACCGGCACACCCGCACCGACGCTGTGAGCACCTCGACGGTGGAGGCGTCGAGATCCCACGAGGCGGGGTCGAGGCTGCACGGCGCGACCGGCGGGTCGTCGACGGCGCGCACCGACTGCGGTGCCTCGGTGGTCATCGCTGCTCGGCCGGATCTGTGAGATAGAGCCGGGCTGCTGCGGCCCACGCGGTCGATACCGCATTGTCGAGGCGGCACAGTGCATCTCGCGCCGACCCGAGGTGGGCGGCGGCGGTGGCTGCGAGCGCGTCCGGATCTGCGGTGCCGTCGACGGGTTCGCACCCGGTTCGACCGGCGGTCAGGCACACCCAGATTCGGCGGGCCCGTTCGATGTCGTCAAGATCGGCGGGGCGCTGGAGCGCGTCGATCCGCTCGGTGCGCGCGTGCGGGGTCAAAACGCAGGCTCGGGCAAGGTCGTCGGGTCGCTCACGCAGGATCCGCCAGAAGTGGACGATATCGCCGTCGAGGTCGTTGATCGTCTCCAACCGAGCCGGAGTCTTCGCCAACAGAACCGCGAGTGATCCTGCGTACGGTTCGACGTACTGGGTGTGGGCGGGCAATGCTGCGGCGATCGCGGGGGCCAGACGGGTCTTGCCGCCGTAGTAGGCGAACGGGGGACGCAGCACAGACGGACGCACCCTTTCCCTGTGAGGCAGGAACCACCATATCGTCAAGATGTGTTGACGATATGGCATCGTCCATGCGTCGTGACAATCGCGCGGATGCGGGGGCGTGTTCCTGTGTCGTGGACGCGGCGGCGGTGTCGACCATGAGTCACTGCCCTGCCCGAAACATGTTGAGCCGCTGCCACAGTGCGCGTTGAGCGCGCCCGTGCTCCACGAGATGATCGAACAGGTACTCCTCCGGTAGCTCCTCGGCGGCGTGGACGATGGCCGCTGCCACGGTCCGGTAACTGCGCCGGTAGGACTGGGAGAGCACGATGTCGGCAAAATGGACGGCGGTGAAGCCGTCTGCCCCGGCGGTGATGACCTCGTTCAAGCGGCGACGCAGGGGCGCGTCCTTGGCTCCGCCGGATCCGGATCGCATGAAGGCTGCGGTGACGCTCGCCGGATCGTAGGGTTCGCCGGCCGCGACGAGACCGGCGATCACGACGAACATTCGCCGGTATGCGACGTCGTCGAAGTCGTCGGCGGTCACGATCGCGGTGATGCGCAGATCCTCGGCGGACACTCCCCCGGTGTGGGCGCTCCACATCAGGGCGCACAGCAGCAGTGCCTCAGGGTCGGTGGACGGCTCGTGAGCTGTCTCGATGTCGACGGCCGTGTCGTCGTCTACAGCAGCGAGGCTGCGAACGGCACGCTCGGGCTCGTCGGGCGGTGGAACTGCGCTCAGTGGCGTCATCGTCGGGCTCGTTCTCGCAGGTGAATCTTGAACAGGGTCAACGGAGTGGCCGGTCAGGCGGCGGCGAGCTTGTCGAGGGCGTCGATTCGGAAGCCGGACCAGTGGGTGTTCTCGTCGACGACCACGACGGGCATCTGCCGGTAGCCGAGTCCGTCGGTGACGAACTCGCGCGCCGCTGCGTCTTCGGTGACATCGACGGTTGTGTATTCGATCCCATGCTTGTTCAGGCGTCGTTTTGTTTGATCGCAGTTGTTGCATTCAGGTTTCGTATACACAGTGATCGACATAGCTCACTCCTCGAGAGAATTGTTCCGATAGGTTAAATTCTACGCCAAAACATTCCGATAAGCCATAGATAAAGCGAGACAATTGGACTCGAATATGTTGGCGCACAATCGATTCCCACCATCGAGCAGTTCGGAATTACGTCGTTTGCATTCCTGATCCCGCAGTACGGAGATAAATACGGAACAGCGACGGGGAACAGTTCATTCCACATTCGGGTCATGATGGTGCCGTCACCCGACTACTGGTGCGACGCCGTGATCGAGACATGCGAAACGCCGCCGGAGTTGTTGCTCTACGGCGGCGTCGGTCGGGGTACGGATGCGTGGGTGGATGATGGTGTCGGCGGCGCGGTAGCTCTTCGTTGCCGTCCGTTCGCGCCCTCAGCCGATCAGAAACGCCACACTCCGGACTCGTCGGCGTTGTAGTTGCTCCACCGCTTGTTGAGGTGGTCGGCGTCGGCCTTGGTGTCGGGCTTGACGAGGAAGGAGAACGATCCGGCCTGTAGGAGCATCCATACGGCGTTCGCGAGATCGGCATACCGGTCATCGTGATCTGTGGCACCGTCGAGCATCGGCGCTTTCGCCGGGGTGCCGGGGATGTCTACTTCGATGGAGATGGTGCGTCGGGTCATGTTTTCGATCATGCCAGCACGACAATCCGTGCAGCGGCGGTTCACTCTTCGTGCGATGGCGGCCCTTGTGGCTGATGATGTTCGGCCTCGACCCACCGGACGATGCGGTAGACCACTTCTGCAACGGCCACGGCGAGTGCCAATACGGCTGCGGTGATCAGGAGAGTCCAGGTCATGACAAAGGTGCTGCCTGGATTATCGCGTTGGGTCCAGAACGCGATCGTGGTGATGACGATTCCCGCGAGCAGCACCAGCAGTGACAACTGTGCCGGTCGGGCCTGATGTTCGGTGTGCAGGGCGTACAACGCTATTGCGGCGGCGAGGACGACGATCAGTCCAGCTGCGCGTACAAGATCATGATGTTCTCGCGCGGTCAGTCTTCGTTCCGAAGAGACCTGGCCGAGTCCACGAAGACGTGTGCCGAGACAACGAGCTTGCGGACCATGAGCAGCCAGCGCATATTCCAAGCGATCGGCACCATGATCCCGAGCACCCACACGAATACCACCATGATGCCCGGGAATTGCGGGGCGTCGAAAAGGAAGTACAACGCTACGAGAACGACGAACCCAGCGATGCCGACCCGCAGATAGGTGTCGATCCGGCGGCCGAGGAAACCCGTGAGATGCTCGCTGCGGCGTCGTACTGCCTGAGATGGTCGAATGTGGGTTCTTCCGTCACCAGATCGAGGGCCTTCTGGTGCTCGGCTGCAGCAGTGGCGATATCCATGGTGTCCCTGTTCTGCTTCGGGTTCGACGGTTGTGTGCGTTGTTGTGTCGTTGGTGGGTCATGTTGCCAGGTGGTGCCGACACGCTGCTGGGTGTCGACATCACCGGGACCGGGTTGGGGTCAGCTGGCAAGTTGTTTGCGTGTGGCGGTTTCTATGGCGATCTTGACGTTGTCGTAGATGCGGTCGGGGATGGTGACGATGCCTGGCGGGTGAGGTGTGCGACGGCCGAGGCGGCGGCGACGTCGTAGCCACCCCACGGTGAGCGGTTCGGAACGGACCGAAGGCCGATGGTGTCCCCGCGTCGGGTGATGACAGGCCATCCGGTGGGTCGCTCACCGACGAGCTCGATGACCTTCGCCCTCCACACCTGGTCCTTCTGCGACGGTCTGCGTTCGGGGATAACGATCGGGAGGTCGTCGATCCAGCCGGGGTGGGCGTGATCGAGGGCGTCGCAGACTGCCTCGGCCTCGTCGGCGCGGTTCTCCCCTTCCCACGGGCAGCCGGTGCACGCGCCGCGGTAGACATCGCCGCCGACGCACTCACACGGAGCGTCCCTGCTTGTGTCCGGGCAGCAGCAGTCGAGGTCCGCTGCAATGCAGGTGGGTTGGCAGGTCTCAGTGGGTGCGGACGGGTCGCAGATTCCCGGACGGAACACGTGGGAGGCGGCGGTCGAGCCGTGTCGTCCCCAGGTGGTCGCCCAGGTCTCGAATTCGGCGATGCGAGCTGTCAATCCTCGGGTGGGGCTAGCGAACAGGACCGGGATGCCGTGTCGCTGGACGTGGAGGTTCTGTTCGTCGGCTTCGGCGGCGGCGAGCACCTCGAAGATGTCGATCTGGCCTGCGGTCTCGGCCATCACCGCACGCCCGGCTCGGGGCGGGTGAGGGACTGCAAGGCCAGCGAGAGTCGTACGTCGCTGGCATCGAGGACGACGGGGTAGGTGCGGCTGTACCAGGCACCGGGTGCGTCGAGGATGGCGGTGACCTCGACGCGGCCTGCGGGCGCGGTGCGGTAGCCGAGAATGTCGACGACCGTCCCGTCGAACTGGGTGTCGAGCGAAATCAGTTTCATTCCCACTCCTTTGAGACGGCGGGGCGCAGTGAGGGTGGCGGTCATGGGCACTCCCAAGGTCGGGTGGTGAAAGACGTGAGCGACAACGGTTGCGGGCTGGACGCAGATGTTCAGGACGGCAGACTCTGGCAGTCGGCGCATTCCCAACGCCCGCCGGTAGAGGTGCAGGTCCGCCGCTCTTCACAGAGCCAGCAGATCTGGTTGCGCTTGCGAGACGAAACCTGCTGCGCCGCAGCCACGGTCGCGGCCTGCGCCCGGTACTGCTCGCGGGTGCTCGCGTCACGGGCAGCGAGGTCGGCGCGGACCTGCGCCGGCTCGCGCGCCGGTCCCTCGGTGCGCACGTTCAGCATGTCCCCGAAAGCCACGCGGCAGGACTGGCACACATCCCCCGGCACAACAACCGGAACCGCACACCCAGGTAGCGCACAGTCGTCGAACAGCGTTGACTGCCAATCGGATTGGCGCAGTTCGGTCCTCGTAGAGGGCATACCTCAACCTTACAGCGTTCCGCTGTAAGGTTGCAAGAGGTTCGGCAAAGTTTCTACAGCGGAACGCTGTAAGGTGCAGGTATGTCGAGTACCGGACCGCGCCGCGCATCCATGAGGCAGCAGTGATGGCTGCCGACGAGCTCTCCCTCGCCGACGTTCTGACACTGATCGAACGCAGGACCGGCAAAGCAATCGCATCGTCGACGTGGCGGTCCTACGTCGCACGGGGGCAGGCCCCCAAGCCCACCCGTCGCATCGGCAATGCCCCGCTGTACTCGCGCGACGATATCGATCGATGGATCACCGACCGGCCCGGTAGCGGCGCACGAACCGACCTGCGCCCGTGACACTGTCGTCGCGGCTCCGCCGATGGACTCGAAGAAAAGGGGCGCGCGCCGTGGACACCGTTGAACCCGCAAACGCCCAGGAGATCGCGGTTCCCGAGTTCCCCACGGAGACGCTGTGGCACTACACGAACACCGCCGGCCTTCTCGGCATCCTGAACAACGTGGACAAGAAGGCCGAGGACGACAAGCCCCGATCCGGCACCTACAAGCCGATCCTCCACGCGTCCGCAGCTCAATTCCTCAACGACCGACGCGAGTTGACCCTGGGCCTGGATCTGATCAAGGACGGCCTGGTGGCGCTGGGCGTACGAGGATCCTTCGACCCCACTCCCGAAGCCAAGGCCTTTCTCCAAGAGGTCGCCCGTGCCATTCAGCAAGTCGTCGACCAGACATACCCGGACTTCATTCATTGCTCGATAGTGTCGTTCTCGACCCAATGCGACTCGCTGAGTCAGTGGCGCGCCTACGGTCAAGGCACCGGTGGGTTCGCTATCGGCTTCGAGCCCGAGCTGTTTCCCCGTAACAGCACGCTCGAGCGAATCGGGGGCCTAGGGCTACAGAAGGTCACCTACGTGACCGATACCCTCGAGGGCCAGCTACTCGATGCGTTCCATCTGTTCATCGCTCAAGCCCAGACCGACATACGCTCCGGCAAGCCCAATGAGTACGCAGTCCGAAAGGCCGTTCAGCGACTGGCTCTTCGCGCAGCCAGCGTGAAACACGCAGGTTTCGACGAGGAGCGCGAATGGCGTTACGTGGAACCAGGTTTCGGTCAGCAGCTGGGAGTTCCCAATGATCCGGACTTCAAAGCCGGGGCAGCAGGCCTGGTCCCCCACCGCAGGATCGAACTCCCAGCGGAAGCTGTGGTCGGCCTCTGGGTCGGATCGGGGCCGTATCAGTACGAGAATTACCTTGCCGCACAGTCGATGTTGTACCGCTACGGGTATGTCGCCGCCTCGCACAACGTGCATCGCTCGGACACGCCGTTCCGCTGACATATCCAGGCGTCAACGTTTCTGGCTCTTGTGACACGTTCGTGGGTCGCCGTTGGAGCCTGAGCGCCCGCACGCCGTCCCCTGTCTAGGTTTTGGCTTGTCGAAGGTCAAAACTGAAGAACGGAGAACGGCATGCAGAACGCTAGTTTATGGCGCACTGTGTTGGGCGTCGAGAACACCGTCGTCGAGGACATTGAATTCAACGACGACACACAAGCGATCGTGGCGCATGTAAGGCCCGCAAGGGCGACCAGGGTCGTTGTGGAGCGTGCGGTTCGAGGGCCTCTTGGTACGACCGTGGGCAGGGTCGACGGCAGTGGCGCGGCCTGGATCTGGGAACCGTTCGAGTCTTCCTGGAAGCAGATGCTCCGCGGGTCGATTGTCGCTTTCACGGGCCGACGGTGCGCCAGGTCCCGTGGGCTCGTCACGGCGCCGGGCACACGCGCTCGTTCGATCAGCAGGTCGCCTGGTTGGCCACACAGTGCTCGAAGAAGGCAATCACCGAACTGATGCGGATCGCCTGTCGCACAGTCGGATCGATCATCGCTCGGGTGTGGACCGACACCGCCGCCGGTATCGACGCGATGGCCGGCCTGACGCGAATCGGCATCGACGAGATCTCCTACAAACGCGGCCACAAATACCTGACCGTCGTCGTCGACCACCACACCGGACGCCTGGTGTGGGCTCACCCGGGCCGAGACCGCGCGACCGTCCGTGCGTTCTTCGACGCACTCGAATCCTCCGGTGCGGGACGGTGCGACCGCATCACTCACGTCACAGCAGACGGGGCACTGTGGATCTCCGATGTGGTTCGCGATCGATGCCCCACCGCGATCCGTTGCGCCGACCCTTTTCACGTAGTCGGTTGGGCCACAGAGGCACTCGATGCCGTACGCCGTCAAGCGTGGTCCGACGCACGCCGCGGCGGACACACTCGATCACACGGGTGGATCAATGGCCGACGCTCAACCGTCTCCATAGGCCCCGCCCGAGCGTTGCTCCGTTCAAGGTATGCGCTGTGGAAGAACCCGGAAAACCTCACCGACCGTCAACGCGTGAAGCTCCGATGGATCGCATCTACCGATCCTCGCCTCTACCGCGCTTACCTGCTCAAAGAGGGCCTACGAACGGTCTTCAAGCTCCCCGCCGACCAGGCCGCCGACGCACTCGAGCGATGGATCCAGTGGGCACGACGCAGCCGAATCGAATCCTTCGTCACGCTCCAACGCCGCGTCGGCACCCATCGCGAACAGATCCTTGCCGCAAGCGCCAGTAGTCCTTGGAATCCTGCGCACCGGTCAGGCGGGCCTCGAACGCGGTGAGCACGCGGGCGAGCAGCAACACTTCTGCTCGTGCGGCAGGGGAACCGTCGACCTTGCGGGTGACCTCGTGCAGCGGTGAGCCCATGATCTCGGCGTACCGCTCCGTCGACTTGGATTCGGTGAACACATCACCGTAGGTGGCCAGCGTGGTCACCATCCACTTGGTGGCGTTGTTCGGGGTGGTCTTGCGCGAGAGCAGGCCGGTGAGAAACGTACGCCGAGCCTCGGTGGCGGTCGCTCCGGCACGGTTGAGTGCCTTGACCTTTCGGCGTTCGTCCCGCTCCTTCTCGATGCGTTCGGCTTCGGCGCGCGCTGCCGTGCGTTGGGCCGGGGTCAGCCCGTCCTGAGCATCGTCATCGGATGCGCCGACGGCGGCGATTCGCTCGGGTGCGAGTTCGAGGCCGGCCGCAGCGCGGTTGTCACGGTGAAGGAAGAACTCGTGGACCCAGCCGGGCACTTTCTCGACCGTGTTGGCGTGCCGCAGCTCGCCGTACGCTTCCGTATCGTCGTCGCCCTCGGTGTCGAAGTCGATGTCCTTTTTGGCGACTTCTTCCTGGGTGGTCTTGTCGACCCAGATGGCACCGGTCTCATGGACGTGGACGTGCCACAGGTGCGGTGCCTGCTCCGGTGCATCGGCCGGGACCGCGCCGCCGTCGGCCGTCCGTAGGTCCGCGAGCGAGAACCACTCCCCCTCGCTGGTGGACGGTTCGTCGTGGAGCAACGTGAAGCCGCGCGCGATGTAGTCGGCGGCGGCGACTCGAGTGTTGGCTCGCTCGTCGACCCGGCGCTTGATGGTCGCGAGGCGGTTCTCGATGCCTAATCCGATCTCGAAGACCTTCTCGACGGCGTCGGTGACCCACGGCTCGATCTCGGCTGCTTCTTCGAGATCCGCGATCAGCGCGGCAGCATTGAGTGTCAGTTGACTGTTGTCGAGCTGCTGGCGAGCACGCTCGGATCGTCCTGCGCGACCGGCCTTCTCGACGTACGACTTGGGGACGTGCAGTGCTGTCGCGACCTTCTGCACGTTCAGTCCGAAATCGAGCAGGTCTGCGACGCCAGCGGCGTGTTGGCCCCTGGTGAGGCCTTCGCGCTGGTCGTTGAGATTCATCTGCTCGGTGATGCGCTCGATACCTGCTTCACGCTCGTCGGTAGTTTGATCGCGCACCATCACCGGGATCGAGGCGAGTCCGGCTTCTCGGGCGGCGAGGACGCGGCGTTGCCCGTCGTGAACGGCTAGGGTCCCGTCGGTGCGGCGGACCGCCAATACGGCCTGGCGGACGCCGAGTTCGGTGATGGAGGCGATGAACTCGGGTGCAGCGGTGATGTCGACGCCCGTGCGGACGTTGGCACTGATGTCGAGTTCGTTGGGATCGACGTCGACGAGGGTGTAGCCGGTGGAGGTCGGTGCGGGCGTGGTGATGGTCATTGGTTGTCTCTCCCCTGTTGTAGTGTGATGCGGTGGGGCACCGGGCAAATTCCAGCTGCCCGGTGCCTTGTCGATTCGGGCCGGTCGTTCACGCTGGTGGCGGTCCGCAGGCCGGGCAGATGCCGCCGCAGCCGTCCCCGGCCCCGGCGACGGGGACCTCCCAGATGGGATCGTCGGTGCCGATGTCGGTCCAGTCCCCGGCCGTTTCGTATCCGTAGATGCCGAGCAGCTCGTGGGCGGCCGAACGAGTCCAGGCAGGCGCGGGACTTTTGGTCGCGGGCAGGAAGTCGATCTCCTTCGACCCGTACCGGACGGTCACTCCTGCGACGCCGTCGGGTCGCTCGTCTCCGAGCTCGGAGGTGGTTGCGATGAAGGTTCTGAGCGTTTCTCCCACACCCTAACCTTACAGCGTTGCGCTGTAAGGTTAGGTGCTGCAACAGTTTTCGTCGTAATTACTCTACGGACGTCGCCTCGATACTCGGCGTCGGGTCGACGGCATGCCGCGCTCGACTGGTCTTACAGCGCAGGGCGATCCATTTCCCTGCGCTCAGGACGGACCGGTTGCGCGGGTGGGGTTTTGTACCGGGGGCCGGAGGTTGTAGGTGTCGTACCACTGTTGGGCGGCTTGCTTGCTCATGCCGAGGATCTCGCCGATCTTCGACCACGGGACAGGTCGCTCTTGGCTCCGGAGGCGTCCGATGATGGCGTAGCGGTCGGCGATCATCGTCGAGGCCAGGAAGGCGTTGATCTCGAGCGCGTCGACGTCGGAGACCGCCTCGGCCATGCGTTGGTCGGCGTTCTTGACCCACGTTCCGGCGTCCTTACTCCCCTGCTCGCGCACCATCTCCGAAAGCTCGACATCGAGCAGAGCGGCCTTGTATTCGACGTAGAGCTCGGTCAGTTCGGTCGGGGTGAGGACTTTCTCCGATTCCATCTCGTCAAGATATCTTGACGTCACCTTGTCGTCAACATATCTTGACGATTGAGTATGTTTCAGTTGACAGGGGTTGCGGCGTCGGCGGGGCACCACTGTTGATGGAGGCGAAGAAATCCCTTGCCGTTTCCGATTGGTACGTCGAAGCTCAGGCAGTAAATCCACTGTTCGCGAGACGTTTTCGCCCACGCATGAAGAAGATCTGGCGTTTTGACGTCCATCGAGAGGCCTTCGGAGCGGACCTTGAGCGGTGTCCCGTCGCGGAATGAGCCGCCTCCGGACGAGCCTGCCACGGTGAGCGCGATATTTTGTGCACGGCTGGACAGATGTCCACGTACTGTTGCCCACCATGCCGAGACCTGGTTGGCGCGTCTGTGTCACACCACACGAGTTGGTGCCGCGGCCGGCGGTTCCGGAGATAAATTTGGAGTGGACTCGGCCCCGCGGGCAGAGTTGGTGGCCGGCACGCCGTTCCTCATCGACCCGGTATTCGAGTATGACGTCGAACTAAATGCCTTCTTCAGATCAGTCGATATGCAGACGTAGGCGCGCAACACTCAGGTGGCTACGCCCGCGATCTAGCCGCGTTTTTGAACTTCGTTGCTGTCTCAAGAGACAGAGCTCGTTGGCGGGACGTCAATGAGGCTGACCATCTGGCGTACTGGCGCTGGCGCAGGATCGACCCCCAAGGGCCACACATACAAGGTGCGACATGGGACCGAGAGGTTGCCGCAGTCGACAAGCAGTGGACGCGATCGTCCGTGCGTACATGACCGAGGTTGCCTCGCGATACTACTGTCGTCCTGCTCCGCTGTCCGAGGTTGATCAAGCACTCAAAGACGAGCCCTACGACGACCTATTGCGCCTGAGCACCGAATCCGAGGTCTCTACCGCAAACAGCTATCAATCGCGTAGTACGCCAGATCCTAAGCTTGAACGTATCTGCCGTGCCTACCGATAAGCCGGTTTTTACATATAGCCGCGGCGCGCCGTCAGGGGATCCTGACGGGGTGCCCGTGTGTCGGCGTCGGAGCGCGAAGCAATACGCCGAGTTCTGATATATGCAGGGTTACCAGTAACCTTCTGCATGATGTTGCAGCGCAGACCCTTCCGGCTTGAGGCTGCGTATGTCGAACCGCGGAGCCAATGGCGCTCCTTGGCTCAATACCGGTTTCCTGAGTTTCCGATCCGGACCTGGACTGAGCAGGTGCGAAGAACCTGGTAGGCGACCGTCGGGGACCTACAGAAAATGAACTCGCAAAGGTCGACTGAGTAGGTGTACCTGCAGATGTACGTCGGAGAGCTCCATCAGGATCATCTGTGCTTACATAGCGATAGTCGTGGCCCTGGTCTGGATAGAGTCAGCCCTACGATCACCGTGCCAAATGTCAGTTGATACCCATCGCCGTGTTCATCGCAAAGGTTTCCTGATTAGATCTGGGCCGCAAGCATACATTCGTGAGGGAGTCGGATGCGGGAATGTAGCGGCAGCATGAAGAGATTAGTCGACTCGATCGAGATTAAAGGTGCATTGCCGATGTCATGGACGGTTTCTGCGGCCGAACAGTGGTTCACGATTCATGCGAAAGGCCGCAACACCTTCTGCGCAGTCGGACGAGGTGAACGCGGCGTCACTCAAGGCGAGAGAAAGACTGCGCAGTTCGGTTCCCGGCATCGTGTAGCTGCTCGAAATCAGATTCTTGATGGCGCCGATGCCGAGCTCGGGCAGGTTGGTGAACTGGTGGGCAAGGATGACTGCACGCGCGAGCGCTGTACCGGGATACACCACTTCACTGATCAGCCCGAACCGCTGAGCGTCATCCGCTGTGATCGGATCTGTCGTAAGTATCATGTACTTCGCCCGTTCCGAACCCACCCGCCGGGCCAACCTGATGGGTCCCCCACTGCTGGGGAAAACACCAATCCGTAACTCAGGCAATGCGACCCGAACATCCTGATGAGCGACGATTAAGTCGCAGCATAATGCGATCTCAAGCCCCCCACCGAACGCTAGTCCGTCGAGCGCGGCGATAGTCGGTTTAGGAATCCCTTCGAGTTTGTCGAATACTTCGTTCTGGAAGCGGAGCTTGAGGTCGACAACCGCACCAGGCGTGGCGTAGTCATCGAACTCCCCTATGTCGGAGCCTGCACAAAACGCTTTGGGTCCGCGTGCGGTGACTACTACTGCCCTCACCTCGTCGTCTTCGGCGGCCGCACTGATTGAATCGTCGAACGAAGAAATCAGCGATCGAGAAACAAGATTGAACGGGCCGTTATCGAGTTCGATGACCCCGACCGCCCCCTGCCGTCTGAAGTGGGTGGTACCTGGAGCGGATGCTGGGTAATTGGTCTCGCCGTCGATTGTCTGCACTAGGCTTACCTTTCAGAAAGTGGGTGGTCAATAGTAAAGTCGTAAACTGGCGAGACGAAACTGATCAGCGTTCCGCTCGTGGAGTGACTGAGATTAGTTCGATGGCACATAGGGTGAGCTCCTCGTCTGGCCGCAGAAGACCGTTGCCGGGCGGCTGGCAGCATGGGCGGCGTTCAGGCAACCAGGCCGTTGTCGTGAAGTTTGCCGATCTCGGCCGCGCTGAGTTCGAGGACGTCCGCAAGGATTTCGTCGGTGTGTTCCCCGAGCTCGGGAGCACGCGCAACGGGGAGCCGCCCGGCGACGGAGAACGAGAGAGGTGATGCAGGCATCGGATACTCGCCTACACCTGGATGTTCAGCTGTGCTGAAAGGAGACAGTGGACTGACAACCCGCGGGTCGTCGAGTAGTTGCGAGAATGATTGGTATGGACCCCAAATAACGTTGTGTTGGTTTAGTGCGTCGCTTACTTCGTCGTAACTTCTGGCCGCAACCCACGGTTCAATCGCGGCCGCCAGCAGCTGTCTCGTCCGGTAGCGCCCTGATTCAGTGGAGAGGTCTTCGCCCGTTGCCGTTTGGATTTCACTGCAGCTCGCCCAGAGGTCCATGGCATCACACAGTGATGTCCACTGGCGTTCCGTCAGCCCGACGACCATCACCTGGCGGTGATCGCGCGTGGCGAACGATCGCCCGAACG
This sequence comes from Rhodococcus sp. 15-725-2-2b, assembly GCF_002259075.1. Lineage (NCBI taxonomy): Bacteria > Bacillati > Actinomycetota > Actinomycetes > Mycobacteriales > Nocardiaceae > Rhodococcus > Rhodococcus sp. 15-725-2-2b. The sequence continues at coordinate 115,886 of NZ_NPFL01000022.1, read as the reverse complement.
CTCCGTACAGATAGTTGCCTTCCTTGGTAACTCCACCATCGGGGGGAAGGAGCGCCGCCTGGCCGATACGGCCGAGATTACCGACCATGGCGAAAGCAACGTCCGACAATGACGCACTGATTAACTGGCCCTGGCCGGTTCGCCGCCGATACCGTTCCGCAGCTAGCAACCCAGTCGCTGCCAGGCTGCCTAGCGCGATATCCCACGCGGGAAGCACACTGTTGACGGGGTCACCGTGCTCTATCGGGCCAGTGACGTAGGGAAACCCAGTGGCGGGATGAACAGTGTAGTCGACCTCACTTGACCCATCGGCATTGCCGGTGAGAGCAACCATGATCAGATCACGACGGCTATCGCTGAGGTGGTCGTAACCTAGCCAGCCACGTGCCGGGAAGTTGGTAAGGAAGATGCCGCCGTCCTCCCCCGGCGCACTTACCAGCTGCCTGACCAGTTCACGACCAGCAGGGGCATGGAGGTCGAGCTGAATGGATCGCTTTCCCTTATTCATCCCAGCCCAGAACAGACTCGCACCGTTGTCTGCGACAGGCCATCGGCGATGGTCCAGGCCGCCTCCGATTTGATCGAAGCGAATGACGTCCGCTCCCATCTGCGCGAGCGTCATACCGCCGAGAGGCGCTGCGACGAATGCAGATCCTTCGATTATGCGCATGCCCGAAAGAACCCCGCCGTTCATCGGTACGCCATGGCAACTGGGGCAGTGTGCTGGAATCGCCGTCGTTCTCGCCCGTCCGGTTCGATGACTACTCGCACGTCGAGGAGAGCAACATCGCGACCGATGCGTTCCCACTCGTACACCAACCCGCAGGTGCAGGCGACGGTCGTCCCGATAAGAACGAAATCTGTGTGGGTGGCGTCGGTGTGCGGAGTACACCCAACAGCCATTCCCTTGAAGTCCGTTCTTCGAGTGGAGACTGTTTCGGGGAGATACCTGCTCAAGCTCTTGATCTCGCCATAACGCTGCAACGACGGTACAGATGGCTGGTATTCGTGAATCATTGAGTTGCCTCTCGATCGCAGCGGCAATGGGCAGGGAATGTTGCGCGCGGTTTATCTTCGCGTGATCCACGTGCCGTCAGGTCGCGGAGTGTCAAGCCATGTCAGCGCTTTCCCACGGCTTTCTCCCCCGGCGACTCTTTGACGCTGGGTTGCAGTTGAGCGTAGCCGAGTATGCGTCGAGCGCGTTTGATAACAGGAGCGTCCACCATGTGTCCGCCGACAGCGACAGCAGAACTATTGCCGCGCCGCACTCTGTCCAGTATTCCCTTAGCCCATTCAAGATCATCTCTGGTTGGCGATAGGGCGTCATGCACGATAGGTATCTGATGGGGATGAATACACATTTTTGCAGTTAGTCCGAGGCGTTTGGCGTACTGCGTGTCTGATGTAATCGTTGCCTTGTCATGGATTGCTGTTGTCACACCATCGATTGGACCAGGTAGCGCGGCTGCCGCGGCCGCAATCACAAGCGCACCTCGCGCGAAGGCCATGCACTCTCGATCGTCCGGAGAAACATCGAGTTCGGCGGCGAGGTCAATACTCCCGAACGCAGTGCGAGTTGTACCGGGCACAGCCGAGATCGCCGACGCACTCGCGACGCCAGCAGAAGTTTCAACCAGCGAAACAAAAGCGATGTTCCAGTGTAAGGAAGCACGCAAGCTTGCAATTTTTATCGGATCAGATGCTTTCGGTACCATCACGCCGGTGGCATGCATTCCGACAACGGATAGCACATCGTCTCGGTACCATTCGGTGTCCGCAGCGTTAATCCGGACAATACCTTGGTGCCCGGCGCGTAACCACTGAGAAACAGCGAGGCGCGCAGAGTTCTTATCTGTTGCGTCGACGGAATCTTCGAGATCGAAGACTATGACGTCTGCACCGCTCACCGCCGCCTTAGCGAAGCGTTCAGGGCGGTCTCCTGGAACGAAGAGAAATGAACGCGCTGCCCGCACGACGTCGCGATAGTCACTCGTAATCATCGGAACTCGACGCTCGCTGTGGCGTGGACGGTGTTGGGGCCAGTCGACACCCGAAGGTCAGCAGAGGAGCACGCAGATGTGTTTGGTCGTCCCTCGATCCGTATCAGATCACCCAGGAAGACGGGTCTGGTAGCGCGAAAGGTGAAGAGCGAAACAGCCTTACCGCTGCGACGCGTCGCCAAATCGGCCATGTACATTGCCAACAACGGGCCCTGTACCACCAGCGAGGGGTACTTTTCCACTTCCCTCGCGTATCGCTCGTCGTAATGAATTCGGTGAGTATTCGCGGTGACAGAACTGAAACGAAATAGGGTGGCGGTAGTGAGACGCGGTTCGTGTGACCACGGTTCTGCGTCGTCACCTAGAAAATCATCTGAGTGGCGAGGTTCTATGCCGGAGTCACTCCCGCTGCGATAAGCGACAGTCTGGTCTTCGACCAGCCTGCTGCGACCGTGTTGCGAGTATTCGCTTCGTACCGTGACGAACAGTAGCTCACCCGTTCGTCCACACTTGGAGGTTATCGAAATCACGGACGAGGATTTGACGGCGCGCTCGCCGACGACCAAAGGTTCCGCCACTTTCACTGTGCTGCTCGCGAACATCCGTCGGCGCGAGGGTATGGGCGGTAATGACCAGCCTGTTGCAGGATGGCCGTCTTCACCGAGTTCTTCAGTGGGCGACCAAGCGTTAAAGTACAACCAATGCCAGAGTAACGGCAAAGACTCGCCGGAAACGAGGCGTTCTGGCAGGTCTAGGGTTGCTGACAGCGCGTTGGCTACGGCAGTTTCCAGAGTTTCTTCACAATGGATTGCGTCCGGGTCCCATCCGGCGACCCAGTCCTTCAGAGTAGAACCTGTTTGTACAGGCAATTTAGACTCCTGGTCGTTGTGCTTCATTCGGACTTGGATGCATCTCCAGTCGCCGCAACCTAACTATCAGACAACTGTGGCGTTGAAATCAATAAATAGAGGTGTTGATTACAGCAACGCAGCCGGCACTGTCAGGAATTCTATGAACTGGAGATCTGAAGGCATTCCACTATTGAGTCTAATTTTCCACAAAAGTTACTACATCGTCGATGCGGGCTCGACCCGTCCGGAAAGAGTTCGCCGGATGCTCGGTGTCGGGATAGCCTAGCGAAACCCCGAACAAAACTTGACGATTCTCGGGAATGTTAAAGAAACTTCGAACGGCAGGCGCTACGGCGGCGAACGCTGCCTGCGGAATTGTCGCAAGGCCTAAGCTCTGCGCAGCGAGTAAGAAATTCCCAAGATACAGGCCGCAGTCTATGGCGCCGTACGCACCGAGGTCAGCCGCGGTGGTCACAATCGCGACGTGAGGGGCTCCGAAGAACCTGTAATTCTCCATTGCCTGCCGACTAGACGCCTCGCGATCGCCCTTGGCTACGCCGACCGCTTCGTACAACTGCCAACCGACCTCACGGCGGCGTTCTCGAAACTTCCCCTCGATTCGTTCCGCGAAGGGCAGCTCTGGCGATTCGGAATTAGTCACCGCGAACGATGTAAGCTGTTCCCGGAGTTTCTCCGTCGCGACGCCCTCGGTTATTCGGAGATCCCAGGGCTGCATATTGCACCAGGACGGACTGCGCTGCGCCAAACGGGCGAGACGTTCAAGGACCGTTCTATCCACCGAATCGGGGCGAAAACTCCGACAGCTGTATCGGTCATTCAGGAGCCTTTCGACCACTAGATCGGCGTCTATCTCAGAAGCGTTCACCATAGATTTCGACATGCGCAATTCCTATTCGTGGTTACATTGTGTCCAGTGAACTCGGTCTGCGGACCTCGGACGTCAGCGTTTACGGTTGGTGAAACCTGAGATCGCGTCGTGAAACGCTGGTGTTCCGAACCACGACATCGCTGCGTCAGATTCGGCGACCAGTCCATCAGACAATGGGGTGGAATAAGCGAGATGAGTGAGTCGCTTGACCTCTCGTAGGGCGGGAAAGCTCGATGCGGCCAGTCGTCGAGCTATCTCGTCAGCCGTCGCGATGAGCTCGTCGTCTTCGACCATTCGCGATACCAAGCCGATGTCGAGGGCTTCCTGAGCGCTCAGCCATCTTCCCGTTAAGAGAATGTCCATTGCCTGTGATCGTCCAAGTCTCAATGGTATCCGCTGGGTGTCACCTCCCGACGGGACGAGCCCAAGCCGCATGTGTTGATCGCCAATCCGCGCTGTCCGTGCTGCGATAATGATGTCGCAACTCAAGGCGAGTTCGAGTCCACCTGCAAGAACGTGTCCGTGGATGGCGGCAACTATCGGCTGGGCCATACGTTCGAAGTTCTGGAAAAGCTCTCGGAGTCGATTGGTGAACCTTCTGAAGTCTCCGGGAGATGCCAGAGCTGTGTTTACGTAGTCCAGGTCTGCTCCGGCGCAGAAGGAGGAACCCTCACCTGTAAGCAGTACAGCCCTTACATCGGGATCCTCAGCGATCTCCGCTTGAATGCGGAACAACTCGTCGAAAGCCTCTTCGTTCAATGCGTTGAACTTCTCCGGTCGGTTCAGGCGGATTCGGCCCACGCCATCCGATCCCCGGTCCCAAAGAACTGCTGATTCGACCATATTCTGGTTCTCCTGCCATAGATGAGATTCGATTTATTGTGCAAAGTCTTGCGATTTCGCGGTCCGAAGCTTGTTCATACCAACCTCTGATGGCCGACCCAGAGGTCGGCTTTGATACGGGCCTTCAGTACCTTTCCTGCACCGCTGGTAGGTAATTCAGAGACGAAACTTACGCGTTTGGGCACCTTGAAACCGCCGAGGAATCGACGGCAATGGGCAATCACCGCGGTTTCGTCGATCTTTCCGCCGGGCTCTCGCACTACGACGGCGGTGATGACCTCGCCCCATTGTCGGTCGGGAGCTCCGACTACTGCGACTGAATGCACACCGGGTAGCGAGACAATGACGTTCTCCACCTCACGTGGGTAGACGTTGAACCCGCCAGTGATGATCATGTCCTTGCGGCGGTCGATGATGAAGAGATAACCATGTTCGTCGATGCAACCGACATCACCGGACCTCAACCAGCCATCGACAAATACTTCTGCGGTGGACGTCGGTGACCTCCAGTAACCGGGCGAAACTTGGTCGCCTCTGACCGCAATTTCTCCACGCTGTCCAGTCGGAACCTCTTCGCCGTTGTCGTCGAGTATCTTGACGTCGACAAAGTCAGCAGGCCTGCCCGCTGATTCCAACCGTGACAGTCCCATCGAATTTACGATGTCTGCATGGTCAGTCGGTCGCAGCACGGAGATCGGTAAAGGCGATTCGCTAGCGCCATAGAACTGATGCATCACGTCACCGAAGTACTCGCGCGCCTGAGCTGCACGGTGTGGCTGGATTGCAGAACCCGAGTAGGGCAGCATTCGCACATTACCGACCTTGCCAGTTGGCTTCTCGCGATCACTCATCTCGTCGAGCAGCATTGTGATCATGGTTGGGACCAATGGAAGAATAGTGACTTCGCCGGCGCGTGCGGCGTCGAGAACGGACACTGCATCGAAACGTGGCTTGAGCACATTAAGGCCCCCCACTGCCACTGTATTGTGATGGATGGTGCCACTGAAGTGGCTGATCGGCGCGGTATGCAATGAGACATCGGTCGTTTTGAATTCGACCTCGTGTAATCCGTTTCTTACGTGTGCTCCTACGGAATACTGGCTGGCCAGAACACCTTTGGGCTTGCCCGTAGAACCGGAGGTGTACATTACCCATGCGGTCGATTGTGGGTCGGGCGACGGAAGCTCATCATCGGTTCCTTGGGAAACGAACTCGGTAAAACCCTGGTGTCGGCCGGTCAGGGACTTCTCGTCGCCACATATCAGAACGTGCTTAACCGAGTCTGGTATCCATGAATCGCTGTTATCGGCCAACCATTGCGAGTCGACGATCACCATCGCGGGCTCTATGTCGTCGGCAATCTGTTCCACCTCGGCGCTATGGAGGCGGGGCAGTACCCCGACTCGGGTGTAGCCACCGATGGTAAGTCCATGATCAGCAATCACCCAATCGCACGAGTTCGGGGCAATCATCAGAACCCGTGCGCCGGAGTTTACTCCGGAGATTCGAATCGCGTTGGCAAAACGGCGTGCCTCACGTCCGAGCGCGTCGTAAGTGAGGGTGTGGTGGTCATCGCGGACTGCAGGGCGATCCGCATAGAGAGCGTGAGCCCGTGTGAATATGTCGCCGATGGTACTGACCGGGGTTCGCACACCGGCCTCCTTTCTCACTCGACGCTTGAAGCATCGAACTATTCTGCCCACGCCCGGACCGGCGATGGGTACTTTCAGTGACCGGTCACATTCCGCGCCCGCCAGAGACCTCAACTACTGTCCCCGTAATGTAGCTGGCAAGATCAGACGCGAGGAATGCTGCTACTTTCGCGATCTCATCCGGCTCTCCGACCCGTCCGAGCGGGATCTGGCGCTCCTGTTCATCGAAAATTTCAGCACGCATCGCGAGTGTCATCGGGGTTCGGATCATTCCTGGTGCAATTGCGTTGACGCGAACTCCGGCATGCGCGACCTCTTTCGCCGCCGCCTTAGTGAGTCCGACAATTCCAGCTTTGGCGGCGCTGTAGTTCGTTTGTCCAACATTCCCAACTTTTCCCGATATCGAAGAAACGTTAATTATCGAGCCGCCGGTACCGTGCTCACGCATTGCACCAGATGCAGCACGCGTTCCAAGCCAGCTTCCTTTCAGATGGACGGAAACAACCGCGTCAAAGTCCGCTGGCGTCATCTTTCGCATGCTGGCATCGCGAGTAATCCCGGCATTATTTACCATCACATCCAATGTCCCAAATTCCTCTGCGCATCGCTTGACAACGTAGGCTATGTCATCAGCCGAAGTGACATCGCACGGTACACCGATTGTTTTACCACCCAATGCGATGGCCGCTTCCGAGGTTCGAGAAGGGTCGAGGTCAGCGATAACTACAGCTGCACCCTCGGCGACCAGCCTCTCGGCGATCGCCCTGCCGATTCCCTGGGCTCCGCCTGTGATAATCGCGGCGCGGCCCTGGAGAAGACCATAGGTTTTCATGCGGAGTTCCGTGATCGCTGGTCTGCCAGCATCTGGCGAGCGATCACCAATTTCTGGATCTCGCTTGTACCCTCGTATATGCGATACAGGCGGGCGTCACGATAGAAACGTTCGACCGGCACCGAACGCATGTAGCCCATCCCTCCGAAGACCTGTACTCCCCGATCGACAACTCGACCCACCATCTCGGAGCAGAACAATTTTGCGCACGCTGGTCCCTGCCGCGTATCAGTGCCGTTGTCGTATGCATCCGAAACTGCTAAGACCAGTGCCTGCCCGGCACGGGCGTCGGTCTCGCTTTCTGCGAGCATTGCCTGTACCAATTGAAATTCGCCTATAGCCTCGCCGCCCTGTTTGCTCGACGTTGCGTACTGTGTCATCTCAGCGATCACGCGGCTGGCCATTCCTACGCACAATGCTCCGATCGTCAAGCGACCTTTGGCCAACGAACCCATCGCGGCGCGAAAACCCAGTGCTTCCTCGCCTCCGACGAGCGCTGTCCTGTGCACCCGCACATTGTCGAAATAGAGTTCGGACGTCCACGCACCTTTCTGCCCCATCTTCTGGTCTGGTTTGCCGACAGACAGTCCGGGGGTGTCCGCTTCTACCAAAAACGCGGATATTCCGCGAGTTCCAGGTGCGTCGGGATCGGTTTTGGCGAAAACTATAAACAATCCAGCGAGAGCTGCGTTTGTGATATATCGCTTGGAACCGGAGATGATGTAATGATCGTCCTCCAATCGTGCCCGAGTCCGCATCCCACTCGGATCCGAGCCTGCTTCGGCCTCGGTGAGCGCGAAGCTTGCGAGGACACGTCCCGAAGCCAAGTCCGGTAGCCACCGACTCTTCTGATGGGCGGTGCCGTGACCGGCAATGGTTTGGCCTGCAATGCCGTTGTTGGTGCCGAACAGTGAGCGGAACCCCGGCGCAGTCCGGCCGAGTTCGAAAGCTAGTCGCGATTGCTCAACCATGGTGCACCCAAGGCCTCCGTACTCCTCAGGTAGGGCATATCCGAACAATCCCAGATCTTTTGCTTTGTCCTGCAGTATTGTTGGAATCGAGTCGGTTTCTTCGATCTCATCTTCACGTGGAATGACTTCGCGGTCGACGAACTCTCGCACAGCCCGGACGATCGAATCGAATTCTGTATTTTCCATGCGTTATTCTCCTCAAACTTGGCTTAGCTCGATAATGGTCGCGTTCGCTGTGCCGCCGCCTTCACACATTGTCTGTAGGCCGTATCGAATTCCGCGAGCTTCCATCCGGTGCAGCATTGTAGTCATCAATCGTGCACCGGAACCACCCATTGGGTGGCCCAGAGCTATCGCGCCACCATCCGGATTGACAAGATGATGGGGCACGCCAAACTCGGAAAGCCAGGTTAAATTGACGCTTGCGAAAGCTTCGTTGACCTCGAAGGTCCCGATCTCACCAATCTGGAGTCCCGCGCGGTCAAGCACCATGCGCGTCGCCGGTATCGGGGCGTAGAGCATCGCAAGTGGGTCGTCGCCTATTACCGAGAACGCGGTCAGTCGGGCGCGGGTGCGAAGTCCGTGCCGTTTAGCAATCTCACTGGTTGTAATGAGCAAGGCTGCGGCACCGTCCGAAATCTGCGACGCATTGCCCGCCGAGACCGTGCCATCGATCGCGAATGGTGTCGGAAGCTTCGCCAGCCTCTCCAAGGTCCCGTCACGTCGAACACCCTCGTCGGTGTCGACCAACCGCGCCGAGCCGTCTGGTCCAGTGGTCTCGATCGGCTCGATCTCGCGAACAAACCGGCCTTCGTCGATCGCGGCCGCTGCGCGACGATGAGATTCAAGACTGTATGCGTCCAACGCTTCTCTTGTGAAGTTGCCGCGATAGGCGAGAAGTTCAGCGCCAGCGCCCTGATTGAATTCGTTGGTTCCGTAGCGCGATGTTACGAGTGGCCCAAACGCCGATCCCGGCCCGTTAATTCGAGCCCAGCCCATGGGTACGCGGCTCATCGACTCCACACCGCCCGCGACAACAAAATCCTGTTGGCCGGACATCACTGATGCCGCTGCAAAAGAAATCGCCTGTTGAGACGAACCACACTGGCGGTCTACGGTTGTCCCGGGTACGGTTTCTGGCCAGCCCGCGGCCAACGCTGCATAACGACCTATGTTGCCCGCCTGCTCCCCAGCTTGGGTCACACACCCCCAGATCACATCGTCGATCAGGGCCGGATCCAGACCTGTGCGTTCGACGAGTGCTTGAAGAACACGCGCCGACAGATCGACAGGGTGAACTGAGCTCAGTGTGCCGCCTCGGCGGCCGACGGGACTTCGAACGGCCTCCACGATGACAGCATCGCGTCGTTCGCTCACGGGGCTTCTCTCTCAGTGTGCACAACAGAATTCTAACGCGGAATAGGTTTCTATGGAAGGTATCGACGGAAGTGCAAGCTGGAACCTCGATGCGGCGTCGACCCGCATCTTGCCTGTCTGTCGTGGAAACCTAAGCGGGTAGTCCGGCAAACGCCCGTGCCCGCCCCCTCTCCCCCGGGGGCCCCTGGAAAGGAGTGCGTCGGGATCTGACACCTCATACAGCGCCTACTACCGATCGCCCATTTCCGTGCGATCACTTCTGGGGCGCGATACGAGGGTCGACACCTGCGTGGCGTGAAATCTGAAGAACCAGCGCTCGTCGCGCGTAGCCAAAATTGTGACCGGGGTTTGTGCGGCAATTTCCCGCCTCACGGTCTTGACTCAACTTCTATACTAGGTTAGAAATGTGGCTGACATCACGTCGACCAAGAGCGTTTCCAACGCCTCGACCAACATCGACGAAACTTCGTTGCTGCTGCCAGGGCAGGGGCCGTGCCAGACAGATGGAGAGATCTTGCAATGAAGTTTGCACATGAGCGTCGGAGGGCGGCTGGTCTGTCGGCGCTACTCGTAGTTGCACTCATTTCCGCAGCATGCGGCGGAGGTGGTGCTCAGCCCGACGCCGACGACTCGACCTCGGGTGGGCAATCTGATAAGCCCGTAGGTGTCTTCCTGGCTGCTCCGCCCTCGCAAGCGTTCACTTCGGCGGAGATGCGAGGCATCGAGAATGGCGGCAGGGTCACAGGCCTTGATTACAAGATCTTCAACCCCACCGGATACGATCCCCAACAGCAGTACCGCGCGCTCGAAAGCGCCTTCACGGCAAAGACATATGACGCCTACATCATTCACCCGGTAGGCCCGAACCTCTGCAAACTCGTCACGGATGCCATCGAGCAACAGCACATTACTGTTGTGTCCACCGGGGGGCCGATCTGCGGTGACTTCACGTTGCGAGGTGAAGAACTGCACACGGAAGGCACCCTGACATTTGTCGGCGGACTGACGAATATGGACGGCTTCGTCAACTACTGGGAGAACTTCGGCCAGAAAGTCGCACCCGACCAGAAGATCCTGTCCCTCACAGGGCCCGAAGGCTCCAGCAGTGCGGTTCCCTGGCAGGCGGCACAGGAGCTCGCTTCAGCGAAATACCCCGCTGTCGACGTGGTGGACACTCTGCATACCGACTACTCGGTGGCCGGCTCGATCCAGCAAATTCAGTCCTATCTGCAAGGCCACCCTGAGGTCACCGCGATCGCATCGATGTACATCAACCTGACTCAGGCAGCGGTCAAGGCACTCGAAAATCTCAATCTCTCTGAACGCGTGGCGATTTACGATGTCGGTGCAGACACACAATCGGTTGCGTTGGTGAAACAAGGAGTGGTTGCAGCAACGTCACCGTACTTTCCTATCAGCATAGGCACCACAGCAATGCAAGCAATCGCTGACTCGCGCGCGGGTAAGACAGTCCCTACATATATCGGTGATGATGGAAACACCGAACAATACGAGAGGTTCTCGTGGATCGATACATCGAATATCGACCAGTACACACCCGAATACTGATCTGACGTTCATCAATGAATCAGGACGCTCAACCTCATCCATTCCACCCAACACCGAAGGTCAGTTGAGTATGAACGTCGACACTCGCAAGCCGCAGGTAGATAAGTCAAATAAGAAACAAGCCGAACTGACTTCGACGCGGCAACGCATTCTCGTTTTGGCCGGTCGGTACGAAATGATCGGCATCTTGAGTCTCGTACTTATCGGTGCGACCGTGTGGAGTCCAGACTTCTGGAGTGCAACAAACATCCAGAATCTACTGAACGCGAACGCAGCTATCGGGATCGTTGCAGTGGGTATGACTTTCGTGATCCTGATCGGTGGATTCGACCTATCCGTCGGCGCGATCTTGGGTGTCGGTGCTGTCGTATACGCCAGCTGTGAAGGGCACATGCCGGCAATCGTGGCGATCGTCGTCACGGTCGCTGTTGGAGCCGCGGCCGGAAGTGTAAATGGACTATTGATCACGTTGATCGGTGTCAATCCCTTCGTCGCGACGATCGGCACAACGTCTGCATTCCTAGGCCTTGCACTCCTCTACTCGAACTCGAACGTCTACTACCTCACCACAGATTCTTACCTCGCGATCGGGTCCGCGCGGATGTTCGGTTTGCAACTTCAGGTGTGGATTCTACTCGCGCTGTTGCTCGTCGGAGGGCTGGTTCTCGCCAAAACTGTCCACGGGCGCTCCGTGTACGCAGTAGGTGGCAACAAACTGGCTGCGCGGATTTCCGGGTTGCCCACTATGCGTCTCGAGGCCGGAACGTACGTGCTTTCCGGCGCAGCTGCAGGGCTCGGTGGAGTCATCACGGCCGCTCTGACCGGGACTGCGCAGGCAGATATGGGCGCGACCACTGCGCTTGATGCAATCACGATCGTGATCGTCGGGGGCACCGTTTTGATGGGCGGCACCGGAGCTATGTGGAACACGGCTGTCGGCCTCTTGATAATCGGGACCATCAAGAACGTATTCGATGTCAATGCCGTTAGCCCCGCAATCCAGCAGGTCGCCACGGGCAGCATCCTCATAGTTGCCGTTGCCATCAGTGTATACAGTCACCGAAAGAACGTGTGACCGTGGGTAGTTCGTCTTCTGGTATAGCGCTCGAACTCTGCGGTGTCTCGCGGCGGTTCGGAAGTACGGTCGCTTTGGACCGGGTCGACCTGACCGTGGAGGTCGGCACCGTGCACGGTCTGGTCGGCGAGAACGGCGCCGGCAAGTCCACTGCCCTGGGCATAGCCGCAGGCAGGATCTCAGCTACAGCTGGCGACGCACGCATCTTCGGTACCAGACTCCGTCAGGGGCGCCCGCACTTCGCTAGAGAACTTGGCCTGGTTGCCATCTATCAGGAATTGACGATAGTCCCTGCGCTGTCCGTGCTTGAGAACGTATTTCTGGGCGTGACCCCAAGCGTGGGAGGTGTGCTTTCGCGGCGAGAGATGACGCGTCGGTTCAGCCAGATCTGCCGGCGGATGAAGGTGTCGCTACCGGCTGGAAAACCGGCTGGATCGCTCTCCCTTGCACAGCAACAGATGATCGAGATCATGCGGGCACTAGCCGCCGAAGCTCGCATAGTGTTGTTCGACGAACCTACGTCGTCTCTGGCCGAGAAGGAGAGAGAAGCCTTCTACAGTCTGGTCTCAGACCTGCGCAGTGACGGCGTAACGGTGGTAATTGTCACCCACAACCTCGATGAGGTACTCGATATTTGCGACCACGTCACGGTGTTCCGCGACGGTCGGCTGGTCTCCAGCGCTCCGATCTCTCGATGGACCAAGGGATCTTTAGTCGGCGCAATGGTCGGCGACGATGATGCTGGCGCTCTGACCAACCTTAGGTCTGCACCATTACGAGTCGATTCCAGTGCGACTAGGGCTATAGTCGCACATGCGATCGTGTCGATTCCTGGACGACTCGTGGATGTCGAGCTCGACGTCCGAGCTGGGGAAATAGTTGGCGTCGTGGGGCTGGTCGGATCAGGACGATCGTCCCTGCTGCGTTCGTTGGCGGGTCTCGAGTCGGCGGCGACAGGGTCGTTGTCAATCGACGGACGCGAACGCACGCTCCCCACAAACCCTCGCGCCGCGATCGCGGAAGGCATCGGATACATCCCGGAGGATCGAAAATCCCAAGGTCTGATCCTGGGAATGCGGGCGAGCGATAATATCGTATTGAGCGATTTGAGGGCCCAGAGCCGGTGGGGATTGGTTCGCGACAGAGGGGTACTGGCGGCGGCGAGAAGCGCATCGAGAGGTATTGCATTCTCCCCCCAGCGACTACGTGACCACGCGTCCGTGCTCTCGGGTGGAAACCAACAGAAGCTACTTGTTGCCCGCTGGGTTCATTGTCAACCTCGACTGCTCCTGGCCGATGAACCCACCCGTGGCGTCGATATTGGCGCGAGGGTCGATATCCTGCGTTCCATTGGTGCTATGGCAGATGGCGGACGTTCCGTCGTCCTTGTGAGCTCTGAGCTCGAGGAGATCTTGGCCCTCAGTGATCGAGTTGTGGTGCTTTCTCGCGGACGAGTCGTTGCCACGTACGACAACAATGCGGAACTGACGCGTGAAAAAATTCTACGCAGCGCGTTTCAGGTCGAATTTCCAAGCGCAGAGAGCAGCGAAACGGTATGACCAATGTAGTTCATTCCTACTCTTTTACCCAACCACGGCGTGAGCGATCGCGCGCGAGAGGTCGCTGACATGACACAACGAATCGAACAACGATTGCCCCGTGTCTTCGGTCACGAACTATCCATCGAGGAACGAGATCGCCGTTGGGCGCTCGCTCGCCATGAGATGTCTACTCGCGGGATCGAATGCTTGATCGTGAGCGGGTTCCATTCCGTTCTATGGGAAGGCCAAGCCACGTTGCGTTGGTTCACAAATCTCGATATCGAAGGCTACCTGCTCTTTCCTCGACAGGGTCGGCCGACTCTCTACAGCTTTGTTCCCGCAGCGAAGGTCACCCGGCTCGAAGGATGTTGGATCTCCGACAATCGCTCGGGCTTTCCGGCCTTCGGCGAATCGCTGGTAGAGGGTCTGAAGGTCCTCGAGGTTGACTCCGGCACCGTCGCTGTACTGGCTGTTGAGGGCATCTACGGAGAGTACGGCGGATTCCCGTACGCCACGATGAATGTACTGATGTCCTCACTACCGACGGTGCACTTCGCTGATGCAATGTCGTGGTTCGCTCCCCTCCGAACCATCAAAAGCGACGAAGAGATTCGCATGTTCGAGATCGGCGCCGGCATAGCCGAAGAGATGTTCGCAGCTGTCGCCGAGACGGCTCATGAAGGCGTCCTAGACGCGGAGATCAGGGCGGCGATCTCGGCTGCCCGCATCAGGGCCGGATGCGAGCCACACTCGACCTCGTTCTACGCACAGGGTAAAGATATCGGACCAATCTTGGACAGCGGAATCATGCTGGAACCTGGATACAGCAAGCCGCTCGAAATGGGCGATATCATTACCGCAGAGCTCACTACGCGAGTCAATGGTTACGAGATCGAATTCAACCAAGTCTGGGTGTTGGGGGAAGTAGACGACGAGCTAGAACGTATGTTCGCAGTTGCAAAAGCGTCGTTCGAAGCCGGAGTGGCAACACTTCGTGCTGGAATCACACAGGCCGAACTTCAGCGCGCCATGCAGGCCCCGCTGGATGAAGCCGGGTTCACGTGGTTCTATCCTTTCTTCCACGGGTCTGGCCTCATGGACGAACCCCCCGCCTCAGGCGTGCGAATCAGTAACTACGCCGACGGGAGGGAGATCGAACGTCCCTACGCCCCGGTCACGTTCGAGGAGAACATGGTCCTCACTTTCGAACCGAGCGTCGTCACCAAAGAGCGGTGGGGCAACGACCCAACCCTGCCCTGGATCCCTCGACGTGGCTTTGCACTTGGCTCGCCAGTAGTGGTCACTGCAGACGGATGCCGCGTTCTGGCGGAAAGCTGGTGGAAACCCGAGGTAATCCGGCTCACCTGATCTTCATTCGCTGCTGACAGAATCAAGGACTAACTGATGGATCTAGGGGTCTACATGCCCACCCACGGCATGCTGCGGGTGGACGAGGAACGAAACAACTACAGCCTTCAGCCGATCGACCTGACAGAGGTCAATCCAATAGCGTTCGCGAAAGAAGCAGAAGTCCGAGGATTTCACTCCGCATGGTTCCCAGACCACGTCGTGATGGGACGAACACCCGGGACGAACTACCCCGCGACCGAGTCCGGCAAGGCTAGCTACCGCTCGCGCCCGATGATGATGGATGCCATTCCGGTTATGTCAGCGGTCGCGGTATCGACGACTGACTTGAAACTCGCGACGTCCGTGCACATCATGCCCTACCGCCATCCGCTGGTCAGCGCCCATCAGTTTGCAGCTGTGGACTTTCTGTCCAACGGCCGGCTGATGGTCGGAGTCGGAATTGGCTGGGAGGAAGCTGAATTCACGGCACTGAACGCTGACTACCGGAATCGGGGGGCTGTAACCGAGGAAGGTATTGAGGTGATGAAGGCAGCGTGGACCAACGACTTCGTCGAGTACAGTGGAGAGTACTTTAGTGTCCACGAGGTATCCTTCGACCCAAAGCCCACGCAAAAACCTCGTCCCCCAATTTATTACGGTGCGACAACTGTCGTCGGGGCTAGAAGAGCTGCGCGCGTGGCCGATGGTCTCTATATGGCCGCGTTCCTCGACCCGTTCCCGTCAGGGAATATTCGACCAGCACAGGACGCAGTGCTGCGCGAGGCCGAACGTATCGACCGAGACCTATCCGATTTTTGGTGGGGAACAGTTGCGTCCGCACACGCCTGCGCGCCCGGCGCCCCCTCCAGTCAGAACTCCCGACGTCCCGTACTAACAGGATCGGCTTGTCAAATCCTCGACGAATTGCAGCATTTCGCCGACCGCGGATTTGAGCACGTCACATGCCATTTAAGCATCGGATCCAATTCCCCAGAAGAGCTCTACGATCAGCTTGCGCAATGGGGCGAGGACATCATTCCGTACGCGAAAGAGATTGCAAAAAAACCCATTCAATGAAGTAGGACGACATCCAGCGTCGTCGACACAGGCGGCAGTCACAGTAGAAATGGATTGGACTAGCAATGAAGACGATCACTCTTGGCGACGTGTCGATCTCTCAGGTCGAGGAATGGAACGGCCTGGCGTTACCGGTTGCTGACATGTTTCCGGGAATTGATCGAGCCGAATGGGACGAAGATGCCCATTGGCTCGCACCCGAGCACTGGTCGCCCGAGGAGGATCTGTTACATATCTCAAGTGAGTCGTGGCTGCTCGAGTCTGCGGGCAAGATCATCCTGATAGACACCGCGTTCGGAAACTTCAAATCCCGCCCAAACTTTCCTCTTTTCGATCAGTTTGATGGACCATATCTCGCTTCGCTAGCGCAGTACGGGGTCAAACCGGATGATGTGAACCTTGTGATCAGTACCCACCTTCACGTCGATCACGTGGGGTGGAACACACGGCTGGTGAACGATGAGTGGGTTCCGACATTCGGCAACGCGCGTTATCTGATGGCCGAGCCTGACGTCAAATTCTGGAGTCCGGACCACGTCGGGCCTCGTGTCAGCGATCATGTGAACGAGGGAATGTTTGCCGACAGCGTTCAACCGATCATTGACGCTGGCCTCGCCGACATCTGGAATGGCAAGCACGTGA
This sequence comes from Rhodococcus sp. 15-725-2-2b, assembly GCF_002259075.1. Lineage (NCBI taxonomy): Bacteria > Bacillati > Actinomycetota > Actinomycetes > Mycobacteriales > Nocardiaceae > Rhodococcus > Rhodococcus sp. 15-725-2-2b. The sequence goes on along the minus strand of NZ_NPFL01000022.1, from coordinate 99,217 downwards.
TCGATGAGAATCTCTCGATTGAGCTCGCGCCTGGTCACACCCCAGGGACCGCTGTTGTCTCCCTTCAGTCCGGCACCGACCGAGCCCTGTTCGTCGGGGATATGATCCACTCTCCGTGGCAGGTCGGGCACGGTGCCATGAACAGTTGCTTCTGCGAGGATCCCGTCCGGGCTGTCGCGTCGCGTCGTAAATTCCTCGGGTATGCGGCAGACAACAGCGCACTGGTGTTCCCGGCTCATTTCGCGGGTGATCACGCAATCGAGATCGAACGCAACACCGACCGTTTCGCGATCAAGTCATGGGTCGATTGGAAGTAGCTTTCATCCAGGGCACCATGGGTTTGGAACCGAGGAGTTTGTTATGCGTTTGCGGTTCAGCGTAACTCAAGCAGCTCGCGCCGTCGGTGACCCAGTGGCCATCCATACAGTAACCATGTGATTTTTTTCTGATCGCGAGTTTAAATCTAAAATCAAATAGAAAAACTGATACCATTAAGGGATGAGTGAACGCATGATCCGTGATGCACCGCCCGATCAGGGGCTGCCACACCTGTCTGCGAACGACGATCAGATAGACGAGGCTCTACAAAAGGCGAACCTTCCGACCCTCTTGCTCTGCCTGGCTCAACTCACCGGCGACGCAACGTGGCTTTCGGGACGCTTTCAGCCAACCCGCACTGCGGCACTCGGAGACAACGATCTCGGCGGTTTCGACGAGAAGACCCAGGCAGAAATCCGATTGCATGCTCGAAGGGTTATTTGTGAACTCCGCGATAGGGAGGTTCAGGTCCCGAGCCCACCCGACCCAGAGGAGTTGGTTCGCATGCTTGGCATCTCGCTTGGAGAAACGGTTCCGTCTGAATATGGCATCACGTTCTCCGAGGAAGCAGGCTTTTGTGCCCGCTCGGGAATGACATGGACCAACGGGCGCCCCGCTGCCGCAGACTCCCTAAATGTCATCGTGATCGGCGCAGGTCCTGCAGGAATTTCAGTGGCCAGAATGCTTCAAGGTCTCGACATCGACTTCGAAATTCTCGAGCGTGGAGACGACGTGGGTGGAGTGTGGAGAGCGAACGTCTATCCGGGAGCGGGCGTGGATACTCCGGCTCACATGTACTCCTTTTCCTATGCGCCGCGTCGCGAATGGAGCCGCTACTATCCGAAGCAGCCAGAGATTCAAGCCTATCTGAAGAATACCGCTGAAGATCTGGGGATAACTGAACGAATACGTTTCGGCACCGAGGCCAAGCGACTAGACTTCGATGAATCTATGCATCAGTGGAATGTAACGATCGTTGGGCCTGACGGCCACGAGAAAACTGTAACCGCTAGATGCGTGATCTCGTGCGTGGGAGTTCTGAGTCAACCGAAATACCCCAAAATTCCAGGGATGGAACGGTTCACTGGGACAATAGTGCATTCCTCTAACTGGGAACCCGGGCTGGACCTGACCGACAAGCGAGTCGCGATCATCGGTGCGGGGGCAACAGCGATGCAGTTAGCGCCCGCTGTCGCCCCCGTAGCTCGGCAGACCATCATTTTCCAACGTTCTCCACAGTGGGTTGCACCCAATGCGAACTACCTTCGCGAGGTACCCCCGGGTGTACGACTTCTTATGGAGCATCTACCTTACTACGCGAGCTTCTACCGCCTGCGTCTTACCTGGCAATTTCAGGACAAACTTCTTTCAACGTTGCGCAGAGATCCTGCATGGCCACATCCCGATCGGTCGGTCAACTCAACGAACGACCGGCATCGCGACTTCTTCATCCGATATCTCAATACCGAGCTCGATGGGCGACCTGATCTAATCGACAAAGTCGTGCCGGATTACCCGCCGTATGGCAAACGGATCTTGATGGATAACAATTGGTTCAAGACCCTTCGCAGAGACGATGTCATACTCGTGGCCGACGATGTCGCATCCTTCGAAGAAACAAGCGTGACCTCTGGTTCTGCAGAAGCATTCGAGGTTGATCTAGTGGTTCTTGCAACAGGTTTTCACGCTACGAGAATGCTGTGGCCGATGGTGGTGAACGGCAGAGGCGGCGTGCCTTTGCATGAACAATGGGGTGAGGAAAATGCGTCAGCCTATCTCGGAGTAAGTGTTCCGAACTTCCCGAATCTTTTTCTGGTGGGTGGTCCACACACCTTTCTCGGACACGGCGGAAGCGCTCTGTACTCGTTGGAAGTGGGGATCAGTCATGTTGCGCAGCTCCTGATGCATCTAGCCGAAGGCGGCCATAGTTCAGTGGAAGTGAGGCCCGAAGTCTGTGAAGACTACAATCGCCGTATTGACGAAGAACACGAGCAACTCATCTGGACTCACCCGGGAATGAGCACGTGGTTTCGCAACAGTGCTGGTCGGGTAGTCGCTATGACGCCATGGCGAGGTGTGGACTACTGGACCATGGCACACAGTGTCAACCCTTCGGACTTTCTGGTCGATCAGCTCGTCGTGACGCTGGATGGCCAGAAATGACCGGTGACATCCACTGGCATCGCGATGCCGACGGTGTCGTTGTTCTGACTTTCGACGCGGCAGCTGCGTCCGTCAACACGATGACCGACGCGTTCAAGCGTGAATTCCACGACACTGTCAAACGTATAGAAGAAGAACGCGACGCGATCGATGGTGTGGTACTGACATCGGCTAAGTCATCGTTCTTCGCCGGCGGTGATCTACGACGTCTTTTGGATGCTTCCGAGGTGGACCGCGCATCGTTGATATCCGGAAACCGCGCACTGAAGGCCGACCTATCTCGACTAGAAAACCTAGCGGTTCCCGTTGTGGCCGCCATCGGAGGGTCTGCGCTCGGTGGCGGTTACGAGTTCTGTCTTGCAGCTCATCATCGTGTGATGTCCCGCACCCCGGGGGCATATCTCGGTTTGCCTGAGGTCACATTGGGATTGATTCCTGGCGGTGGCGGAATTGTGCGCTCGGTCAGGTTATTAGGGGTGCTCGGAGCGCTTAAGGTGCTGCTTACACGTGGATCCAAGTATGCAGTCGAGGATGCGCTTAGGTACGGGTTGATCGACGACATCGTGGACGACAACCGCTCCTTGACGTCAGCAGCAAAGAAGTGGATTCGAGCCTCACGGTCGTCATCGGGGATCGGCCAGCGCTGGGATCACGTGTCCGAGATTCCCGGAGGAGCCCCAAGTCGAAATCTTGTGCGTCAGAGCCTCCCGAAAGCTATTGTCAATCAACTAGATTCGAGGCACTACCCGGCTCTTGAGGCAATAGTGGATGTCGCGATCCAAAGCGTTGAAATGACCATGGACGCCGCGATGGATCTCGAGACCTACCGTTTCGTTGACATCGCGTTGGGCCGGACGGCCAAGAGCATGATCAAAGGTCATTTTTTCGATCTCCAGCATGTTCGAGGTGATCGCAAGCGCGGAGAGGGTAAACCCGCGCGAACCGTATCGAAATGTGTTGTTGTTGGTGCTGGAATGATGGGCACCGGGATTGCCAATGCTTGCGCCCGGGTCGGCATCGCCACTGTGTTGTTGGATGTTTCAGCCGAAGCCGCCGAACGCGGCCATCGTCACATCGAAGAGTTGGCTGCGGCCGATGTATCAGCAGGTCGGCGCACCGAACAGGCCGCCGCTGCGGCTGTCGAATTAGTTACGGCGACATCGGACTTCGGTGCTGCCGCCGGTGCGGATTGTGTTATCGAGGCGGTCTTCGAGGATCCCGATCTCAAGGCCGGAGTCTTCTCCGCAATCGAGGCAGTCACGAGTTCGTCTGCACTTCTGGCCACGAACACCTCGACACTTCCGATTACTGAACTTGCACGCAACGTCCGTCGCCCAGCAGACTTCATCGGAATGCACTTCTTCTCGCCAGTCCACCGGATGCCGCTAGTTGAGGTGATACGTGGACGCGCGACCAGCGAGAACACGGTCAATCGTGCGCTGGCTTTGGCCAAGCAGCTGGGGAAGACACCGATCATCGTCAACGACAGTCGTGGATTCTTCACTAGTCGCGTGATCCGCAGCTATCTGGACGAGGGCATGGCCATGTTGGCGGACAAGATCGATCCGTCGGCTATCGAGTCCGCGTCACGTTTGGCCGGCTACCCGGCATCTGTCCTACAACTACGCGACGAGATCAACATGAGGTTGTCGTCGGACATTCAAGAGGCCGAGCGTAAGGCAGCGGAGAGATCAGGACGGTCCTATCAGGTCCACCCGGCGGCTCACGTCCTAAAACGCATGCTTTCCGAGGGCCGCAGCGGTAGATCAAGCGGAAAAGGCTTCTACGACTATGCCGAAGGCGACCGAACTGACCTATGGAATGGGCTAGGGGACCTTTTCGGCCCTTTCATGACGGACACAGACCTATTCGATCTGCAAGAAAGACTTTTGGTGAGGGAGGCAGTCGAGGCCGCCAGGTGTTTCGAAGAAGACGTCATCACCTCCGTCCCTGATGCCAACGTCGGCTCACTCTTAGGCATTGGCTTCCCAGCTTGGACGGGTGGGGTCCTCCAATACATCGACGGTTACGACGGCGGCATCGCAGGCTTCGTCTCCCGTGCCGAGGCGTTGGCGGCTGTACACGGTGACCGTTTCGCTCCCCCGCGATTGTTGACTCAGCTGGCACAAGCAGGCGGCACGCTGTCACTTTATGACCGCTCCCGGCGTTCCGGAACTTCCGCGGTCCAGGTCGACCGTCGAGGTATACCAATGGAGAAACGATGAACGACGAGACTATGCACTCATCAACAAGCTCATCCGCCGCACCGGGCCCACTGTCCGGAGTTCGGGTCCTGGAGCTAGCCGGTCAGGGCCCCGCTCCCTGGTGCGCAATGATGCTCAGCGACATGGGGGCAGACGTTCTCAGAGTCGATCGATCCGGTGATGTCGGAAGCCTACGTGCGGTAACGGACCATACACAGTTCGCGAACTTGCGTGGTCGCCGATCCGTGGCCATCGACCTCAAGCACGACAGTGGTCGCGAGGTTTTTCTCCGATTCGTCGATCAAAGCGACGTGGTGCTCGAAGGGTTCCGACCCGGAGTTGTCGAGCGGCTCGGGATCGGCCCCGTGGAGTGCTTGGAACGGCGTGCGAGCCTGATCTACGGCCGAATGACGGGGTGGGGCCAGGATGGACCCTGGCGGCACACGGCCGGGCACGACATAAATTACATCGCCCTCACCGGGATGCTGAATGCAATCGGCACACGCGAGAAACCAGTGCCGCCTCTCAATCTCGCTGGTGACTTCGGCGGCGGCGGACTATTGCTGGCATTCGGTGTCGTCGCTGCGCTTCTCGAGTCCAAGACGTCAGGTAAAGGACAAGTCGTCGACGCAGCAATGGTAGACGGAGCTGCGCTTCTGGGCGGCATGTTCCATGGTCTTGCACAAACTGGTAGGTGGAAAGATGAACGCGCTGCGAACATGCTCGACGGAGGAGCCCACTTCTATGGGACGTATGAGACGTCGGACAATCTGTGGGTCGCTGTAGGTGCGATCGAGCCGAAGTTCTACTCGACGCTCGTGGGTGCCCTGGGGCTGTCGGAGACCGCGTTGGGTCCCCAGAACGACGAAGACAAATGGCCTGAGAATCGTCGGGTATTCGCCGAGGTGTTCCGCACCCGAACACGGGCGGATTGGACAGAACTCCTGCAACCCCTAGAAGCCTGCTTCTCACCAGTCCTCAACTTTGACGAGGCTTTGTCCCATCCCCACGCTTTGGCCAGGCGCGCGTTCATACCTGTGGACGGTGTGATGCAACCTGCGCCCGCCCCGCGTTTCAGCAGGTCCGAAGTGCGGGCAGCACGGGGCGCTGCTCGGCCCGGCGAACATACAGTGGAACTGTTGCGAGAGTTCGGGTTCGACGCTTCCGAAATTCACGAACTCCAATTCAATCGCGCCGTCATCGCGGAACAGACGAACGTTCTTGTTCAGGACCGTTCATGACACGGGGGTTCTACCATGTTGGGTGAAATCAGCCATATCGGAATTCTTGTGAACGATTTGACAAGTTCACTGACCTGCTGGACGGAATTGTTCGGCTACCTAGAGGTCGACCGAATCGAGGTGCCCGTAGAAGGTGTCCGTAGCGCGTTCGTGTCGACCGGCCATGCCAGAGGCAATGGCACCCTGATTGAACTCATTGAGCCGATCGATCCTACCGATGAAACAAGTGTCATCACAAAGCGATTGGCGTCGAAAGGGCCGGGAGTATTCCATATCGCGATACTGGCGGACGATCCCGCCGCGGAGTCGGCAAGACTCCGGGCAGCTGGCCTGACAGTGATCGATCTGCCGGCCGCTGATAGCAACGGTCCTCGAGCTGTCATCCACCCGAAGGACGCCGACGGTGTACTCATTGAGATCCTGGCTGTGAATCGCCGGGGCGATGTAGTCCGAGATTGTTCAGGTTAGTGTGCTTCGAGTGTTTCGGTTGGAACTTGGAAATTTTGGCCCTTCACGCCTTCGAAAAGTAATTCGTGCATGGTATTTCCAAGCCCATCACGCTGTTTGGTGCGCAGCGACCACTCGGGTACACGTTCGATCATGTTCACTATGAACAGCCTGATTAAGTACGGATCGAGATCACCTCGCAGATCACCGGATTCGATCGCGTCGTCTACCAAATCGGCCCAGAACTTTCCGAACGACCGGCGGATGGGTCTCAGCCTCTCCTGCATATCGGGAGGTACCTGATCAAAAGCGTGCACATGAGCTGATGAAAGCGCACCCAATTCCATCACCGCCTCGAGATGCCCATCTATGGCCGCGCTGATCCGCTCGCCTGGCGTTGCTCCGGCAGCAACGGCCTCTACGGTGGCTCGAACGTGAGCTTGCGTGAATTGCACACCATAGCGCAATACCTCTTCGATCAGGCTCTCTCGAGATGCAAAGTAGTAGTAGATACTTCCTGCCTGAACGCCTGCAATGTCGGCGATATCAGTGAGACGCGTCGCCGAATATCCGACATCGATCAATACCCGTGCTGTTGCGTCCAGTATGCGGCGCTGAGTGGCAGCGGACTTGGGATTCTTGCGCGTCGTTCGTACAGCCCGGCCAGGCCCGGCGTCGGTGTCCTTCACCCTGTCGATGCTACGTGTGCAGGAATCGATCGTCACCACAGACCTGGATCTACACGATCGTTCGGAATCACTTTTTCGGGCGCTACCCTCCGGGCCGCGAATTTCTGGTATATATTAGAAATAGTTCATATGTACGTAGCACTGCAGGACATCAGTCTCCCGCGATTCGGATTCGATCTACACCGCTTCCGAGTTCTAACACATGCTTCGACACCTCCTCGCCCGAAGGATGACCATGCGCCGCGCAGCAATCGTCTCACCTGCCCGAACTCCGATCGGGTCCTTCGGAGGTGCCTTCCGGGATATGGAGGCGGCCGACCTAGCAGCAGCCGTAATCAAGGCGGTCATAGAACGTTCAGGACTCGATCCAAACCAAATCGATGACGTTGCCTTCGCGCAGTCTTACGCTAATTCGGAAGCTCCCTGCATCGGACGGTGGGCAGCCCTACATGCTGGACTACCCATCGCAACGCCTGGTTTTCAGGTCGATCGGCGGTGCGGAAGCGGTCTAACTGCCATTGCTATTGCTGCGATGGAGGTCCAGACGGGGGTTGCCGATGTCGTCCTGGCTGGCGGAGTCGAGAGTATGAGTAACGTCGAGAGGTACACGACAGCGAGTCGGTGGGGCCAGCGAGGTGGATCGATATTGCTTCATGATCGCTTGGACCGGGGACGAGAAAGATCGCAACCAGAATGGCGCTTCGGCCCGATCTCCGGGATGATCGAGACAGCTGAGAACCTGGCACGGAAATACAGTATAGAACGCATTGAGGCCGATCTGTTTTCTGCGCAGAGCCAGAATAGGGCAGCAGTCGCGTCGGCGATGGGAAGCTTCACACACGAACTCGTAGCGCTCGATGTTCCGCAACGAGGCGGCGATCCGGTCACAGTCGCCGTGGACGAAGGAATTCGACCTGACACCACTCCCGAAGTCCTGTCACGTCTCCGTCCTGTGATGCCAGGAGGGGTAGTGACTGCCGGAAACGCCGCACAGCAGAACGATGCAGCTTCTGCGTGCCTGGTCGTCGCCGAGGACATGCTCGGCCCCCTAGGCCTAGAACCGCTCGCGTTCCTGGTCGGATGGTCCGCAGCGGGGTGCGAACCAGCTGAAATGGGCTTGGGTCCGGTACCTGCCGTCGCGAAATTATTCGCACGGACCGGGCACACACTCGACGACATGGATCTTGTCGAGGTTAACGAAGCCTTCGCGGTGCAGGTTCTCGCAGTCTTGCGCGAATGGAACTGGCACGACCCCGACAAATTGAACGTAAACGGCTCTGGAATTTCACTCGGCCACCCCGTCGGCGCCACCGGCTGCCGAATTATGACTTCGGTCCTCCACGAACTCAACAGGCGCGGCGGGCGCTACGCCCTCGAAACCATGTGTGTTGGCGGGGGGCAGGGTGTGGCCGCACTTTTCGAGTCTGCCTAACGGTGTGCCCGATCAGTGAGAACTCGCAGCTTCAGGGGGCTTGTCGAACGTTTCAAGGATGTGTACAGAGTATGGAGTCATTTTCGTCAGCAAGCCAACTGCGTGCAGCGGTTGGACGCGAGTTGGGCCCGAGTCAGTGGCTGGGGATCACTCAAGATCGTGTACAACAGTTCGCGGACGCAACAGGCGACCACCAGTGGATCCATGTCGACGTCGAACGCGCAAGTACCAGCCCGTTCGCGTCGACGATCGCCCACGGCTACCTCAGTCTTTCGATACTCCCAATGCTGGTACGGCAGTATTACCAGTTAGAAGGCGCCACAATGGTTATCAACTACGGGGTGAACCGGCTCCGCTTTATCGCGCCAGTCCCCGTCGGCTCCAGAGTGCGATCCCGGTCGACGATAATTGCCGCCGGTGAGGTCAATGCCTCGGTTCAGGTGATTCTGAGGTCGACTCTCGACATCGAAGGCGGGCTGCAGCCTGCATGCGTCGCGGATGCTTTGACGCGCGTGCACTTCCCTATCGCTCGTCACCCAAAGGCGCGCCCATCGGGTGGCCGACCACCATGGCGGGATTTTTGACGCTGCGGTCGATGTCGTTTGGAACGAACAGCGTTCCCGCGACTTCCATCTGGAATTGGTTGCGGAACGTAACTTGCTGCACCTCGACACGGTCGCTGGTGTAGAAGTTGTCAGCACCTCGGGAGAGGTCGCCGGTCCCGTCGGGAGTGGTTCCCGACGCGATCGTCGACGATGCATTGGACGACGCAGAGTCCGTTTGCTCGGCAGTCCCGCATGCTGCGGTGGCCAACAGCCCGATGGTCGCGACGCCTGCGCCCGCAATCTGCCTGATGCCTCGACGCTTGCGGGATCGAGAAGAAAAGTGGGACAAATTAAACCAAGATTTCATGGAGAGATTTCACATCCTCGATCGAGTGGGACTTCGTAGCGAGAAGCTGTGGCCCGGGATGATGAGTTCCCGCGTGCGACGGCCGAGCCACGCTGAAGACACACAACCGTCCTGCGCCCGTGGGTGGAAGTCCCTCATGTTGGGTGTACCAACAGGGCATCCCATTTGCCCCGATTGTCACTTACTGTCGAGCTATGCCTCCGAAATCGGCTCAATGGGCGTCGACACCGCAGGCAGGAGCGGATTCGTCACGAGACCGAAGTCGGGAGACCGATGCCGGACCGAGCGCTGGCACCGCCCGACGGTGCTGTTACCTGCGGCTTTCGTCCGCACTGCTTGCCCATCCAACGCGATCTACCCACGGGAGGACACAATGGTTCACGGCGACTTGTGCAGCGCAGTAGTTGGTTCGGATGTTGATCTGTCTCCCGGGGCGTTGCACGAGGGTGCTGAACACTCCATGTCGGGTGCGTTGGCGGACCTGCTGCGCGCTATTCAACAGACGTCGCCGACGTCTCGGCTGTCCGCAGTCGCGAGCATCCGATGAAAACCAGGTATCGCGCTGCCGCCGCCGCGTCCATCGTCGCCGTCACCCTTTCCTCGTGCGCGTCGCCGTCAGCCGAGGACGAGACGGCACCTGGCGGGTCCGCTGCGTCCGTAGAAGCACCCGCGGCGTCGGACTTCGGTGAGACTTCAGTCGTGACCGATGGCTTGGATGCACCCTGGGCAATAGCTTTTTTCGAGACCAGCATGCTGATCAGCGAACGCGACACCGGACAGATCATCGAGCTCGGCGCAGACGGCAACCGCAGCACTGCGGGAACAGTTGATGTGGCCCCTGCGGGCGAAGCCGGGCTCTTGGGGCTCGCGGTCCGCGAAGGTGACCTTTACACATTTTCGACGGCCGCAGATGGAAACCGCATCGACCGATTTGACGTCCTCGGCGCACCCGGCTCCCTCACCTTGGGTGAACGAACCACTGTGCTCGACGGCATCCCGGCCGCCAGCTATCACGACGGCGGCCGGTTGGCTTTCGGGCCGGACGGGATGTTGTATGCCACAACCGGGGACGCCGGACAACGTGACCGGGCCCAAGATCTCTCGTCGCTTGCCGGCAAGATCCTGAGAATCACCCCCGAAGGGGCTGTACCACCGGACAATCCCTACCCGAACTCATTCGTGTACAGCTACGGTCACCGCAACCCTCAAGGCATCACATGGGACGCAAATGGCGTGCTGTACGCAAGCGAGTTCGGTGCCAACACGTGGGACGAACTTAACCGCATCGAGCCCGGAAGCAACTACGGCTGGCCACAGATAGAAGGCATCGGGAATACCGAGGGCTTCGTCGATCCGATCCACCAATGGGCCACGAGTGAGGCCAGTCCGAGTGGCATCGCTATCGATGGTTCCACCCTGTTCATGGCGAATCTCAGGGGCGAACGCATGATCGAGGTGAATCTCGACGACCCAGCCTCGGTAGTCGATCGACTCGTTGGAACATACGGGCGGCTGCGAGACGTCACCGTCGCCCCGGACGGCTCACTATTGATACTGACCAACAACACCGATGGGCGCGGTAACCCAAACGCCGGCGACGACAGGCTTCTCCGCTTCAGCATCCGATGACGTGAATGCGCGCCGATGCCGCAGCTTCGCAGCGGTTGGGAAGAGGAAGTGCGTCGATCCGCAAACGTCGACAAAGGACAAAACATGGACAACGAAAACCGGCGCGGTCAAATACCCGGACCCGCCCCTCAGATGCCCACCGTTGTGCTCTTTGTCGTGCTGATAGTTCTGCTGGGGGTGCTGACTTACCTGGACGCGTGCGGTAGTTGAAACGACCGTGTAGCTCGATAGTTCGGATGACGGCGACCGTTGGAATGTGGTGTAGTGCCAACCACTCCCGTCCCGGCCGCTATCAGTCGCGGCTCACCCAAGTTGTTTCCGAATGCAATCGATGTCACTGAATCCTGACATCGAGATCTGTGTCACTTAAGCTTCATTCGAGCGAGCAGCCGCACAACGATTTTGGCAAACCCTACCTCCCGTCAATGAGCGATAGATCGTCGAGAATACCGTCCTCGTTCGGTCAAAACCCCTTAGTGCGAATAGCTTTGGCACGCCCACGATCGCGAACGCATGAGGCGTACTCGAATTTCGGGCATTTCTGCCACAACCGTGCCGTACTCCATTTCCCGATCGACCCTGATGGGGTTCCCTGTCCGTGCCTTCCACGGATGCTTCGTAGCAAATAGTGTCGAAGACGGACCAGGTCAAGGCATATTCCTGTCCTAGGGGGCAAGTCGGTATCGCCACCCCAGGACCCGACGCCGATCTCGCCCGCGCCTTGTCCGAACTCGACACCTATACGACCCCATCCGAGAGAATTCAGCTGTGTCTATTTCCACCAATAAACGAAAGTCCTTGCCGTTCCTCGTCTACGTCCTCGCAATGGGTACGTTCCTCATGGGCACGTCGGAATTCGTCGTTGCCGGACTCCTGCCCGATATCGCCTCCGACCTCGCAATCGGCATCTCCGAAGCCGGACTGCTGGTCACTGCGTTCGCGATTGGCATGATCGCCACCCCGTTGATCGCGGTGGCGGTACTCAAGATGCCCGAACGGACGACTCTTCTGCTCGCGCTCGCCGTCTACTCCGCCGGACACATCGTGGTTGCACTCACAGACGACCTCTCCATCGTCCTCGTGGCCCGCTTCGTGACCGCGCTCGCAACGGGCGCATTCTGGTCGATCGCTGCATCTGTCGCGTCCCGCGTTGCGGGTCCGGACGCCAGTGCGCGCGCCATCGGCCTGGTCCTCAGTGGCGGCATTCTCGCGACGGTGATCGGCGTGCCCCTTGGCTCTGTCGCCGGCCAGCTGGTGGGTTGGCGCGGTCCGTTCTGGATCCTCGCGGTACTTGCCGTACTCGCATCAGTGCCGATTGCCCGCTTCGTTCCCGGCGGTCGTTCGTCGTCGACGGTCATCCCTCTGCGGTCACAACTCGCATCGATCGCCACCGCGCGACTCTGGGTGGTCATGACAGCATGCGTGCTGATCTCGACTGCCGTCATGTCCACCTACTCGTTCATCGCGCCCCTACTCACAGAACGCTCCGGCCTGTCCGCCGGACTTCTTCCCGTGGGTCTCGCCGTCTTCGGCGTGGGTGCCGTCACCGGCACGCTCTACAGCGGTCGGTTCGCAGACCGCGCGCCCTATGCAACCGCGCTGACCGGTGGCGTCATAGTCGTGATCGCACTCGGGTTGCTGAGCGTCTTCTCGTCGTTCGCTGCGCCATCGATCGCCCTTCTCGCACTAGCCGGGATGGCCGGTCTGGGCACGAACCCCGTGCTCATGTCGATGGCGGTCCGATTCGCAGAGGGCGCGCCGACTCTGGCCACCTCACTGTGCACATCGATGTTCAACCTCGGAACCGCCGTCGGCACATGGGTAACCGCACAGGCGATCAGCGGATACGGACCCGCCGCGATTCCCGTCGTAGGTGCACTGTTCGCGGTGCTACTCCTCGCTCCGCTGGCGACACTCGTGATCATGGACCGGGCACGTCGGGGTATCCATGGTGCGTCTGCATCGAAGCAGTCGGTGGCCCGTGACGAGGTGTCGGTGTGCTGACCGATCCCGTCGTCAACGCATCGCGGTGCCACGGTCGTTCGGAACGGTGAGCACACCGGCGACGATCCGGAGCTCAGCATGGTTGGGAGTGGTTCGACATCGTTATCGAATCGCTCCCATCGGGCAAGTTTCACAGAGCTCGAAGCTCAGCGGCCCCGCCGGTCACAGCCGACAGTGCGACCACCGTACTGATCGCTGTCGACCTCGTCCCAGTCTCGTGACGGTTAACTGCGGCGAGAAACGTGACGGCGTCTACCCCTTCCAGGGCAATGTTCAGTTGCATGAAATATACTGGCTCACTTATACTTTGGAAGTTCGAAAGCCCCATACCGACGCCGCGCTGCCTATCCCGAATCTCCAGGTAGCGTGCCGACACCAACAGTTGCAAAGCGCATCTTTACGACATCATGTCCGACCTATCGACTGCCGGCACCTACTGGTACGCGTCCGACGACCCGGACCTCACACGACAAGGAGTCGACACCGCACTACGGTGGTGGACCGACCCGGGGGGCATGCCCAATAAAACTGACTCTGAGGCAGCGGGGGGTTAAAGGGGATCGACACGGCCCGAGGGAAACAGCGCGGACGCCGTCGCGGTCATGGTCCGGCGAGCATGGTCCGCACCGACCGAACCTCCGCCGAACGTGTTCGCGGACTCACGAGAGGCTATTGCGACGACGTAGCGATGGTCTGGACCGACGAACCCGGTCGACAGATGGATCCAGTCACTGCCCACGCAGCACATCCACCCCTGCTTGACCCCGAGCTCGCTCTCATCTGGCAACGCGTCGGGAAGTCCGAAACGCTGGTAATAGCCGTCCGCACCCAAACGCGTGAAGTTTTCCAAGTTCGAGAGAATCGCAACCGACCGAGAGGGCGAAAGACCACCAGCACCGTCGATCAGTGCGGAGTAGAAGGTCACCACATCGTTCATCGTGGTTCGAGTCCGCCACCATTCGTCGCCCGGCCGCACCGATGTGAAGGGCAACCCATAACGAGCAGCCACGCGCTCGACGATGTCGTTGCGCCCGAACCGGTTCCAGAGTTGCTCGGCCGCGGAGTCGTCCGAGGAGCGCAACATGGCGTCGATTTGCGCCATGTCGCTTCCGCTCAGATCGACCTCACCTCGATCGTCACGGAACAGCAGATCGTCCGCGATGAAGAGCTTCGACACCGATGCGGTTTCGATGGGCTCCTCGTTGCCGTTGGTGGCCCGGCTCCCGCTGACACGGTCCATGAAAGCGATAGACACTCGCGCACCGTTCAGCGCCCCGACCTCGGTAGCCGTGCGCATCCGCACCTCGAAGGCGGTAATATTCGAGATCGAATCGAGCGCCAGAATCCGCGCCGTCTCGATCGTCTGCGACTTCTCCGACATCAAGGGCGTACGGAAGGCTGCTGCACAGATCGTCGAATTGGGCCTACCGCTCGCGGGACTACTTAACGACGCGGGCATCATGCCTAACCGCGCCGACAAGATCACGCAGGGATGGGACCTCGTCTTCACGACTAATCACCTCGGACCGTCCGCGTTCACAGAAGCGATTGCTGCGCACCTGCCCGACCATGCACACGTCGTCTTCACCTGCTCGAACGCCGAAGACCCGGACTGCAAACCCGCAGTCACCGTCGGATTCCGCGGCGGACGCTACATCTCACGTCTCTGCAGCACCGACGATCGCCACTTAGCTGATCGGATACAACGGTGCCGGTGCCCGCCACGCTGCTTCGATCCACAGGCAGGCACCGCGAACGTGCAAAAGCATCGACGGCAAGGCTCGGTACGTTCGTTACCGGGTTGGCACCTGCACCGTGCTGGGGAGGGATGCGGAGAGCGTTCTCGCCGCCGATTCATCCGAGTGAACGGGGTCGATTGCTCACGTGCTGTGTGTGTTGCGCCATGTCGTGGCTGCGGCGATCGACAGCAGTGCGCCTGTCGTCACGAAGACGGCCCCGATGCCGGTCACCGAGGCCACTCCGCCGGCAGCGATGGGGATGAACACCTGCCCCAGCCGATTTCCGGTCATTCGAAGGGACAGGGCCGAGCCGCGATTACCGGGCGGCGCCAGATTGGCGACCCATGTCATTGTCAGTGGCTGGGCGATGCCCCAGAAGAAACCTGCGACGACCATGAACAGCACGGCTATCGCCGGGTGCGTCGAGATCGGCAGCGCTGCGATGGGTAGGGCCGAGACGCCGGTGCCGGAGATCAGCAGTGCGCGTCGAGACACGTTGTCCAGCAACAGCGGGAGAAACAGTCGAGACGCAACCGATGCGACCGATCGTGCCGTCAGGATCACGGTGACGGTCAGGACCGTCCAGCCGAGGCGTTCGCCAAGCAGCGGCAGGTAGGCGCTCACGAGGTCGATGGCTGTCAGCACCATGAGACTGCTGAAGATCGCGGCGCGCATTCCGGGGTCGGCGATCATGGAACGGATACTCCCCCGCTGCCTTCGTGATGCGGTGTCGCGACGCGGGGCTGTGCTGTTCAGACCCGGGAGCCAACTCACTATCGCCGCAGCAGCGGCGACAGCAGCCATAACGAAGACGGCCCCGCTGGTATGCAGAGACGTCGACGCGACGACGCCTGCCAGCGGTAGGCCGCCTGTTTGCCCGATGGACACCCACAGGGAGAACGTGCCGAAGCGTCGGTCGAAGTCTTCGGCGGCTCCGTGGTGGGGAATGTACGACTGAGCGGCAACCATCGTCAGCAGGTTGCCGATTCCGAGGATCACACTGCCTACAGCCAAGGCGGGCAGGTTGGTTGCGAACCCGATGAGCATCACTGCCGCGAAAGTCACTACTGCGCCGCCGCGCAACGTGATCGAGAGCAGTCGCGTGTCGACCAGTCGTCCTATCGGGATGGCGATGAGAAGCGGGACAAGTGAATACAGAGCGGTGAGAACGCCGATCGCCAAGCCACCGAACCCGAGCTCGAGTACGCGGTACGACAACAGGACCCGGACCGCGGTGAAGACCGCCTGTAGAAGCCCTGCCACTGCGCACAGGGGTCGGAGCCAGTGCGTGAACGGTGGTGTTGGAACTTCAGCCATTCGGCTCGGCAACCGGATTCGGGCGCTTGATGTACTGGCGGCGCGGGGGTCCGATCGCGTGCGTCGGTTCCGGAGAAGGTTGCTGTTCCTCGCTGGCCGCCGCCGTACCGAAGGTGTGCACGAAACGTTCGCGAGCCGTCATTCCGCCCCAGATACCGTACGGTTCACCGACTTCGAGGGCATGCGCCCGGCATTCCTGCTGCACGGGACATTGGGCGCACAACGCCTTCGCTGCCCGTTCGATCCGGTGAAGTTCCCTCCCCCGGGTTCCCTGCGGCGGAAAGAACGTCACCGAAGATTCGGTTCGGCACCGTCCCTCAAGCTGCCATTCCCACTGGTCGGTCTGGGGCTGCGGCAGAATTACTCCACGGAAGTGGTTGCGCACGTTCGTTCATCCTCCTGCGGCAGCGTGCCGATTCTCGTGTCGATGCACACCACCCGGCGTCATCTGGCGGTCGGGACGCGGACTCCCAATGATGCGGCTGCTCTGCGTACTTCGGCGATGAGTTGGGTGAGGGTGTCGCCTACGAACGACTCGGCCGGCCCGGTTACGCCGAGCACCGCGGCCAGAGTGTCGTCTTGCGCCCGCACCGGTGCGGTGACCGATGCAATCCCGAACAGTCGTTCGCTGATCGAGAAGGCGTATCCATCTTGGTGGATCTGCTCGAGTTGACCACGAAAGTCGGCTTTGGTCAGGATGCTCCCGTCGGCATGCGCGATCTCGCCGACCCCGGCCATGGCGTCGTCTATCTCGGAACCGCTCATTTCGGCGAGGATCGTCTTGCCCGCCCCGCCGAGATGAAGCGGGAGTCGCTCGCCGACTGGGAGGACGTAGCTCAGCGGATGGTCGCTCTCCACACGTGCTATGAGCACTCGGCTGTGCTCGACACGCACGTAGATCGACGCGGTGAATCCGGTGTTGGCGGCGAGCTGTTGCAGGATCGGCTGGGCGAGCACGCTGAGCGGGTTGGTCACCATGAATGCGTGTGCCACGGCGAGGGCAGCGGGACCAGCGGTGTACCCGTCTGCCGATCGTGCTGCAAAGCCTCGCTCCATCAACACCCCGAGGATGCGTTGCACCGTGGCGACATGCAGATCGGCCAGACGGGCGAGTTCGCTCAGCCGGAGTGGTTGCTTGGCCGACTGAAGAACCGTGAGGACATCGAATGCGCGGTCGAGTGACCGCATGTTGCCTGCTGGCGCTGCCATTGCCGTCCTCTCGAAAAATCGCTCAAGAGAACTTATCACTGTGCGATAACGCCGGTAGTGGCACGTCAGCGCAGTGCGGTTGCGTTGCACGGTGATCCGACACCGCCGACGATGGGTAGCGGTTTGACGGTCAGCATGGCCTCCCATGTTCCGGTGGCGCGGCTGTCTGCCACCAGATCGGCGAGGTTCCACAGTTCGCCGAGTGGAACACCGAGTTTCGCGATCAACTCCTGGTGCATCATCCCTCTGTCCTCGGGTGCCGAATGCAGGAACGGGCTGCCCTCGAGCACCGGTAGAACCTCCACCGCGAACGTGTCGGTGGCGAACAGCGCGATCTTGTTGTTCCACAACCACTCGAGCAACGCCGGGTGTTGCGCGAATCCGGTCGCACGCCGCCCTTCTCTGACCGAGTTCTGCTCTTCGCGGGTCGCGTTCAGATACCACCGGGCCCAACCGGTATGGACGAGGATCAGATCTCCGGGTCGGACATCGACCTGCTGTCCCCGAACGGCGTCGTCGAGCGCGTCCGCGTCCAGTGCCGGTCCGGCGAGGTGGTCGAGAGGGGTGCCGTTCTCGATCATCATTCCTTCGATGTCGAGGACCAATCCGCGCCCGACGATCGGTGCGTCCGCCCACGCTTGCACTCCCAGGCGTGGTGCGCCGACCACGATGGCGGCGTCGTCGACCCCGTCGTAGAAGCCGTGACCGGAGACCCTGCGGTGACGGAGACCGTCGAGGTGGCTGCTCGTCTGTAGAAAGAAGTGGTCCAGGACGTCGTCTCGCGATTGTTCATGGGCGCTGACGATGGTGTGCGTCGGGGCGGACCGTGAACGCGCCATGGGTGGATCGAACGCTCCCACCGCATAGTCGAGACTGAAACACTTTCCGCGAGTGACGATCCGGGCCGCCTCCACGATGTGCCGAGGACCGGCGAAATTGGCGGTGCCCCGGTCGGGATCGTCGAACAGTCCCCAGCTGGATCCGGCCGGTGCAGCGTCGGTGCGCGTCACCAGGTCTGCGTACGGGGACCCCGTATGCAAACCCGGTGCCACGTGTCGATCGGTCATGCGTGTTCCGCAGTCGCCGCGTGAGCGGGATCCTCCGTCGACGTCGATTCGTCGTCGGGTCGGTGAAAGTACGACAGTGCGAATGCGAGCAGTCCTGCAACACCAGCGGAACCGTATGCCCACGGCGCGAGCAGTTCCTCGATGTGCGTGACGAACTCGCCGTTACCGGCAATGAGTCCGCCGCCCTGAAGGACGACGATGGCCAGTCCCCCGAGCAGGAAGGCCACCACGCTGACCCTGAAGATCGTCGAGATGCATTTTTCGAGCATGGACTTTCCTTTCGTGGTGGTAGTCAGCTGACTGGCAGGAGGCCGAGTGCGATGAGAACTCCAACGCCGAGAATCGGGATGCAGTAGTACTTCAACAGCGGGACGAACATCTTTGCCGGGTCGACGCGTGCGATACCTGCGGCAACGTAGATCGGGGCTCCAGACGGGGGCGACGCGCCCTCGGTGGATGCGAAGACCAGGACGGCTGCGGCCGCAACCGGTGCGGGTATCCCGACACCGACGAGTGCAGCGACGGCGACGCCGCCGACGGCAGCCATCGTGGCCGATGCGGTGAGCGGGATGGCGATGACGACGATGATGACGCCGACCAGAATGGCCATCAGCCAAGCGGGTGCGCTGAGGTTGGCCAGCATGGTGGTCAGCTGCTCGGGAAGCCCGAGATCGCCGAGGACGTTCGAGGCGGAGAACGCTGCCACGATCGTGACACCGATGACGCCGAACTGAGGTGCTGTGTCGCCGAGAATCTTCCACCATCCTCGACCGGTCTTCGGCAGATGACGACGGCCGAGGAAGAACACCAGAAGAATCATCAGGACCGGGATCCAGGTGATGAGGCTGAGCGCGCTGGACATCACGAGGTCGGTGTACTCGGCGATGGGAACCGCAATCGGACCGCGGGTGAGCAGCAACGGAATGATGATCGGCACGAAGAGCAGAAGCGACGTCCATCCGGCGCGCAGACTCTTTCGAGCGGGAATGCGGTCTTCCTCGGCGATGGGCTGCAGGCCGTTCTTGCGGACCAGGTAGTAGTTCAGCGCCAATCGGTAACCGAGGCACCACAATCCGGCCAACGCAAGGGGGAGAATGATCTCGTCGGGTTCCATCAAGCCGGTGACGGTAGTGGAGCCGACGAGGATGAACATGGTCGCGCTGAAGGGGAAGGTCACACCCATTCCCGCACAGCCGGCGACGACGGTGGCGGACAGTTCGCCGCTGACGCCGGATCGCTTCATCCACGGCACCGTCACGGATCCGACGGCGGCGGTGACGGATGCACCGACGTGTGCGATGGCACCGAACATGCCGCCCGCCACCGTCGAGGTATAGATCGGTCCGCCGCGCAGGCGGCCGAAGAAGGTGTTCAGGATATCGATGAGGCGGTCGAGTACCGGGGTCTTGGCCAGCACGAAGCTCATGAAGATGAAGGCCAGCCCGGCGAAGGTGACCTCTTCCTGCATCGAGTCGAGAAATCCGTGCCACATGTATTCGGGTGCGCTCCGGCCGGCGAATGCACCGACCACCAGAAACCCGACGATCATCGACTCGCCGATGTTTCGTTTGAGCACCGCATTCCAGAAGATGATGGCGACGATGAACGACACCAGTGCCCAGATGGCGATCATGATGCGGTCCTGGCTGCGATGATCGCGGCGCGGCGCTGCGCTTCGTCGGCCTCGACGGCGCGGCCACCGGCCAGGCTGCCGAACGCTTCGGCAGCGGGGACGATGATGACACCGTCGTCATCGGCGACGACGAGATCACCGGGGTTGCAGACGACGCCGCCGACCGCGACAGGGATGTCGTTGTAGCCGGGACCGTCCTTGTAGGGGCCTGCGGGGTTGACCGCTCGGGCCCAGACTCCGAAGCCGATCTCCTCGAGCACGTCGATGTCTCGTGCTGCGCCGTCGATGACCATGCCTACGCACCCACGGGAGCGGGCGCGCTCGGCGAGCAGTTCCCCCATCAGGGCGCGGTTGAGGTCGCCATGTCCGTTGATGACGATCACCTCACCGGGGAGCACTTTGGCGACCGCCGCCTGCAGTGCCTTGTTGTCTCCCGCTCGCGTCCACACCGTACGCGCTCGCCCGACGGTGCGAGCGCCCTTCCACATCGCGTGAATACCCGAGTCGACCATTCCCATTCGTTGGCGAGCGTCGCCGATGTTCGCGACCGGCAGCCCTGCGTAGGCCTCGGCGAGTTCGCCGACGTCGCGCCCGTTGGCATCGGCCAATGCGGCATGCAGCTCGGCGGCCGCCGCGGCGAGAATCGGACGGACACCCAGCTCGTCGAGCAGGTCCACCGATGCCGCCGCCTCCACCGCACGACGGGCCGCGTGCTTCCGGGTACCGTCGCGCAGCCGATCGAGGGCATCGAAGCCACCCGACAGCTCGGCGGCGATCTGACTGCGAACCCACTGCTCGGCGTCTGCCGCAGCACCGGCGTCGGTGGATTCCACGATGAGGGCACCGAGGCCCTTCATGAAGCTGCTGCGCAGCAACTTTCGTCGTGACGCGTCGCCGGGCGCCCCGCCGATATCTTCGACGGGTGCGCCCACGGCCCGGAAATGCTCTGCTGCTGCGCCGGACCCCGAACCGCTGACAACCAGGGCAGTGCGTGCTCCGTTCGCCGGGACGGAACCGATTACGGCGACGTCGGCGAAAGTGACGCCGGCGGCCGTCACCGCTGCTGCCACGTCTTTTTTCACGGTGGCAGATGCGGAGTTCATGTCCGCGTAGGTCGTTCCCGCGCTCAGGTGTGGGGCCGCCGCTGCTGCGGCCTGCACGGCCACCTTGGAGCTCGTCAGGCTCAGAACCAGGTCGGCACCGGCCACCGCGTCCGATACGTCGTCGAAACGAACGACGTCCGACGGTGTGGCGGTATCGGCAGGGTCGAAACCGGCTACCTCCCAGCCGACTGCCGCAAATCCCGACGAGTAGAGGGTGCCCGCTTCACCGAGACCGAGAATCGCTACTTTCATGTCTTCCTCTCATAGAGTGATAAGCACTATCACTTGATGGTGTAATGGTGGTCACAGTGCGAGGTGTCTGTCAAGTAGGCTGCGTGATCGAAGGCATATGAGCTGGTCCCAGCGTTGAAATTCCGGGATTCACAAGGCCGGACGAATGCTGGTCCGCCTAAGGCGGCAGCGGACCAAACACGGCATGCGAAAGACCACATAGCTGAAGTTCCCGCGTGGAAATGCGGTTGTCACCGGCAAACGCTCATAGCCGCAGCGACGCGCCGTCTCGCAATCACTTACCCGTCGCGCAACTTTCGCCGCGCCTGAACATGAGTAGAGCATCGGCCCAGATCTCCGCAAACGACGGCGGGTGTGAACGCGTGTCCACACCTCGAAGCCAGCGCTGCGAGGTGGTATATCGGCGAGGGGGTTCCAGTGTTTTCGATGGTTAACGGAAGGAACGCAGAAGTTCGTCGATCATCCAGACAGGGGAGCAAAATGAGCAGGCCACTGCCGTGCTGCGGCTGACGACGAGGTCGAAGGGAGCCATAGCCCTACGGCGCGTACGCTGTAAAAATTGTGGACCGGCGGGTCCAATCAGCCGACGAAACCGATCTGCCGGTTTTATGTCAACTCGGTCCGTCAAGATCTCTCAATGCTCGTCTGATCGTCGATGACAACGCGGATCGCTCAGGGTGCGGCGTCGCCGAGCAGATCGATGGTGCGCTGCAAGAGCGCTTCGATGCGGTCCTCGACGTCGTCGACCATGCCCGGGACATCGGCCAGTGCCGTGTGTGCGCGGCGCCGTGCGTCGACACCCGAGCGGTAATACCCGGAGTCGAACTCCGGCGATACCGGCTGGTCCTGAACAACAACGGTGTGCACATGGTCGGCCTCTGCGGGCGGTCTGGTGACGCTACGCCGGGGTGTGTGCGCTGGCGGGTTGCCGGTGCAGTGCGCGGCGATCACCGATCCGATCTCGGCAGCGGTCATCGGGGCGGCAGGCAACGGTAGGTGACCCCACCGGTCGATCGGGACCGCGACAGGACCGCCGCGATGCGGCAACGCGGTCATGTCGGGAAACGTGTTGCACTGCAAGTGTTTTACGAGCAACGCCGTCGAGGGATACCGGTCCGAGAACTGCAAGACCGTGTTCCACCGTTTCCACACTTCGACCGGCTGAAAGCTGGTTACGTCATTGGGGTCGATGCGGATGCGGTGGCGGCCACCGATCCAGATGCTGCCACCGTCTACGCTGACGTCGCCGCAGTCGAGTTCTGTAATAGCGTTGTAGGACAAGCCCGCTCCCGCCAGAAGGAGAAGAACGGCGTCACGGCGTCCGAATAGCGCTGCCGTCGACCCTTCGGTCGGCAGTCCGGCAGCAATGGCCTGGTACTGCGCGGCACGTCGGATGGTTCGGTCGCTGCGCGCAGAGTCCAGCGCGAGCCGCATCGAGGTGACCCGTCCGGGGACGGGGTGGCCGGCGTCGAGATGCGCACGGTTGATCGCGGATACCCGCCGCCGCTGCACGGTGTCTCCGGCGGGGTTCTCATCGAGAAACTGCGCCAACGTTATCGGTGAGGCGGGTAGCGCCGAGGTGTCGGCGGCGGCGCACCAGTCGGCGAACAGCGCCCACAGGTAGCGGTAGCTCGACACCGCCCTTGCCTGTCCTGCCGCCATGTGTGCGACGGTACCGGCCTCGGCCGACAGATCCCGATCGACGAGAGCCACAGGACCCGTAGGACCCCATGGCTCTCGGCTGACGACATGAAGCTCGGTACTACTCGGCGAGCTTGGCGATCGACTGCGCCCACAAGAAGTACTTGTTGCGTCCGAGGTCACCGATGGTCTTGATGTTGAACGCGGCCTTCAGATGCTCGGCATCCCCGGGACTGACACCCTGCAGTGCTTCGACGGGTGCGTCGACGAGTTCGGTGAGCGGCTTGTCTTCGTATGCCTTGTCGAGCTTGTCAGCGATTCCAGCCATGGATATGCCTCCTAGATCTCGTATGCAGGCGCTCGGTTTCGCGCGCCGCCATCCGAGGGTACGGACCCGAACCTGAGAACGGGGTGTGTTCACGTTCCCGTCACGATCGACCGGTTCGCTGGGGCAGTGACCTCCCCTACTGGCTACGACGCCACGTTCCTCTCAACGAGCGAACTCGATGCACCCACGCGGTCCGGGCTGGTCGTGCTGCCGTACACCCACTTCACCGTCGCGATCGACCCCGAGCGACGTCTCGCGGCGAGCACAGCGGTGAACATCGACGGATCCGAGCTGCGTGAGGTCGAACGAGGTGACGACTGGCGACTCGATCCACGCCTACCAGCGACGCAGCAGGCCGGCCCTGAGCTGTACGCCAGCAACGAGCTCGACCGCGGGCATTTGGTGCGCCGCCGCGACATCATCCTGATCTAGCCGAGAAGGTTGATGGCCATATGATCCTCGGCAACCTGCAGCGAGCCTGGGGCCCGAAGATCCTCCGTCGGCATGATTCCGGCGTTGTTGATCACCACATTGAGGTCGGGGTATGTGGCGGTCAGAACGACTGCGGCGTTTGTGATGGATGTCGGGCTGGCGACGTCCAGCGCGATCGACTTGATTCCTGGATGCTCGGCGGTGATCTTGTCGAGGAGGCTTTTGCGCCGACCGTCCACGATTACCGTGTTGCCAGCTTCCAGCAGGCGGCGGGCCAGTCCGTAACCGATACGCGATGTCCTGCCTGTGATCAAGATTGTATAACCGGACAGTCTATCGGGGGTGCTCCCTGACTGACATGATTGGTAGGGCAGAACCGGACTGTTGTCCGAATCTGTAAGTAATATTCCCGGACAATTTTCCGCTTAGCTATAGTCGCCAGCCACCGACGTCTGTCCTGTCCTGCATAGACCGTGAGACCCAAAAGGGGGACCGTGCCAAAGCACGAAAATCGTCCAGCTCGCTCGGACGCGCAAAGCAACCGGAACAGAATTCTTGAGGTGGCGTTGACTGAACTCACCCGCTCGAAGGACGTTCCGCTCAGCCTGATTGCAAAGAAAGTAGGCGTGGGACAGGGCACCCTGTATCGACATTTCCCGGATCGAGAGGCGTTGGTCCTGGCGGTGTATCAGCACGAGACAGAAGAGGTCGCAGCAACGGCAGCAGCGCTGCTCAGAATTCACGCGCCGGATCGAGCACTTCGAGAGTGGATGGACCACCTTGCTCGGTATGCCATCACGAAAGCGGGTCTGGCCGACGCGGTTCGACAAGCCACCGCCAGGCAGACCACTACTGAGAACCAGAAATACGCTCCGGTGACGGCAGCAGCAGAACTGTTGCTGCGCGCCGGCGAGCGGGCGGGAACCATCCGCCCGGGAGTCTCTGCGGACGATTTTTTTCTCGCCGTGGCAGGCCTCTGGCAGCTCGATTCCCGCACTGACTGGCAACCGAAGCTTGCATGGCTCTTGGATCTGGTGATGGATGGTTTGCGAGTCGGGGCACCGAACGCGTGAGAAGACAGCCGGCCAGGTAGCCGCAGAGGCCGATCGAGTTCGAGAGTTGGCCATCTGCGGAATCCATCGCATGAAAGACGTCGCGAACGTTTGACGCCTGGGAACCGCGGTTACACGGAGTTGTTATTTTTGGTGATCTGCTACCGTACAATCTCGGGAGACTCGACCGTTATCTTTTAAGCGGTCCTTAAACCGAGGGCTGCGGTCGCTAGACCTGGAATGAACTTCTCGTCGAGTGAGGAATCGACCTCTCCGTCCAAGAGGTACCGCCTGGTCACCCAACGCCCCGAACGCGTGTCACTACAGATAATGGCTCTGTTGTCTCGGAGCAAAGCCCATAGAAAGCCGCGGCCACCGTCGCCAACGATCCTCGAACGAGGTCAAACTCGTCCGACGAGCCTCCGGGCGAGTGCAATGGTGGCTTGGACATGCCGCTTCTGTTCATCCCGAGCGTAGAACCTTGCTTCAAATTGGGTAACACGATCTCGGGATCAATGTAAACGTGACGTAAATGCGCCCGGGACGACACGTCGAGGACCTCGATCACGCCGTCAGGGTGATTCCGCAGCGCTTTGCAAGAGTGATCATTTCGACCGAACGCGAACCGGTTGCCGTGGTTCAGAGGCTGTTGACCGGTTCGGCGGCGTGTCCAACGCCGACCAGCCCCAGGTGAAACACTTTGGAGGTAATCGTGTTCAGCAGCGGTTCGGCGCGGGTGAAATCCTCATCGTTTGCGCCGACCATTAGGGGGGTCAGACCAGAGTAGGCGCGTCGAACCCGGCCGGCGATCGGTGCGTCGATGTAAGACATCGACTTTGCGGAGGTCGCGGACGAGTTTCTGTCGCCGAGGTCGTGCTGCTCGTGGTGTCGAAGACGGGTGAACCCGGACCCATCTGACGCCGTCGGCGAGCAGGAGCTCCAGGACGTGTCGTGGCCGAGTAGAGGCAGGAACACCACGTCGCATGTCGCGATCTCGTCGAATGGTGCGAACCTCGCTCCCGTTCCTTCAAGGGGAGTGCAAGGGCGGGGTCGAAGTTGACCAACATCGTATTCGTGTCGACGAGTTTAGACGGGACCATCGCCCCAATCGCTCCGATGCCGACGAATACACTTTACGCAACAAAACTCCAGCAGTATGACATTTTCGCACTGCCATTAATGGAATCTTGCGTCAATTAGAGTATTGATTTGGCGCGTGGACGCGCGCACAAGTTAGAAGCCGCTGAGCACCATGAGAACGTCCTCGTACCGACCCTCGGCCTCGGCATCGCGGTAGTACTTCGCGCGCTCGACGACAATTTCCCGAGACTTGGGCTGAGCGACGAGCAGAGCCATGGTTTCGGAGAGAAAATCTTCAAGAGGCATTGCGTTCTCGTCGTCCTCTTGACCCAGCAGGGTAGTTCGCACGCCCGGCGGAACCAGCTCGATTACCTGCACTGCGGTGTCCGCAAGTTGGACACGAAGGCTGGTGGTGAAGGAGTGCAGGGCTGCCTTGGTCGCGTTGTACGTCGGAGTGGTCGGCAGCGGAACGAAGGCCAGCGAGGATGTGACGTTGATGATCGCCGCTGCGTCCTTCGATACCAGGTGCGGCAGGAACGTGTACGTCATCCGAATCGTGCCGAGCAAGTTGGTGGTCACGTGATCTTCGGCAATCTGCAGTGAGGCCGGATCGCGAAGGTCCTCCTTCAGCATGATCCCGGCGTTATTGATCACCACGTTGAGCTCCGGGTGGCCGGAAGAGAGGACATCAGCAGCCTGTGCGATGGATATCGGGTCCGCGACATCCAGCACGACGGATTCAATTCTGGGATGCTCGGCGGTGATTTTATCCAGTAAGTGCTTGCGTCGACCGGCCACGATCACAGTGTTGCCGGCCGCGTGCAGTCGGCGAGCGAGGCCGTAGCCGATGCCCGAGGTCCCGCCGGTGATCAATATAGTGTTGCCAGACATCTTCATCGAAGATTGTTCCTTACGAAAGTGATGCACCGAAACAGAAACGGACAGTTGTCCGCGCTGCCTCGACACTACCGGACGATTGTCCGCTTAACAATTCGGCCCGGGCAGTATAGTCGGTAGCCAACTTTGCGACGGGCCGAGGAGAGCCGTGGCCAAGCTGGCAGTTGCCCCAGTGCGCTCAGGCGCACAGCTGACGTGGAAGGGTTCGGGACATGTGTGACACAACGTCACCAGGACATAGCTGACAGTCCACCAACGAAGGTGATCTTGATGCGATGCCGTCACCTCATTCGCCTGAGTCCGATTCCGCCATCACCGCCCGCATCGCTGTCGAGGTGCGACTACGTGCCGTCATCGAGGTCCGCAACGGTGCACCAATCGTCGATGTCGCCGAACGCCTAGGTGTGTGACGACAACCCTTGCAGCGTGGCGCACACGGTACGAGAGCTCGGGCGGCCTAGTCGACATCTCACGACGATGCCATTCGAAACCGAACCGCATCACGCCCGCGATCCAAGCGTCCATCTGTGAGATGCGCCGGCAACACCGCCGGTGGGGAGCACGCCGCACCGAGCTCGGCGACAGCGCCCCGTCCCGCGCAACCGTCCACCGAGCCCTCGCCCGAAACGGACTGATCAATCCTCAAGAGCAGCAGCACAAACGGACCTACAAGCGGTGGGAACGCGAAGCGCCGATGCACCTGTGGCAACTCGATTTGGTAGGCGGGATCTTCCTGGTCGGCGGCCGCGAATGCAAGATCCTCACCGGGATCGACGACCACTTCCCGATTCATCGTCGCCGCCGCAGTGCTCGACAAACCTCCCGGTGTAGCCGTCTGCGCAGCGTTCGTCGCCGCGATGCAGATGGGGCGTTCCCTTCGAAGTCCTCACCGACAACGGCAAACAGTTCACCGGCAAATTCACCCGCCCGCTGCCCGTCGAGGTGCTCTTCGAACGCACCTGCCGCGAGCACGGTATCAGCGCGCGCCTGACGAAACGACGATCAACGACGATCACCGGCAAGATCGAACGATTCCACCGAACGCTACGACGCGAACTGCTCGAGGAAGTAGGGCACTTCGCCACCATCGAGGCAGCCCAGCTCGCCCTCGACGAATGGGTGCACAGCTACAACACCCAGCGCCCCCATCAATCTCTGGACATGGCCACACCGGTGACGCTGTTCCGCACCCGAGAGGACGCGGCACCAGCCGCCCCTGCCACCACGTTCCCGGCGGCTGAGAAATCGACTGCTGCCGAACAGGATTCAGGTTACAGACCGCCAAGTGAGGGTCACGAGATCGATCTGCGCATACCGCCGTCGGGGGTCGTCGACCTGGTCGGTGCACAGCAAGTGTGGATCGGGAAGCGTTTCGCAGGACGCACGGTGACCCTGTGGACCGACCTCACCACCGTCCACGCGGTCGTCGATGGCGAGGTCGTCACCACCGCAGTGTCCCGGTTGACGACCGCGGACCTCGACCGGTTGACGATGCGAGGCGCACGGACCGGACAGCCGGCACCGGCCCTGCCCGCAGCCGACCCGAACCCCTCGAAGGGCGCGCCGTAGAAGCGATCGAGGTCGACCGAACCGCCACCCGCGACGGACTGGTCACACTGCTCGGTCATCATCTTGCACTCGGCCCGGACACGGCCGGAACCCGCGTCACGCTCAGAATCGAGGGTGGGTCTGATCCACGCAATTGCCGGCAACTATAAGATCAAGACCCGGCCGAATCCATTGAATCGCAAAGACAACG
This sequence comes from Rhodococcus sp. 15-725-2-2b, assembly GCF_002259075.1. Lineage (NCBI taxonomy): Bacteria > Bacillati > Actinomycetota > Actinomycetes > Mycobacteriales > Nocardiaceae > Rhodococcus > Rhodococcus sp. 15-725-2-2b. The sequence continues at coordinate 70,669 of NZ_NPFL01000022.1, read as the reverse complement.
GCCGATTCACCCGTGTGCGCCGGGCAACTACACAGCTGCCAACACCACCGCCGTCAGGCCCCCAACGCGTTCACCGGCGCGTCCCCACGGACGGTGTCGTCATGGTCGCCGGGCAGCGACTTCGCGTCGGGCGCGTCCCCACGGACGGTGTCGTCATGGTCGCCGGGCAGCGACTTCGCGTCGGACGCACACATGCAGGAACCATCGTCACCGTGGTCGTCGAAGATCACCGCTTACGGGTCCTCGACGGCACCGCCGAACTCTCACTCCACGCCCGGACTACTACCAAACCGATCCGAAACTTCAACGCTCACCGCCCTCGAGAGCGTTAACCATGTCCCGGTGACGTTGTGTCACACATGTCCCGGGACCACACACGTCACTGAGACATAAACCCGCGCGATCGACGAGAGGTTGCCGTCCTTGAGCAAGAGCAACGTAGGTGTGCTGTGCCCACGCCCCGCGGCTCCAGAGCTCTATTGTGCGCGACGCAGGTTTGGGGTGCCCTATCAGTGCCTCCCGCTCGTTCCCCAGAACGGGTTTGATGGATTCGAATCCATATCGGGCAGCCGTCTCAACCCCACGAGTGCCGCATCGTCAAGGTGCGCACCGACCAAGGAGTAGTTATGCGAAGTGTCACGATGTACGCCCCTGGCGACATCCGCGTCGAGGAGCGTGACAAGCCGACGATTGCCGAGCCTACCGATGCCGTTATCCGCGTTACCGCGACCTGCATCTGTGGTTCGGATCTGTGGCCCTACCGCGGCTCGGAGCCGCTGTACGTCACACCTCAGCCGATGGGCCACGAATACGTCGGCGTCGTCGAGAAGATCGGCACCGATGTGAAGGATATCAAGGTGGGTGACTACGTCGTTGGGTCATTCGTCGCCTCGGACAACACGTGTGAAATTTGTTTGTCTGGATACCAATCTCGCTGCATTCACAACGTCATGATGGGCGCAATAGGCACGCAGGCAGAATACGCACGGATCCCGCTGGCCGACGGGACTTTGGTTGCTACCCCGTCCCACCCTCCCGCGGACCTCGTTCCATCACTGTTGGCAGCTTCGGACGTCCTGGGTACCGGCTGGTATGCAGCCGTCGCCGCGGAAGCAGGCCCGGGTAAGACTATTGCAGTGGTCGGCGACGGAGCAGTCGGGTTGTCGGCGATTCTTGCAGCGAAACAACTGGGGGCAGAGCGGATTATCGCTTTCAGTCGTCACGCAGATCGACAGAAGCTTGCCAGGGAGTTCGGAGCCACGGACATCATCGAAGAGCGCGGCAAAGATGGCGCCGCAAAGGTCAAGGAACTGACAGGAGGGTACGGGGCACACGGCACCGTCGAAGCTGTCGGAACTCAGGAGTCCATGTGGCAGGCGATCGACTCGACGCGGGCAGGCGGATTCGTTGGCTACGTCGGTGTGTCGCATGGCGTCGAGCTGGAAGGACTGCAGCTCTTCTTCTCTAGTGTGCATCTTCACGGTGGTCCGGCGCCGGTCCGTCGGTTCCTTCCGGAGTTGATTCGATTGATCTGGAATCGAACCATCGACCCCGGCAAGGTTTTCGACTTGATTCTGCCGTTGGAGCAGGCCGCGGACGGGTACAAAGCAATGGACGAACGCCGCGCCACCAAGGTGTTGCTCACCCTGTGAGGCGGTCGCTCGACCCGCCGCCCTCCATCACCATGGTTGTCGGTGTTTCCGGATGCATCTTCGCCGCGGACGATCCGGTGTACCGGGTTGTGGCGATCCCACGCCTCTTCTCAAAAATCGCTGCCAGGGAACACGACTCTAAGTTGACGGCGACGGGGTATGTCCTTGATCAGACACCGTCGCTGGGCCGATCCTCAAACGACCCGCCCGCACCGACACTGCTACTCCCCCGCTCGGCCCGTACCGATCCTTCCAGGTACCGATCGTTGACATCGCAGGCGCGACCGAATCGTCGATGGACCAACTCATTGCCGCGGGACGGTACGCGCTTGCGCCCGCTGCCGGGCTCGAACGTGAACGATGGACCGAACTGGCGTCCTACCACGGCGAACAAAGAGCAACAGCAACGACGGGCGTCAGCGGCGGCACGCAAGGTGAGCGGCAAGCCGTACGTCCACTGCGTATCTGACAAACCAGCATAACGCCCACCTGAACTAAGTCGGCTCAGCGAACGCTGAGTTGCCGACAGTCCTGTGCTACGCCAGATGGAGCCCGGCGGGAGCCGAAAATTCGGTCCGATGTCGGGGTCTTCACAGCTGTTGGGCACCGAGTTATATCCACCCGTTGTAGAAGCCCTCCCCGCCCGCGAGCAGCGGGAGCGCGAACAAGTAGTACAGCGTTCCCAGCGCCCAGTCGGCGTCGAGTAGGCGGCCCGCGAGGATCGGCGACATTATCGCACCGATCCGACCGATTCCGATGATGAGTCCGACGGCCGTGGCGCTAACCGGCTCGTAGTACATCGGCCCGATGGTGAACATTTCCGCCATGACGGCGCTGGTCAGCATGCCGAGCAGGGCAGCGGCAATGTAGGCCGAGGTCAAAGCATCCACCGACAGCGCGTGCACCGCGAACGCGACACCGGCTAGTGCGAACAGGACGGTCAGCGAGCGGCGCACCCCGAGCCGCATGGCGACCGGTCCGAAGATCAACGCGCCGACGATCCTGCCCCACTGAACAGCACCCCCGCCTGCACGCCGTCGGCAGCCGTGAAACCGCTGTCGACGAGGAGTTTTCGGCGTCCACGAGTTCGCGAAGTAGAAACTGCCATGAGCACGAAGAACGCGAAACCGAGCAGCGCGGTCGAGGGCGGCCGCTGTGATGGTGCCGCGTTTCTTGACGGCGTAGTAGGTGGACGGGGCGATCTTCATTCCGTGCTCGCGGACACGCCGCCGACGACGGGGCTACTACTCGCTGGGCTGATCCGTTCGGCGTGCGATGCAATGTTCATCGCCGCACCGAGCGGCCGAGCGCAGGAACCTCAAGCCTGACCCCGAACTCCTATACGTCGGAGCCATGTTCCACGATCTTGGGCTTACCGACGCATACGCCACCGAACATCGACGCTTCGAGATCGACGGCGCAGTGCAAGCTGCTCAGTTCCTCGCCGCGCGCGGAGTGACTCCGAGCTCGATCCGAACGGTGTGGCTCGCGGTCGCGCTTCACACGACACCCGGCATTCCGGAATTCCGGAATTCCTGGAACCCGAAGTTGAACTGGTGACCGCCGGCGTCGAAATGGACGTGCTCGGGATCGGCTACGCACTCCTGGCTCGGTGGCAAATCGACGAGGTGACTGCGGCTCACCCGCGGCCGGACTTCAAACGGCAGATTCTGCACGCATTCACCGCAGGGAACGAGCGTCGACCGGGCACGACCTTCGGGAACGTCAATTCCGATGTGCTGGAGCATTTCTCACCAGGATTCACCCGTACCGACTTCGTGGAGGTCATCAAGGACTCGGCTTGGCCAGAGTGAAGTCCGCGAGGGTCCTATTCCAGCGACCATGTGTGCACGGCCGCTCCGCGTTCTATGCCTGAGTCGGAGTTCACGTCGATCAGACAGTTCGAGGCCGCCAGCGCGGCAATCGGTGCGTGCGCGTCGAGAGGTGTGACCGAACCATCCGACGTCAATCCCAGCAAGAACTGGCGAACCGAGCCACGGCCGGGTATTGCCTCGGTCACCGTCACCGTTCGCACCACTCGTCCAGCAGTTCGGTGACCCATCGCGACTCGCAGGCCCGATCGCACGAACACCTCGAACGAAACGAAGGAGCTCACTGGGTTACCGGGCAGCGCGATGAGCGGAGTACCGTGAAACGTCCCGAGGCCCTGGGGCTTTCCTGGCCTGACGAGCACCGGACCGAAGGTTACCCCCTCACCCGTGGTCGCTTCCCTGACGACCTCGTGCGTTCCAGCGCTCACCCCGCCGCTGGTGATCACCACGTCACAACCATTCGCGGCGTCGATGAGGTCGCGTCGAAACGATGCGGTGTCGTCGCCGACCGTCTGGACCGACACCACCTCGGCGCCCGTCCCTCGGACAAGAGCTTCGAGCATGGCGCTGTTCGACTCGTGGATCCGACCGAATCCGAGCGGTGTGCCCGGCGCGACGAGTTCCGCCCCGGTTGTGAGGATAGCGACGGTGAGGCGCCGAAACACCTCGATCGACGCCAGCCCGAGGGCACCGAGCGCACCGATGAGGGCAGGGGTGACCTCTGTGCCGGCTCGCGCCACACACGCGTGCCGTCCTATGTCTTCGCCACGTGCTCGAATGTTGGCGCCCAGCGCCATCGAGACGAATACGGAAACCAGCGGGTATGCGCGGTCACGGACGAATCCTGTGGTGTCCTCGACCGCAATCACGGTGTCGGCCCCGTTCGGTATGGGCGCACCGGTCATGATCTGTGCTGCTGTTCCCGGTGCGAGGCTCCTGGCATCGGTCACGCCCGCCGGTAGGTAGGTTGCGACGGTCAGGGTGACAGGTGTGCCTCGCGAGGCCGCTTCGACGTCACGAGCCCTGACAGCGAATCCATCGACCGCCGAATTTGCGAACGCCGGCAGTTCGTTGATCGCCTGCACATCCGCGGCCAGGACTGCCCCGAGGGCGTCTCGAATCGGCACACGGTGTGTCGACCGCAGCGGTGCGAGTAGGTTGTCCACGCGGTGGCAGTGTTCCGCGATCGTGACGGCACCGATTGCCCTGCTGGGGACTGTCGGAGCGGACCCCGGAGCCGCGGTCACCGAGTGACGGATTGAGCGGCTAGGGAGACGTCGAGCATCTCGATGCGCTCGACGACCTTCACGCGCTCACGGCCTTGAGGACGACCGAGTTCTCGTTCGTGGGCGTCGAGCCTGTTCCAGCCGTCGAAGGTGGTAAAAGCGACACCGCGGCTCCGGAGGAGGTCGGTGGGCGCGTCCTCGCCGGGATACGCAGGATCCCAGATGGCGTCGACGTCGGTCAGGAGGTGCGCGACGGTCTCGTTGGCGTCGCCTTTGGTGTGCCCGATCAATCCGACCGGGCCTCGTTTGACCCACCCGGTCACGTAGACGCCCGGCAGCACGGAATCGTCGTCGGCTCGTACGCGGCCACCGTCGTTGGGGACGGTTCCGCTGTCGGTGTCGAACGGAACCTCCGACAGGCTGTGCGAACGGTATCCGACGGCTCGATACACGGCCTGTACGTCCCAGTCTGTGTGCACTCCGGTACCGGCGACGTTCCCGGTCCCGTCCAGACGCGTTCGTTCGGTGCGCAACCCGACGACCGACCCGTCGTCACCCAAGATCTCGACGGGCGACTCGAAGAAGTGCAGGAACAACTTGTGGGGCCGGGTGCCCACATCACGTATCGCCCAGTCCTGCAGGGTGTTCGACACCATGTCGACTTGCTTCGATTCGCGCCGCAAGGCTTCCGATCCGGCGTCGTACTCGATGTCCTCTGGGGCGACGATGACCTCGATTGTCGGTGAATGGTCGAGTTCACGCAATTCGAGCGGGGTGAACTTGGCCTGCGCAGGGCCCCGTCGGCCGAATACGTGCACCTCCCGTGCACGATTGGTGGACAGACCGTCGTACACGTTGGAGGCAATGTCGGTCGGCAGCAACTCTTCACAGGTCTTGACCAGTAAGCGGGCTACGTCGAGCGCGACGTTGCCAACGCCGAGCACCGCCGCTTTGGTCGCCGTGAGCGGCCAGGTTCGCGGGACGTCTGGATGACCGTCATACCAGGACACGAAATCGGCTGCCCCGTAGGACCCGTCGAGATCGATGCCGGGTATTCCGAGTCCCCGGTCGGCGGTTGCCCCCGTGGCGAAGATGACGGCGTCGTAGAGCGATCGAAGGTCGGACAGGGTCAGGTCGGTCCCGTAGTCCACGTTTCCTAGTAGTCTGACCTGCGGTTTGTCCAGGACCTTGTATAGCGCCGTGACGATACCCTTGATCCGAGGGTGGTCTGGTGCAACCCCGTACCTGATGAGTCCGTACGGAGCCGGAAGCCGTTCGAGTATGTCGATCGAGACTCCGGGTCCTGTTCGAGCATGCTCCGATTTGATCAACGCATCGGCCGAGTAGATGCCGGCCGGGCCGGCGCCGACGATCGCGACTCGAAGCGGGCGGTCACGCATGTCGGCCCGAGTTCGTATTACTGGCAGTGTCGTCGACACTTTTCGTCACCAGGGTGACCGCGGGCGGGTCGACGTTCCGCGGACCGGTGATGGCGGCGCCGCCGGAACACTCGGTGAGCTGGAAGAAGTGAGCATTGATGCCCGAGTACGCATCCCATTGCTCCGGGACGTCGTCCTCGTAGGTGATGGCTTCGACGGGGCAGGCGGGTTCACAGGCCCCGCAGTCGACGCATTCGTCCGGATTGATGTACAGCATCCGGCCGCCCTCGTAGATGCAGTCCACGGGGCATTCGACCATGCACGATTTGTCCATGATGTCGATGCAGGGTTCGGCTATTACGTAGGTCATCGTGTGCCTTCGAGTCGGGTCGATCGATGTGTGTACGGGTCTAACCGCCGCTGATGGGTGGAATTATCGCGATTTCGTCGTGCTCGGTGAGTGTCATGCCGGGCCCGGTCGGAGCTTCACCGTTGACCCACACTCTGGAGCAGTCGACGACCGCCGCAAAGGTGTCGCCGTAGCGTTCGATTGCGTTGGCCAGGAACACGTCCAGGGTGGTTCCCCGGACGTTGTCCTCACTTCTTCCGGCGGCCTGTCTGGCGGTGGAGAACATGAGGAGTTGTGGCACGTGAACCGTCCTTGATCCGGGGTCTCATCCGCCGATGTATGACATTTCTATTTTGTCGGTGACCACAGCGCCGGTGCTGCGGTCTTGCGAGTAGTTGTCGGTGCGCGTTGCCCAGCGGCCTCCGACCAGGGCTTCGATGTTTGCGTCGGTCGACCCGTCGCGCAGCGCTGCGCGGATGTCCGTTCCCTTCGAGGCGAACAGGCAGGTGTGCAGGCGCCCGTGTGCCGAGAGTCTTGCGCGAGTACATGATTGGCAGAATGGTGCGCTCATGGAGCCGATGACTCCGATCTCCCCGGCACCGTCTCGGTATCGGAATCGCGTTGCGACCTCGCCGAGGTAGCTCGCCTCGAGAGGTTCTAGAGGATGGACAGCGTTGATTCGTGCAACGATGTCTGCTGCTGAGATCACGTCGGAGCCGGCCCATCCGTTGCTTTCTCCGACATCCATGAACTCGATGAACCGCAGCACGTGTCCGGTGTGCCTGAAGTGCTCGGCCATCGGCAGAATCTGCCGGTCGGTGGTTCCTGCTTTCACCACCATGTTGATCTTGACCGGTCCGAGTCCGGCCGCCGCTGCTGTATCGATGGCGGACAGAACTTTCGACGGTGTGGTCCGGCTGTCTGTGACGGTCTTGAACAGGGCCTCGTCCAGGGAGTCCATGCTGACGGTGACTCGGTTGAGACCGGCGGCGGCCAGTCTTGCCGCCTTTCGTGCGAGAAGGGATCCGTTCGTGGTCAGTGCGATGTCGAGGTCCGGTAGCCGCGACAGCTGCTCTATGAGGTCCTCGATTCCCGCTCGCAACAGAGGCTCTCCGCCGGTGAGACGGATCTTCCGGACGCCGAGCCGGTGAAATACAGTGGCGACTCTTACTATTTCGGGAATCGTCAGCAGTGCGGAGTTCTCGATGTACTGGTGGTCGACGCCGAAGGTCTCACGTGGCATGCAGTAGGTGCACCGGAAGTTGCACCTGTCGGTGAGTGAGATGCGCAGGTCGCCGAGCGGCCGGCCGCGGGTGTCGTCAGTACGTGTGAGAGGGAACGAGTTCACGGCGGTGCACCTCCACCCATGCTTGAGCTGCATCAGCGACCGAGGCGACCGGCGTGCCGGTAGGTATTGCGTCGGGTTCACCGGAGCGTTGTTCGGTCTTCCAGATGGGGACGGTGAGCTTGAGTACGTCGATGCAGAAGCGGGCGACGTCGAACGCGGCGGGTCGATGAGGTGCCGACACGGCCACCACCACACTGGACTCCTCGACCAACACCTGTCCTACCCGGTGCCATAGAACGAGTTTGCCAATCGAAGGCCACTCGCGTCGAGCATGTTCCGCGATCGCGGACATCTTCGCGATTGCCTCTCGGCCGAACGCTTCGTAGTCGATCGCTGTCGTGGGGTTCGCGTGAGCGCCGTCCGCTCTCACGGTTCCGGAGAAGAGCACGCTCGCGCCGCACTGCGGGCTGGTCACCCAGTCGTTGGCGTCTTCAAGCCGGATAGGATGGCGGCCGACGTAGATCCAGTCGTGGTCATGAGCCGCGTGTTCACCGCTACTTCGGGACGTCATTTCCATCGGTCTGCCTTCCTGTGAGCAATAGGATCGCGGGACAACGCCCGTGGGCCCGCGTGGTGGCCGGTGGGGCCGGCCACTTGCGAGCCCAGTCCTCGATCAGTCGCTGATGACGAAGAGCTTCTTGAACGGCTTCACCACGGTCCAAGTGGTGGTCGTCCCCTTGGTGAAGGACGCGATGTCCCCGGCGACGAACGTGACCTTTTCGCCGGACGGGTACTCGACCAGCAGTTCACCTTCCAGGACATGGATAGTCTCGTCCTGGTTGAAGGGGTACGGGAATGTCTGCTCATCGGAGCGCCACAGGCCGATGAACAGAGTTTTGCCCTCGTCTGCAGCGGTAGTACGAACCCAGTGGACCTCGCCGACAGCCTTGTCGCCCACCATGAACGGCTCCCAGGTGGTGGCGTCCGTGGTGGATCGGGCGAAATCGACTGCTGCGGATGTTGTTTCGGTCACTTTACATCTCCTTGGTACGGCTCGGGAAAATCCCGGGGCCGGTATGTACCGCCACCCGAGAGTCGGGCGGCGAAAAATGGGTGAGCTGGTCGATCGCCGATCAGCCGACTGCGGGTTCGACTTCGACGCTCGAGTGGGAGTAGAGGGCGCCCCCGCCGATGTCGGTGCGTTCACCGGGTGAGAGCGCGTTGACCGTGGAACCGCCGGCGGTCAGCGAGTTCCAGTAGCCGTAGGGCGCCACGATCGTCATCGGCACGACGTCTTTGCTCACGCGCGCAATGGCTTCGAACGAACCTGCGTCATTGAAGACGCGCACCTTTTGGCCGTCGGTGATGTTTCGATCGGCGGCGTCCTCGCTGTGAATGACTGCGTGCTGGTCCTTGGCCATCTTCAGCTGCTTCGGCATGTTCGAGTACTGCGAGTTGATGAACGAGTGCGCGCGTGGTGTGACCATCCGAAGCGGATAGTTCGCATCGGGTATTTCCACGACGTACGACGGGAGCGGGTCGAGAGCATCGTTCGTCTGGAACTCGGTGTAGCCCTCTCGGAAGACCGGCAGGATGAAGTTTCCTGCCGCGGCGGTTGCGGAACTGAGTTCGACCTTCCCTGTGTCGTTCGGGAATCCGCCCTCCGCGTGGGGTGCATATTCGCCGTTGTCGGGGAGCGTGAGCTTTGACCAACCTTCTCGTTTCAAGCGTTCGAGAGTGATGCCGGCCATCTGCGGAGCGTCCCAGTCCAAGCTCAGAGCGAGTATCTCGTCGTCGGTGAGTGAGAACCATTTGTCGTCGTATCCCATGGCCGCCGCCAGGCGACGGAACAGGTCGATGTTGGGTACTGCCTCGCCCAGTGGTTCGATGGATTTGTTGTTGACCGTGATGTAGAGCTGGCCCCACGACCACATCAGATCGAAGTGTTCGAGAGACGTCGTTGCGGGGAGGACGATGTCCGCCAACATCGCGGTGTCGGTCATGTACAGCTCGCTCACGACGGTGAACAAGTCTTCGCGTTTCATGCCCGTGATGATCTTGTTCTGTTCGGGCGAGGTGATCACTGGATTGCCGTTCACCACCATGAGCGCCTTCACCGGTGGGTCCAGTTCCAGCTCGCCGGTCAGAGCCTTACCCAGGTCGAGCCCGTTGATCACCCGAGTGCCCGGTTTGATCCAGTCGGTTTGCGAGAGTGTCTCCCATTGCACGGGAAACGCCCACAAAGTGAGTTCGAGAACGCCGCCCCCGACGTGCCGGTAGGCACCGGTGATTGCGGGCAAGCTGAAGATGGCCCGGAATGCCTGTCCACCCTGTGGATGGTTCTCGACCGCGACACCGACTCTGATGGCGGCCGGTTGAGTCGCGGCGTACTCGCGTGCAAGTTGCCGAATGTCGTCCGCTGTGATACCCGTGATGTCCGCGACTCGCTCCGGCGAATACTCGGCCGCGCGTACGGCAAGGTCGTCGAATCCCAGTGTGTGGTCCGCGATGTAGTCGTCGTCGGTGAGTCGTTCCTGGATGATCACGTTCATCATCGCCAAAGCCAGCGCTCCGTCTGTACCCGGGTTGATCCTCAGGTGCCAATCGGCGCGCGCCGCAGTCTTGCTCATGTAGGGATCAATAACGACGACCTTGGCACCGTTGCGTTGCGCCTCTTGAACGAAGGGCCACAGGTGCAGATTGGAGCTGATCATGTTGTGGCCCCACAAGATGATGTACTTCGAGTGCCGCAAATTCTCGGGATCGACGAAAGCCGGCCCCTGGGTCATCACGTAGGCGGCGCTTCGGCAGGACGTGCAGAACGATCTCTCGGTGACAGTAGCGCCGAGTTTGTGCATGAACGGGTCCATGACGTTCAAGCCGTTGAGGATTCCCATATTCCCGAGATATCCGTGCGGCATGATTGCCTCGCCGCCGAATTCGTCTCGGACGGCGGTGAACTTCGCGCAGATCTCCGTAATGGCGTCGTCCCAGGAGATCCGCGCGAACTCGCCGGATCCTTTCGGTCCTGTGCGGCGCATCGGGTACAGCACGCGCGATGGGTCGTAGGCGTGCTTTTCGAAGTCGTTGACCTTGGTGCACAGGCCGCCGCGCGTGTAGGGGTGGTCGGGGTCGCCTTTGACCTTGGTTGCGACGCCGTTCTCCACCGTGACCAACATGGCGCAGGTGTCGGGGCAGTCGTGGGGACAGGCGCCTCGTACTGTGGTCACGTCCGAGACCACTCCCAGATCGATCGTCGTCATGGTTCTCCTTCGTCCGTACCTCCGTGTGATGTTTCTACGTTTGCACGAATGTCTAAACGTTGCGAATCCTGCCGTGTTAACAATTGTTTCGTAAAACGCACACGGCGACAGAGTGCTGGTCGGCGCCTCGCGGGGCAAGCATCGGAACGGACGAGCCGGGCGCGACAGGTGCCGACCGATCGAGGACACCCGGGCGCGGCACGGTCAGTTCTTGACCTATGCTGAGGTTGTGGATTCGTCCGAGCTCGCCGATTTGTTCAAGGCCCTCGCCGACCCGACCCGCGTAGAGATCGTCCGCTACCTGGCCTCGGGCGAGGTGTCGTGCGTAGCCTTCGACGAAATTCTGCCGGTTTCGAAATCCACTGTGTCCTACCATCTTCGGGCGTTGCGCAACGCTGGGCTGATCGAAGCCCGCAAGAACGGAAAGTTCCACTTCTACAACCTCCATCGCGCCGAGCTCGAGAGTGCGCTTCCCGGCTTCCTGTCGGTCATCGAGTCGGCCGGATTGGAGTCGGACTACGAGGCCGAATAAGGGCCGACTCCGGCCGCCCCTGCTTCCTCAGTTCGCCTCAGTCGTTGCATTCAAGGACTGGCGGTAATCGAGGACTTGCAGTCCGCCTATGCCCCAGTCGTCCATGCCGACCTCGGCGATGACCACGGTGGTTGCGTCGAGCGGTTTGCTGAGAACGTCGAGGAGGAGTTCGCTGACCCCTTTGATGAGAGCCGCCTTTTGCTCCCGCGTGGTGGTCGAGGCCCCCGGCGAGGTTCCTTCGCGGGTGACTTCGATTCGCACGTATGGCATTAGTCGTCCGTTCTCAAGGTTGTGGAGAGGTGGTCTTACCAGCGGCCAGCGTGTTGTCCACCGTCCACGTGAACGGTCTCGCCGGTGACGAAAGCGGCCTTCTCAAGAAACAACACTGCCTGAACGACCTCGGCGATTTCACCCATACGGCCCAACGGGTGCAGTTGAGCTAGCTGTAATGACCAGGGACGTTGTGGACGGCGTGTCAGCGACAGATAGGTGAGGACCTCCGGTATCGGTGTGGTTACCACAACTGCACCGACAACCGGGAGGTCCTCGTGTCCCACGCTAATGCCTTGCTCACTCCGAAGGGGAGATTGAAGCTCGCAACATCGATCGTCGATAGCGGATGGTCGATCCGCCGAGCGGTTCCAGGTTTCACCGACTACAGCAAAGAAATGGGCGGACCGCTACCGCGCTGGCGGCCCATCGGCGATGGTCGACCGCTCGAGCAAACCACACCGCAGCCCCGGCAGAACACCGACTCGCACCGAACGGCGAATCATCAACCTGCGCTTCCTGCGCCGCTGGGGACCTCATCGCATCGCCTACCACCTACACCTCGTACACAGCACCGTCGGAGCCGTTCTACGCCGCTACAAGATGCCGCTTCTGCGCCACCTCGACCAGAACACCGGACTCGCAGTCCGCCGACCCGCGGCCCGGCTACGAGCCTCGCGGAGATCTGATCCACATCGACATCAAGAAACTCGGGCGGATCCCCGCCGGCGGTGGGCACCGCAAGCTCGGACGTACGATCGGGAACCGACATTACAAGAGACACGGCCGCGGGTACTCGTTCGTCCATCACGCCGTCGACGATCACAGCCGGCTGGCGTACTCGGAGATCCTCGGCGATGAACGCAAAGAGACAGCCTCGGCGTCCTTCGATCGTGCCAAGGCGTACTTCGCGACCCACGACATCGCCATCAAGCGCGTCCTCACCGACAACGGAGCGCAACCCCGACTGACCGGTGTCACACGCCAATTGTTGATAGACCTTCTAACGCTGAACCGGGACTTTTTCTGGGCTGGCAAGGGTGATGAAGTGGCGTTCCTTGGGGCACTATATGACCTGGCTGCGATTCCAAGCCACGACTATCGCTTCAAGACCGCAGCTCAAGACATCCGCCAGCATCGCATTAATGACTACGATTGGGAGGATGACTGGGTATTCACAGACCCACGGTTCAATTTCAGTAGCCGTAGTTCATGACCGGGTTTGAGCGAACTTCGTTATGCGGCAACGCAACGCGGTCCATCGACAGACGGGTGGGAGTCCGAGTTCGACCTCGAACCCAAAGCTACTGCGGCACAATGTGTTCAAGTCGTCACCGCGGACTGACGCTAGTTAGAACACACTGTGACGGATGAGCGCGGTGACTGGATGCGCGCCGTGTTTGAGAACCAACTAGCTGATTGCGCCACAATTGATGTTGGGAGCGGACCGTGCTTCGTGCGGGTGCTTAGCCAGACCCATCGGTCGGCGGCACGATCAGTTGCCGTAGCGGTACCGGCAGGCCGCGAGTCTGATCTCGTTCTCGTCGATCTTGTAAACGAGTCGGTGTTCGTCCGTGATCCGACGTGACCAGTAGCCCCGGAAGCCGTGCTTGAGCGGCTCGGGCTTACCGATCCCCTCGTTGCCGTTACGGTCGATGTCCTTGATCAACGTGTTGATCCGCTTCAGGACCTTGCGATCTTGGGTCTGCCACCAGAGGTAGTCCTCCCACGCGTTCTCGTCCCACACAAGCTTCATTCGAGCAACTCACGCGCGCTCCCGCTACCGTGCTCGAGTCGATCAATCGAAGTTAGCAATCGACGGGCGTTTTCGGGGCTTCTGAGTAAGTAGGCCGTCTCCTTCAGTGATTCGTAGTCATCGAGCGCGACCATGACCACAGGTTCGTGGCCGGCCCGCGTAATAACTACTTCTTCACGGTCATCAGTGACAGCATTCAAGGTCTCCGCATACCTTGCCCGCGACTCCGAGTAGGTCATGGTCTTCATGGATCGTCCTTACCTGTACGTACAGCATATTGTACGCACTATGGCAGACGGGACTAGAAGCAATTGTCACCGGCTGACATCGATGAGTTCTCGGCCGCGACCGGCGGCGGTCAGATCTCGCGCGACCACGTGGCCCCGACGTCAGTCACCCAACAGCTTGTTGGACAATTGGCGATCGAGGCCAGGCGACCACGATGCCGCGCATGTTGTGAAGAATGCTGCGCGAGACTCGCGCATCGTAGGAAACCCTGGCCGTAAATCCGCAGCTACCCGGTTGACGACTTTCGTTCCACGAGGAAGGCGTTGCTCACGCCAAGGCTGGTATCACGTCAGGTTTCTCCAGCGAGCTTCTTGTCGTAGTGTGCTGGGCGTTTTGATTGGTCCCGACGTGTTTGGCTGTGATCATCTGCAGGTCAAACCATTCGGCGAGGCGTGTGCCCACCGTCCCCGTATCGACACCGAGCTCGTTTGCGACATCGCTGTAAGACCATTCTGGGTGTTGAAGGTAGACAAGCACCGTCTTCCAGATAGCGGGATCGAGCCCTCCGCTCGAATGCGTCATGGGCGACGAAGCTTCAGCGTTTAACCGGTCCAGATAGGGGTGCAGCTGCTGAGGTTGCGACTCCGCCAGGACCTCCTCACGCCTTCGTGGCGCACGCAGGATGACGGCAAGTACCTCGGTCATGCCCAGCAGGAAGATCGGCGCAACAGTCGCGATTGCGGCTGCAACTACAGGCGGAACCGTATTGGGGGTCGACGTTGCGTGATAAGCGTTGCCAAGGATCGAAGCCCCAGCCGCGACTGCCAGCATCCCCAGCACAAAGGTGCGACCACGGACTGTTCTAGCGTCTGTGTGATGCGATAAAGCCAGCGCTATGACCGTCGTGGCGACAATCGCCCCGTCAAGAACGACGGGCAAGACCCACGCTCGTCCTGGGTCGGTCCCGGCCATAATCGCCAGCTCTCGGAGCGCGGCGAAAGACAGCCAAAATGATGATGCTGCGATGCCAACGGTCAAGGCGATACCGGTCATCAACGCGGCGAACAACACCTGCGGATGAACTGCAAACACAGGTGGCGAACCGATTGTACGGCTCTGATCGGTGCGCATGTCCGTTGAGACTCCTTCGAAAGGTGGACTGTGTCTGCTGCAGCTACGTCGGACTGCGCTTGGGAGGCGGAATGGCGTACGTGAGCGGGAGATCGGCCCTGGGCTATACGTTTTCATCAACGCGGAAGCTCCACGGCTTGACGAAAGCGGAGCGCACCTATTCAACGCCAGGAGTCAGGTGACCCGTAGGTACAGACGCAGAGCTTGTTCGACTAGGGCGCTTCGACTGCCCGCGCCCCAGTCACTAGCTAGCTGATCGAGAAGCGCCGCGTCAGAGTTAATGACTCCAGCGAGCGGAACACGAGACAGGGGTGCATTGTGTCGCCTACGTGTGGGCCTTCCGTCCGCCCTTTTGAACAAACCCGTACTTGCGCTCGTGACTGCACCCGCCCAATGTGTCTTCAGATCGTCCGCGTGCTCTTCGACCGCGTCGAGTACGACTTGACCGTATGTACGTGCCGTTACTGCATTCGCAGTCCGCTCCTCCAGCGTGAGTGACCGCAAAGCGCCGTAGACCTCGTAGGGCAAAGCTACCTCGGGTGGTGCGACACGGTTTGCGCTGGTTGTCGCCGAGTCTTTTCTTACGTTCTTTCGTCGTGCGTCCGCCCGGCGCGGCGAGTTCTGCTTGTCGTCGGTCCCGGTTTGCGTAGTGACTGCCGGGGCGTGTTCCTCGAATTCTGCAGGCTCATCTGCTACCGAGCCTCGGTCGGAGTCGTCGTACGTTTCTGGCTGGTCGTCCGCTACTACTGCGAGTGCGTGAGCGCGTCCTGCTCGGTCGCCGTTCGAATCGACGACCTCCTGGGCGGCCGTCGCAACACTATTTTGGTCAGCGTTGTCGCGTTCGGTGTTAACTGCGGTAGCGCTGCCCGCGGCTGCAGCGTCTCGGACGAGATTGAGCGGTGGGAGCAGTTCGTCTAGATCGTTGAGTGCATTTGGATCAAATGCGGCCCGGCGCTTTCGTGTGGTCACGCGACACCGCCGGCAACCTGCTTGCGTTCTGCGTTCGCGACACGGCTGAGTATCTCGCGAGTCAAGCCTTGGTAGTCCGATGCCAGCCCGGATGGATCGCGGGACCACAGGCGGTCGCTGGACTTACCTTTCTGACGCAGTCTCTGCAGACGGCTTTTCTGGTCAGACTCAGCTGCTTCGACCAGTTCTAACGGAGTGAGATGGCGTGTTCGAAGATCCACTGCTGCAGCACGATCCGATCGTATAAACGATTCGAACGGGTCAGCGCCGCTGCCTTCGAGAAGTTCGTTGACTTGGTCGAAGACTTCGCGATTTCGTGCCGTCGCGCGGGGATTTGTGTCAAAAAGGACAACACCCAACAGTTGAATCTTGGATCCAGCTTGCCGCGCCCGTAGGTATCGCATCGCGAGTAGTTCGACACCAGACAAGCTGGCGTCGTCATCCTTGGTGGGTACGACAAGGTATCGAGCCGTCCCGAGTAGGGCCTCAAGAAGGGGGGCATCGCCGGGACCGGAGTCGATTAGAACCAAGTCGTAATTCTCGGTTTCATCCAAGTCGTTCAGCGTCTTCGATAGGTTGCCGCGCAGATCAATTCCAGTCTGCGACGCGGTTGCTGCTACAGACGCAACAACGGCGAGCGCCGGGCCACCTGGGACGACATCGAGGTTTGGGCGAACATTCCGGACAGGAGTCAATGCTTGCGAGAACTGCAACGCCATACTCAAGCCGCGTCCGCCGTCGCCTTCAACCCCGAGGTCAGACGAGGAGACGTTGGCTTGCTGGTCGGCGTCGACGACAAGCACGCGCCGCCCCGCTGCGGCGACCATGCCCGCCACGGCTGACACGATCGAGCTTTTGCCGACGCCACCCTTCTGGTTAGCGACCAGCACTGTCCGTGAAGCTGCGGTTGTCGTCACCCGCATGAAGGTACTGGATTAGCGACGCTCCTGCAGTCTGCGACACGCGCGGCCGCACAACTTTCTGTAGAGCTTTGAGCGCTGCCCTGCGTCAGCGCTTCGGTGTGGCCGGGTAACAGGATGTGCAGCAGAACCTACTACTGGCTTTGTAAGTGGCTTTCGAAACGACCCGACATAAGGCCGAGTGCAGACGCTTTTGCACAGCTGGCTCTAAAGCTGCCTTCACAACCGTCGCAGTAGTCGTGCAGCTAGACGCACGGACCGCTCTTGCGCAAGCCGTTGTTAGCGCATGGCAAAAGGCTTGTTGTGCGGTGCATCGTGCGGGCGCTGATTTAGTTCTACAGACAGCAACTAGAGCGGTTACACAACATGCGTGGCTTGCGTACGGATGACAGACCGAATGCACAGACGTACGCACCGCCGCACAGACGGACGGACTTAAGGCTAGTTATCTGAACGGTGCTACGTCCCGGCCACAGTGCTTCTACATGTCCGCCCATGCGACCGCAGTGGCACCCGTTGCCCGGAGCACTTAAACGACCGCTCTTACGGCCATCGCTTAAGCCACCCTTCGGCCCGTATGTATGGCCGCATGTATGGGCTTACTTGCGGACCTACCGAAGGTGTGGAGAAACCTGCAGGTCACGCCCCAAGTAAAGTGTAGTCGACTTGAATCACTTGCGAGTTACGCGCATACATTGCCCCCGATGGGTTCAAGGAGAAGTTCTACTTTTGGGTGCCAAACTTGGCAGGAGGGAGAACACCCTCCGAGGTAGCGAGAAGTGCAAATCATTCGATGGCGCGACCACGAACCTCGAAGAAGGCTGTGCGTTGAATGCGGGCGTCCGACGACATCCCAGAACGGGGAAGCGAGGCTCCGGTGAACGCGCGCAATTTGGGCAGACGGCCAGAGTACTGGATCGGGCGCACCCGCATCAGTGACGGGATGCGGCGCACGTTGGCAAGCCGCACATATTCCGGCGTGCACGAGGATCGACCCAGATCTTGGCACACGACTGTTGCGAATCCCTAGGGTGCGGGGCTAGTCACCACGCGAGGAACAACTCCGCCGTACCCGCCTACAGGCAGTCGACTAGCGCTTGTGGATCAACCCGAGGCACCCGCGTCTCGTTCGGCCCAAATCGGCCGCCCAAGATTGGGGACCGTCCGGCCATAGCCCTACGCCGGTCAGTGAGTGCACCCTTACGTATGGGCATGCATATGGTCTCTGGTGTTGGGACCGGATTGGTTAGGCGGCTAGAGCAAGGACAGGCGTGAGAAATTTAAAACTCCGGCTGAGACCTTCGACCGGTTGGGTCTACAGCCGTTCCTATGGCGATCCGTATGGGCTTACGTCTGGGCTTACGTATGGCGTACGCGCGTATCGCCCAAAAGTACTAGAAAGACGGGGCACGGCACAGAGCGCGGGTCCTGTTGCGTCACCCCGGCCACTTGAGGTGGTCGAGAGCCTTCCGTCACAGTGACAAATCTTGCTCAGACTCGCCATTGCAACCAAATGCACCCGCATACCTGCATGCGGACCCGAACATTGGCAGTGTCACGGTACCGACGCCACAAATCGGCATCTCCTCCGACGGGGATTGGGCGCGAGTCAGCCCGCCACTACACCCAAAGGTCGAATTCCACCCGAACCCGTCTCCCGTGACGAACGGTTAACGGCGGCCCAGTGCGAACGCTCAACGGGTGACCCGGCGCGAACGATAGAAACGTTCGCCTCCTTGCTCGCAAATCTGGCGAACGGTGCTCGGCGAAGAACGCTGCAGTCGAACCAGGTGCCATCTGCCGGCTCGACCAGGGCCGCCATCACGACAAGCAACGCGTACTCGGCCAGGACCGCCAGACCGCTTACCGGACGCTCGAGACCCTGGGGGATAGGTGCGGGGCGAAGCCGAATCTCAGCCCTCGGATTGGACGACGCGAAGAGCCACAGCCTAAGTGAGTGTCGTTCACTACCTACGAGATATGCCAACTGACTCCATCAACCAGACCCAGTTCGAGAACTCCGCAGGTCAGACTGTTGTGCAGTAAAAGCCCTGGTGATTCTTAAGCACGCTTCTGCGGTACCCAGAACCCGTAACGAGGTTGCTCACCGCTGCCACTGGCGCTCTTACGGCCAGGGCCGAACTCGTTGGTTACGCACCCGCCATAGTCACCCTGCATTTATCGGTTTACACAAATGTAAATTGCATTTTCCGCAACGTGTGCAACAAAACACCAGTTCAGTACAGTTTTGCTCTGCAGTCGTGCCGGTGACCTGCGCTAGGCTGCTTCTATGGACTTCCGACCAGGCCGTGCACCTGCGGTGAGCACTGTCGAGGGCACCGTGGGCGGCACATCGATGGCGGTCGAGCCGGAAATCCCTGCCGCCGTCGCGAAACGGATCGCGGCCGCCGTGCAGTCCTCCCGGTCCGAGGGAACCCGCAAGACCTACGCCGCGGCGTGGAGACGCTTCACCAACTGGTGCGAGACGAATGGTCACGTGACGCTTCCAGCACACCCCATCACCGTCGCCGCCTACCTCGTAGACGCTGCAGACACCCGAACCGAAACAGGGGAGAGGGCCTACGCCGTCGCCACCTTCGGCACCTGGATCGCCGCGATCAACCACCAACACCGCACCACCGGCCACCTCTCGCCGTCAGCACACGAACTCGTCACCGCAACCCTGTCGGGGATTCGGCGGGAATACGCCGCGGCGGGGGACCGCCCCCGCACCCCACGAGATCCGCTGCTGGTCGACGACATCAAGCTCCTTGTCGGGACGGCCCGCGAACGTTGCCGGAGTTGGGCGGACGAAGTTCTGGAGCGCCGGGATTCGGCGATCCTGCTGATCGGCTTCGCAGGCGCATTCCGCCGCAGCGAGTTGTCGGAGATGGTCTGTGGAGACGTCGCTGTGCATCGACACGACGGACTGCACGTGCGGCTACGGAAGTCGAAGACCGACCAGGAGGGCAGGGGAGCAGTCAAGGCGCTGCCGTACACCGACTCTCACAAGACCTGCCCGCCGTGCGCGTACGTCCGATGGGTCCAGGTCGTGGCCGCGTTCGACGCCGGCGGCCGTCCGTCGGTAATCCGCTTGCTCCGGAAGCCCGAGCCGTTCATCGGACACGTGTGCCGCGGGGGAGTACCCCGCACCGCCGCCCGCGCACCACTACTCCGCGCCGTCGCGAAGAACGGCAATCTCAGTGCAACCGCGCTGTCCGGGGCCGCGATCCACCAGACCATCCGCCGCCGCGCTGACCACGCGGGCTTCGACCCCACCGCTCTCGCCAAGCTCGGAGGGCATTCCCTGCGCGCTGGGTTTGTCACACAGGGCACCCGCAACGGTGCCGACGGCTCCGCCATCGCACGTCAGACCGGCCACGCCAGCCTCGACTCCGTCGAGGTGTACCGGCGTGAACACGCCCCGCTCGTTGGCAACGCCGTCACCGATATCGGGCTGTAGACAGGAGCTGCCAATGCGGCGAAAGAAGGCTGGTCGTGCGTTCCTCGGTAACGAGCACGTTCATATATCGACACCAATTGCAGATGTTGAGGCCAATCCAGTGCGGACCCCGCAGCGGTAGTAGCGTGCACACAAAAGTATTTCTGGCGGTGGTCCTGATCTACCGCCATCGGCAGAGTTCGGAGATATGTTGCAAAGCAAGCGTTTGCCGGTCTCGTCACCATGAGCGCGATAGATGCAGTCCTCGCTACTAGACCTAGCGACGATGCCGGTGCCCAAACAGCTGATCGTTATGACTGGCAGGCAGCCATGGCGGCAGTTGATGGTCTATCGTGTTACTACCAACATCTCGAGAGTCCGCAGTCAGGCCCTGTGCGCATAATTTGCGAATTGCATGAAGATTGGGTTGTTCAGATCGGAACCGGTGCGCAACTGGTGTCTGCAAAACATCGAGAACCCTCATCCGGTGCCTGGCCGACAATTAAGGCGTTGGTGGAAGACGGAGGCCTCGGCCACTTGTTTGCGCGATGGCTGCACCTTAAACGAACCCCGACAGTGCGCTTGGTGACCTCCGCCGCCACCGCCACCGGGGATCCCTCCGACCTGGCGCGATGCCCTGACTTACTAAAGCTGCAAACCTCCGGCGAGGAACTAGCAGAAGACGAGACTACGACGCTGCGTCACTGTATCGACCAAACGGCACGATCGCTGATGATGTATCGAAAGGGGCTCCCGTCTAGTTGGCAGGCGGCAGATGGCGCACGAGCCAAAAACCTTATCCCTGGAGAAGACCTACTCGATGCGGTTACCGCATTCGTAAAAGTCCTCGTCATCGACCAGGCGCGTCCGACACGAGACCTAATCGCGCACGCCGCACCAACCTTGTACGCACGACCGATCACCGCAAAAATGGGACACCCAGACCACCTCGCGTCAGCAGTGTGGGAGGCGGTTCTACAACTCTTCAGACTACGCATGCGCGACCGAGGACCGTCGCTCCGCGGAGGGTTGTCCCCAGTCATCGCCCGTCCCGAAAACGAAACTCGTTCAGCCTCGGACTCGGCCCTGGAGACCAGAGTGGTCACCCTGGACGACGTCGTCCTTGCGGTCAATATCGCTCTCTCGCATCCCGTCGCTTACCTGCCTCCTCAGCCGAGCCCGCGGACGACCAAACTTGGCATCAAGATGTCTGTAGGCGATTGCTCTGATACAAGCATCGAACGGGCAGAGCGCCTTCGCCTCGATTACGTACGTTACCGACGAGAAAGGGGCAAAAGCGTCCCCGGCAGTTCCGCGGAACAACGACAGATCGAGCGGAAACTACACCGAATCGCTGACGAAGAAACTGAGCAAGCCCGTGTGTCGACAGGAAACTGGGGTGGAGATCTCTGGTTGTCTCTTTCGCGGCGTTTGGAGGATCCCTCAGCCGACATGATGGACGCTGGGCTTGATGGCGACCTCATGCTCGGGGGAATTTGCGACTTAGCTTCACGCTGTCAGGTGTGGTTCAGCCCGCGTTTCGACGTCGATTCAGTTGCTTCCCACGCGACATCCGCTGCGAGGAGCCCGAAGAAATGACCGTAGACCCTGTAGTCGAGCACCTAGAGGCGTTGCGTGAAGACTTGGCCTATCATCAGATCAGAGTACTTCTGCTGGTAAACGCCGTCGCCGCGACCGAAGGACACAGTAAAAAGATCGATGGCCTGACCAAGCTCGCCAAGCTCGACTTCCTAACCCGATACCCAGCACTTGGACCTCTCGTTCTCGACAAGCTTTCCCCTTCCGACGCGCGTCTCCACATCGATGAGACTGACGGCCTAACACCAACCGACGTCGAGGCTCCGATGACTCGATACAAATATGGCCCTTGGGACGACCGCTACTACCCGATCATCGGATCGTTGGTTGGTCGGGGCCTGCTGAAATACGTGCGAGGCAGGAAAGGTAGTGTCGCCTTGACGCCGACCGCGTTGGGAAAAAAGACTGCACTGGAAATGGGGTCGCTGCCCGACTGGTCGCTTATTAACGATCGCTGCTACGCAGTGGCGGATGGCGCAGCTGGCCTAAACGGTTCTGCACTCAAAAATCTTATCTATAGCAATTTGCCTGCGCTTATGGACCGGCCGCATCGAAAGTTGATCAAGTGACAACGTCATTCCGGTTGAACAGCATCACGCTTCAAACGACACAGGGCACGGTTGAGCACCGCTTTTCAGGAGCACTCACAGTCCTAGCCGGCAGCGTTGGTGTCGGTAAGAGTACTCTTTTCGAACTTGTCAAGTATGGACTTGGCGGAGATGGTCTTCTAGCAGAGGTTGTTACAAAGAGTGTCTTGAGCGTTTCGCTCGACATCTCAATCAACAGCAATAACTATCTGCTGACCCGTACAATCACGCCTACCCATGCAGATGCCCGGGTCGTCAAGGTTGTCGACCTCGTTGAACAGTTCAACCTCCCCGACCATTTCACAGGTTCTGACGAACCCAGTTTGAGCTCGTTACTGCTCGCTGCGATGGACCTACCCGATGACTTGCGCGCAGCTACCACACAATCAGGCAGCACAAACCCTGGAACGCGAATTAGCTTTTATGATGTCTTTAAATACATGTATGTTTCCCAGGGTAATATCAACGAACAAATAGCAGGTAGTGGCGATTCGTGGTATCAACCTAAGCGCAAAGCGGTGTTCGAGCTGCTTTTCGGATTAACAAATCCAACAATTCTAGACCTCCAGTCAGAGGTCGCTCGAACGAGAGGCCAGTACGAGCAAGCTCAGCACGACTATCTAGTTGTAAGACAGTTCTTGGAAGACAGTAATACGCAGAACCGCATTGAAGCCGAAGTTCGCCAACATGAAGCTCTACAGGAAAAACAAAACGCCGAGCAGATCCTAGCGCGGATCCAGACGTCAATTTCTCCAACCTTGGATCACGAGACTAAGACTCTACGAGAATTGCTAGCAGAATCAGAAAGGAATACAGCCGATGCGCGCAACAATTTGACAATACTGATTCAGCAAAAACAAGACTTTATCCGCGAACGTGCACTTCTCCAGCAGGACATTGCCCGTACGAAACGTATGATAGATGCTGGTGAGCGACTGGCCAAATTCGAGTTCGCCGTCTGCCCTCGGTGCATGCAAGACGTGCGCAGTCGACCTATTCCTGATCACGCGTGTCGTCTATGTCTTCAGCAGGATCCCGTTGAGGCTCAGGGGGGAACCCAGAGACCAGAAGATAACCACGAGTTGCTCCACCTCGAAGATCAGATACAAGAGTTCGACACCCAAATTTTCAGCATGGAAGTCGAGATAGCCAACCTGTTCGAGGTGGTATCTAGCAGAGAAAGCTTGATTGCCGACCTTAGTGCGCAGATAGAGCTGCGGACCAGCAACCGAATCACTCCGCAACTGCAAGCTTTCGCCGATGCGACCAGCAAACGCGCACAGTCCGATTTGATTATTCGCGAAATTGAGAAGACACTAGTCCAATGGGATCGAGCAGACGATCTTGAGCTCAAAGCTGTATCTCTACAAGACCGCCTCGCATCACTCCAGGATGACTTATCTGCAGCTCAGAATTTGTTGGATTCTCGCCGAATCGAGATCTTGGATGAGCTGGACGACGAATTTCACCAAACAGCGTCCGCCATTGGAATTCCCGGCGTGCATCAGGCGTCCATTAATCGTAAGACGTATCTTCCAATGCTCAACGGAATAGCATTCCAGAAATTTAGTCCGGTCGGCGGCGTCCGCACCGCAACGCAGGTCGCCTACTGGGTGTCACTCATGAACGTTGCGCTGCGGAGACGTGACACCTCTTATCCTGCGTTCTTACTCCTGGATAGCCCGCGAACCTCGTTAAATGACAGTGACGATCTTTCGTCGGCACTGTATCAGCGACTAATCACAATGGCTGACGCTGCCCAAAGTCGGGTTCAAATTTTGATAGGCGACAACGAACTGCCAGCGCATTACCGGAAAGATTATATGCAACTGGACTTCGACTACGACCATCCTACGATATATACGCTCCATCACCCGGGGCGAGAAGCTGTCACACTTCTCAATGCCGCGCCACCCGATGACGCCGGGACAAGCCCCTCAGACTGATCCCTAGGCCAGGTAGGAACACTGCTGTCGAAACAGCGTCAAGGTGTCTTGACGATGCGGTAACTGCCGTTCACGCGCCGCGCCCCTCGTCGACCGACGCTGTCGGCTGTTTGACTCGACCGACCGCATGTACGTCGTTTGATGAACGGGTGGCTGTCCGTCGAGCAGCTTGTGGCGCGCTCTCAGACCTGGCCGACGGCCACAGAGATTGCGGAATCGGGAAGAATGGTGATGCCGGTGTCGCGTTGCAGCGTCTCGATCAGGTCTGTTTGTTCGGAAACGTCGGTCTCGGTCGCAAGGTTCCGATCGACCAGTGAGGCTACCTACCGCTGCCCGCCGTCCCGATTACTGGCGCGCCGAGCACCGCAGCCGCAATGGTCATTGTCGATCCCGCACGGGCCGGCATGGCGTCGGGTGCCGTCAACGCTGCCCGTCAGCTCGGATCTGTGCTGGGCACCTCTACCCTGGGTGCCGTGCTGACGCCAGCTGTGGCACATCGTCTACCCATAGAGCTCGCCGATCCGGGGGGGGGGAAGCGTCGAAACTCGACTTGCTGTCGAACGACCTATGAGCGAGAGCCGCTCATAGGTCGGTGATGTCGGCGAAAGCGTCTCGGCAGCAATGGGTTCTGCGTTCACCTCCGGCGTCGATACCGACCTGTCCATCATCGCGGTGCTTTTCGTTGCAGGTGCCGTACGACGGTGTTCTTCGTCGACAACCGACCTCACACCCGCACCTTGACGGCGGCGGCAACGCCGGGGGCGGCTGGGCTGCCCCAGTAAAGATCGGACCAATCGCAATGCTTCGTAGGCATATCGCCACGAATCGGGCACGGTGCCTCGCCCGTTCACGCCATCAACAGATCCGAGGAATACATGACCACGCTGTGGACCGGGTTATCGAGGCGCACGGAGGACTCAAGCGCTGGAAGCAATTCAAGACAGTCGAAGCCGATGTGCTCAGTAGCAGTGAGCTGCTCGAGAGAAAAACAGATCAGAGTGCAGGCGGAAGTGTTGTGCGCGCTCCGGTGAACATGCACGAACAGACGGGCTACATCACCCCGGCAGAGGCCGACAGACGCTCGTCCTTTCGCCCCGGCCGCAACACCATCGAGACACTCGATGGCGACTTGATCGTGGAGCGGCTCGATCCCCGTTCGGCGTTCTTCGGCCATGATTGGATACCCCATGGAACGCGTTGGACAGCGCCTACTTCTCCGGGTACGCGATGTGGAGCTATTTGACTGGCACAGAGCCTCGGACCGACGGCAGCGCAGTCAACGGTCGGTGCGCTTCGAGTACGTACCGACGGGACGCGGCCGCGAATCCACCCGGCGGCCATCGTTACGCTCTAGGCCTGGGGCAACGAATATGTCGAGTTGCATCATGTTGCAGTCGTACTCGTCGAAAAGGTGGGTGCGACCATCGACCCAGTCGTGACGGACCGCCGAACTGACCGCACCTGGCAGCGGACCACGCTCAGTGCGTATCTTGCCCGACTCACCCGACTTCATGGGAAGTACTCGACACCCAACGCCGATTGCAACGTCGGCCTCGCCCAATACCGCTGGGGATCAACGAGGTTCCCCGGATGGCTGACTGCAGGCGGTGCAGGAGCCTTCCTTCGACCAGGGCTGAGCGCTGTCGGGGCGTACCCAAGGTAACACCGCAGACAACGCTCAGCCCTGCGAACAAGTGCGGACGCCGCAATCAACGGCGGTTGAACCGCAAGCCACCCCCGGATGGGTGTGCACGAGCACTGTGCGGGCGATTGATTCGTGTTCGATACGCGGTCGTTAGGAAGTGGTCGTCACGGCCGGATCGGTGCCGCTGCGCATAGGCTGGGTCATGAGCCGCGCAAGACCCGGCAGCGTGGACGCTAGGAAGTGGACGCACGTCAAACTGAAGGCGATCGACGCGAAGGCGGCGAGGTATTTCGGACCTGTCGACCAGCCGGAGTTCAGCGCGATAGTGATAGGCCACCCGACTATTCCGGCCGCCGCTCCCAATGCGATCGAGGGCACAAGCACCAGCCACAGCTGGTGAGCCCCTCGCAGCAATCTCAGAAGTACGAACACCAGAGAGCCACCCAGCACGACGTCGAGGGCGTCAATGCCGCCCCACCAGATCGGGTACCCCGCAATCTTCATCGGCGGGTCACCGAAGAACTCCAAAATTCCTATCCAGGAGGACAATCCGATTGCGATGAAGTCGACGATCACGACGAGCGCATAGATTTTCCAGACCTTGCCGGTGCTGACGGACCGCTCGAAAAGTCGTGCGACGACGTAGATCAGTCCGCCGCAGAACCATCCGTATCCGATGGGCACGAATATGGGGACGGCTCGGCCAAAGGATTCGAGGACTGGTAGTCCCTGTATTGGCGGATAGCCGACGAGAACCAGGTTGTCGAGCCACGACTCCATCAAGCCTGAGATCATCCCGCCCACGAGGATCAACGGCAGGGCGGGCCCGATGCGTCTTTCGCGTGGAGAGAACAACCACCAGAGCGCGAACGAGACGGTGATCAACACCATCAGGATCGTGTAGATGAGCAAGGCTGTATCGGGGGAGTCCCGTATCGGCATGACGGGAGCGTTGGCCAGGATCACGATAGGCTTCCTTCCATAGAATCCAGGAATTGCGGTGGGTGTAAAAGGGTTCCTGCCGTCTGTGGCGCGCCGGATCGGACGCGGCGAAGGCGCGCAGTCGCGTGGAGCTGGCCGGCGTCGAGATGGGACTCGGACGAAATCCGCCTGTACGGTTAGCTACCCCACGAGCACAAGGGCGACAGATACCAGCGTTGAGGGCACGCCCTTCATTCTGAACGCTCGTGGCGGTATCGCCGCCAATTCTGACAGACAATCTGTCAGAATTCAACGGGCAAGACGACACTGTTGGATCCTGACGAACTACGCTCCGCGCCAAGCAGTTCGGGCCGTCAAGATAAGCCGACAACGAGTTGCGAAGAAGGAGGCTCGAATGAGTGGACCGAGGAAGTACGGCGGGGTTCGTGCCGAAGAGCGCCGCTCGGAAAGAAGATCGCGGCTACTCGATGCCGGCCTGGACCTTCTCGCAGGACAACCGGCGCAACAACTCACAGTGACGGCGGTGTGTTCGCATGCTGGTCTCACCGAGAGGTACTTCTATGAAAGTTTTGCTGACCGTACCGCGCTACTCGACTCGATCTTCGACGCAACGGCGAAAGATATCGCCGCAGACCTGTCAGCCGCCATCGGCGCGGCTACTACGCCAGCGGCCAGGAGTTCTGCGGCCGTGGGGTCGATACTCGATCAATTCACCTCGGACACCCGGTTTCGGCGAATTGCTGTCAATTCCGAGCAGAACGGCACGCTTTCCCGGATGCGGTACGTACTTGCGCGCAACCTCAGCACGTCGCTGGAGCAACACGCAAGCGACCTGTGGACAACGAACGGGAACCGTACTCGCCTCAGCATCGCCTGCATGGCAGGCATCGCTGCAATTGCCGAACCAATCGCTGCGTGGGCTCGTGGGATACTCGAGATCGACCGTGCCACATTGGTCTTGATTTGCGGCGGCGTCCTCATCTCGACCGGACAGGCTGTCTTCGACGCCGACTCGAGCAGTCGGAAACTTTGAACGACAAAGGCAGACAGGCCGTTTGCTTTCAACTATCGGGTCTCCCCGGTTCGCCCGCTGCATTGTTGCTGATCTGCATAGGCGGGGTAACGCTGACCGGGATCGGTGGTGTCGAGGCTTTCCTGAATGGCGACCTGCGCGTTGTGCGGCAGCGTGTGCATGATCTGACGCACGCGCTCCTGCCTGCGTCCAACGGCCTGGCGCACGGGGGTACTGGGAGTCGCCTTCATCTGCGGCACGATGCCTTCCACGTCGTCGACGCCACCGGCGTGGTGCCCGGCGTCGACCATCGCCTGCTCCTGCGCCATCTGCGCCTCGTCCTTCTCCTCCGACATGCCGATCGGACCGATCATCGTTCCGTTGAGGAACTGCTTGACCACCGGCTCGTCACTGGTGAGAAGCACCTCACGTGGACCGAACATCACCAGCTGACGACGGAACAGCATGCCGATGTTGTCGGGCACCGTCCGAGCCAGGTTGATGTTGTGCGAGACGATCAGGATCGTGGCATCGATCTCGGCGTTGATGTCGATCAGAGTCTGCGAGATGTACGTGGTGCGAACAGGATCGAGGCCGGAGTCGGGCTCGTCGACCAGAATGATCTCGGGATCGAGCACGAGAGCGCGGGCAAGGCCGGCGCGCTTGCGCATACCACCGGAAATCTCGCCGGGCAGCTTGTCTTCTGCGCCGAGCAGACCTGTCAGCTCTAGCTTCTCCATGACGATCTTGCGGATGTCGGACTCGGACTTCTTCGTGTGCTCCCGCAGCGGGAACGCGACGTTGTCGTAGAGGTTCATCGAACCGAACAGCGCACCGTCCTGGAACAGCACCCCGAACAGCGTCCTGATCTCGTAGAGCTCACGCGAGGAGCACTGCAGGATGTCGGTTCCGTCGATGAAAATCTTGCCCTGCTCGGGACGCAGCAGGCCGATCAAGGACTTCAGGAAGACCGACTTACCGGTACCGGAAGGACCGAGGAGCGCACTGACTTCACCCTTCGGCAGGGTCAACGTCACGTCCTGCCAAATCTTCTGTACACCGAAAGACTTGGTCAATCCTTCGACCGAAACCTCGACTCCCATTTAACTGGCAACCTTTCTGCTGGAACTTGAATTCGACGCTGTCAGGGCGAGGTACGACCGAAGGACCTCGGACTCACCGTGCGCGTCGGTGAATCGGTGAACCGGTGAACCGATCGAAGTCAAGCCATCTCGTCTGCGGGGCTTTCGACCCAGGGCAAGAAGCTCGGCAGGTCCGCACTGACCTTTCCGGGAAAATTCGCCCGACGCCGTTCGAGGAACGAGGTGACGCCCTCGGCTGCGTCCGCGGTGGTCAGCACGTTTGCGATAAGTTTCGAGTGCAACAGCTGGGTCGAGAACGGTAGATCTTGTGAGCTCATCCGATACAGCAATTGTCGGGTGATCGCGACCGAGACGGGCGCAGTGTTAGCGACCAGCTCATGGGCGATTTCGTATGCGCGTGCCAGTAACCGACCCTCAGGCTGGATTTCGGTAACGAGGCCGGCGGCGCGGGCCTCCTCGGCACCGAACACCCGGCCCGAGATCATCCAATCGACGGCCGTGGGTAGACCGACCAAGCGGGGTAGGAACCATGTCGATGCACCCTCGGGCACGATTCCGCGACGGGTGAAGACGAATCCGAACCGTGCGTCCTCTGCTGCAAGCCTGAAGTCGGCGGACAGGAGGATGCTCGAACCTGCCCCGACGGCTACACCTCGTATGGCCGCGATCACCGGCTTGTTCATGCGGAAAATCTGCATCGAGCACTGTCCGGCGGGCTCAAGGAACGTCTCATCGAGATCGGCGTCGCCCGTCGTGTCGAAGGATCCGCCCGAGAGATCGGCACCGACGCAGAAATCTTTTCCTTCACCGGTGAACACGACCACCCGCACGGAGTCGTCGCTGTCCGCAACAGCGAATGCGTCGGCGAGCTCCTTGGACATCATGACGGTGTACCCATTTCGTGCAGCGGGTCTGTTCAGCGAGACGGTCACAACCGGACCGTCGACCGAATACTTGATCTGTTCGTACTCACGCATCGATGAACCCTTTCGTATGTGACCCGAAGCATGCTCTTCTGTTGACAGAGTGTCAATACAAAGGACATGATCGAGCCGGAATTAGGAATTTGAACTGGACATTCTCGTTAACAGGAGGTCAACATGACAGTTATTCAAGGGTTCGCGCGGATGAGGCCGTCGTGGATGGACGAGGAACTGGACGCGGTGGCGGACTTGGCGCGGTCGTTTTTCGCCAAGGAGGTCGAGCCCCACCAAGCGCGATTCGCACAACAGGGATTTCCGGACAAGGACCTCTACCGACGAGCCGGAGACCTCGGGTTGTTGTGCATGTCGGTTCCGGAGGAATACGGCGGCGGCGGCGGCACTTTCGCGCACGAAGCGGTGCTGTTCTCCGAGCAGGTATTCGGCGGGGACAATTCGATGCACCTCGGAGTGCACGCCGGCATCGTCCCGCACTATTTCTTGGCCTACGGATCCGAACAGCAGAAGCAGCGCTGGTTGCCGAAGCTCGCCTCGGGGGAGTGGGTGGCCGCTATCGCCATGACGGAGCCGGGAACCGGCTCGGACCTGCAGCGGATCAAGACCCGTGCGGTGCGCGACGGTGACGATTACTTGATCAGCGGTGCAAAGACTTTCATATCGAACGGGCACAACGCCGATCTGATCGTCATTGCCGTCAAGACCGACCCCGAAGCAGGTGCAGCAGGTGTCTCCCTCATCGTCGCCGAGGTCGACGATTCGACTGAGGGATTCACGCGCGGTCGCATCATTGACAAGATCGGGCAGAAGGGCCAGGACACCACCGAGCTCTTCTTCGACGATCTGCGCGTCCCGGCCACCAACCTGCTCGGTCCGGGCGAGGGCCAAGGCTTCAAGCAGTTGATGACCCAACTGGCACAGGAACGCCTCATTTGCGGCATCGCTGCGGTGACTGCTATGGAACGCGCGGTGGAGCTGACCGTCGAATACACCAAGAGCCGTCAGGCATTCGGCAATTCGTTGTTCGATCTGCAGAACACACGATTCGAGCTGGCCGAATGCGCCACCCTCGCTCGAGTCTCACGCAGCTTTCTAGACGAGTGCATCGAGAAACATCTTCGTGGTGAGCTCGACGTGTCCACTGCGGCGATGGTGAAGTACTGGCTCACCGATCAGCAATGCATCGTGGTCGATCGATGCCTGCAGCTTCATGGGGGGTACGGGTACACCACCGAGTATCCGATCGGGCATATGTACGCCGACGCGCGTATCCAGCGCATCTACGCCGGCGCGAACGAAGTGATGAAAGAACTCATCGCACGCACCCTCTGACATTTCATTTCCGAAAGGCAAACAACAGCGTGAGTACCGAAGCATTCATCTACGACGCGATCCGCACCCCGCGCGGTCGCGGTAAGTCCAATGGGTCGCTGCACGGCACCAAGCCTGTGTCGTTGGTGGTCGGCCTGATCAACGAATTACGCAGCAGGAACACCGGTCTGGACCCGGAAGCGATCGAGGACATTATTCTCGGAGTGGTGACGCCGATCGGCGACCAGGGATCGTGCATCGCTCGAACGGCTGCACTTGCCGCAGGCCTGCCGCACACTGTTGCCGGGTTTCAGCTCAATCGGTTCTGTGCGTCCGGACTCGAAGCGGTCAATCTCGCCACGCAGAAGGTGCGCTCCGGGTTCGAGCAGCTGGTGATCGGTGGTGGCGTCGAATCGATGTCGCGAGTTTCCATGGGTTCGGACGGCGGAGCCTGGGCCATGGACCCTGCCACCAACTTCGCTACCTACTTCGTTCCGCAGGGAATCGGAGCCGACCTGATTGCCACGATCGAGGGCTTCACCCGCGAGGACGTCGACTCCTACGCACTGCGTTCCCAAGAACTCGCCGCGAAGTCCTGGGCCGGCGGATACTTCTCCAAATCAGTTGTGCCGGTACACGATCAGAACGGGATCGTGGTTCTCGACCACGACGAGCACATGCGTCCGGACAGCACGTTGGAGGGCCTGGGGAAGCTCAAGCCGTCATTTGCCACTGCCGGTCAGCTCGGCGGGTTCGACGCCGTCGCGCAGCAGAAATACCACTCGGTCGAAAAAGTCGAACACGTCCACCACGGCGGAAATTCCTCGGGAATCGTCGACGGTGCAGCCCTGGTGCTGATTGGCAGTGAACGGGCAGGCTCGGACCTCGGACTGACCCCGAGGGCGCGAGTGGTGGCCACGGCCACCTCGGGCGCAGACCCGACCATCATGCTGACCGGGCCGACGCCGGCAACCCAGAAGTTGCTCGCGCACGTTGGACTCGGCGTCGACGACATCGACCTGTTCGAGATCAACGAGGCATTTGCGTCAGTCGTCCTGAAGTATCAGAAGGACCTGAACATCCCCGACGAGAAGCTCAACGTCAACGGCGGGGCCATCGCAATGGGTCACCCGCTGGGAGCAACGGGCGCGATGATCGTCGGCACCATGGTCGACGAGCTCGAGCGGCGGGACGCGCGCCGCGCGGTAATCACCCTCTGCATCGGCGGCGGAATGGGCGTGGCCACGCTCATCGAACGCGTCTAGTCACATCCGAAGTCTCCGCGGAGCCACTAGTTCAGACCATTCTCGAGAAAGCGAACACATGACCGACCAGAACGCCATCAAATGGGAATCGAGGCCGGACGGCATTGTCGTCCTGACCATGGACGACCCGAACCAGAGCGCGAACACGATGAACGCCGCATACATCACCTCCATGAAAGCCACGGTCGACCGTCTCGAGGCCGAGCGTGAATCCGTGACCGGTGTGATCCTGACGTCGGCGAAGAAGACGTTCTTCGCCGGTGGCGACCTCAACGATCTACTGGCAGTTACCCCCGAGCAGAGCGAAAGCTTCTTCCGATCGGCCGAAGGAATCAAAGCCGATCTCCGACGACTCGAGAAGCTCGGCAAGCCGGTCGTTGCCGCCATCAACGGCGCCGCACTCGGCGGCGGACTCGAGATCGCGTTGGCGTGCCATCACCGCGTGGCGCTGTCCGGTAAAGGAACACAGATCGGTTTGCCCGAGGTCGGTCTGGGACTCCTCCCCGGCGGCGGCGGCGTCACCCGCACTGTCCGCCTCCTCGGCATCACCGAAGCGCTGACCAAAGTCCTTCTCCAGGGCCAGAAGTACAGTGCCGAGCGCGCCGCCGAGGTGGGCCTGATCGACGATACTGCGGCCTCGCCAGAAGAACTGATCAGCAAGTCCGTGAGCTGGATCGAGGCGAACCCCGAAGCCGCCGCTCCGTGGGACGTCAAGGACTACCGAATCCCCGGCGGAACACCGTCCACTCCGGCATTCGCCGCCAACCTTCCTGCCCTGCCAGCCAATATCCGCAAGCAGACACGGGGGACCAATCTCCCTGCGCCTCAGGCGATCGTGGCTGCCGCCGTCGAAGGTTCGCAGGTCGACTTCGACACCGCGTCCACCATCGAGTCGCGCTACCTGACCGAACTGGCGACCGGTCAGGTCGCCAAGAACATGATCCAGGCGTTCTTCTTCGATCTGCAGCACATCAACTCGGGCGGGTCTCGTCCCGACGGGTACCCGAACCACACAGCGCACAAGGCAGTTGTGCTGGGTGCAGGAATGATGGGCGCGGGCATTGCCCATGTCTGCGCCAAGGCCGGCATCGACGTCGTGCTCAAAGACGTCTCGCTCGAATCCGCGGAGCGGGGCAAGGCCTATTCGGTCAAGATCGTGGACAAAGCGGTCGCCCGCGGAACCATGACACGTGAGAACGCCGATGCGCTGCTCGCACGGATCCATCCCACGGACAAGCCGGAGGATGCCGACGGTGCAGACCTCGTGATCGAGGCCGTGTTCGAGGACCCGGCTTTGAAGGCGTCGGTGTTCAAGGAGATCGAGCAGTACCTCGCACCCGATGCCGTTCTCGGCTCGAATACCTCCACTCTGCCGATCAGTGGACTCTCACAGAACGTCAGCCGGCCGGCAGACTTCGTCGGTCTCCATTTCTTCTCGCCGGTCAACAAGATGAACCTGCTCGAGATCATCGTCGGAGACCAGACATCCGATGCCACGCTGGCCAAGGCCATCGACATCTCGCAGCAGATCCGCAAGACGCCGATCGTCGTCAACGACAGTCGCGGGTTCTTCACCAGTCGCGTGATCGGCAAGTTCCTCGATGAGGCTATCGCGATGGTCGGCGAAGGCATCGACCCGTCGTCGATCGAGCAGGCAGGCCTGCAGGCCGGCTACCCGGCAGCTCCACTGCAGTTATACGACGAGTTGACGCTCACCCTTCCTCGCAAGATTCGCGAGGAGACCAAGGCGGCAGCAATCGCCGACGGAACTGGTTGGCAGACACACGGTTCGGAACCTGTGGTCGATCGCCTGATCGACGAGTACGACCGGAAGGGCCGTTCGACCGGTGGCGGTTTCTACGCATACGCGGACGGTAAGCGCACCGAGATCTGGCCGGGGATTCGCGAGCACTTCACCAAGGACGGATACGAGATCCCGTTCGAGGACATGAAAGAGCGGATGCTCTTCGCCGAAGCCATCGACACGATCAAATGCTTCGACGAGGGCGTGCTGCGGTCGGTGCCCGACGCCAATATCGGTTCGGTGTTCGGCATCGGGTTTCCGGCGTGGACCGGTGGCGTCATGCAGTACGTCAACGGTTACAAGGGTGGACTGGCGGGATTCGTGGAGCGGACTCGCTACTTGGCCGACAAGTACGGCGCTCGATTCGAGCCGCCGGCCAGCCTGATCGAGAAGGCAGACAAAGGCGAGTTGTACACCTGAACAGGCTGCCGGTGACGAGTTCGGGTGCTGCAGTCCGGATCATCGGTGCGGCACCGCCCGGCCGACTATCTCGCGCAGCCCCGGAGTCGATCGCCCCCCGACGAGTACCCACCAGTGAGGAGTACCCATGAGTGTCGTGGCATTCACCCGCGGCGGTGCAGGCGAGTCCCTGTTGCTGATCCACGGGATCGGTAGCCGAAGACAGGTGTGGGATCCACTCCTACCGGCACTGACTATGCAGCGCGACGTGATCGCTGTCGACCTTCCCGGCTTCAACGGCACCCATGTGGGGGATGTGACACCGACGGTGGCGGGCTACGCCGGCGCGTTGGCGGAGTGGTGCGTGGACCAGGGGATCGAACAGCCGCACGTCGCGGGTCACTCGCTGGGGGGTGCCATCGCCCTCGAACTGGGAAACCTCGGGTTCGCGCAGTCGGTGACGGCGTTCGCGCCCATCGGTTTCTGGGGTCGGGCAGGTCGAGCGTGGTGTCGGGGAGCGCTGTCGTCGTTACGGCGAGCGGCGGTGCCGCTGCAGCCGCTACTGCCACATCTTGCCCGATCGAGGCCGGGCCGCGTTGCAGCAGCGGGAATGCTCTATGGGCAAACCCATATGTTGACTGCCGACTCGGTGGTCGAAGACTCGCGGGCGTTTCTGGCGGCCGCGGCATTCGACGACGTGCTCGCGTCGTTCGGCGAGTACACGTTCTCACCGCACAGAAACCTTGGACTGATACCGGTCAACGTGGTGTGGGGTACACGAGATGCATTGTTGCCCTGCATTACTCAATCATCAGAGGTCAGCCGACGCTTACCCGGCGCTCGTCAGGTGCGTGTTCGGAGCGGCGGACACGTGTCCTTCGTCGACGACCCGACGCTGTGTGCTCAGGTTCTGCTCGGCCGACATGCCGGGTGTGGATGTGCCGTCGATGTGGCCCTCCGCTGACCAGTGTCTGCACTGGACGACGCTACGTGAAACGCTTGAGATACGGACTGAAGCGGACGACGTCGACCATCGGTAGTGTCTCCGAGCCCAGGACGCCGTCGATCGAGCGGACGCACTGCGACACGAGGTCGGTTAGGTCGGTGTGGCTGCGTGCGGTCACCGTCATGGTCATGGCGGCGGGCCCGATCGTAGTTGCCAGGAACACTGTCTCGGGCAACGTGAGGAGTTGTTCGGCGATCGAAGCGAGACGCGAACGTTCGACGCTGAGCGTCACGTTCGCTACCACACCTGCGTAGCCCATCGAAATCGGTTCCGCCATAGCGACAATGCGGCACAGGCCACTTTTGTCCAGTCGTTCGATGCGGGCGCGGATGGTGCCCTCGGCAACACCGAGTGCGCGCGCGACCGCCCGAGACGACTGTCGGCTGTCGTTCAACAGGGCTTTCATCACGGCAATGTCCAGGTCGTCGATTTCCAGTGACGGGTTGGGTAATCGGATCGGCGCAGGGTTGTATGCCATGAAGAACTGGCGGCCTCGATCGGTGATTGCCGTCTCGGTGGCTATGTCGGCGGTGATCTCGCTCAGTCCGTCGATCGCAGGCAGATCATCGTTGACGAGTTGGTTCAGTTCGGCGCGATCGCGGACCACGAAATACGCGACGAGGTCGTACGCGCCCACGACCACTGCTACGGCCTCACAGCTGTCCAATTGCGTGATCGCTGCCGCGACGGGAGTAGGCGAGCCCCTCGTCTTGAGGCGAGCGATGACGAACCAGTCGAAGCCTGCCACCTCCCAGTCGATCAGGGCGGTGAAGATGAGACTGCCCGACGACATCAGTTTCTTTAGGCGAATGCTTACCGCAGATTCGCTGATTCCGGTCGCAGTAGCGAGCTGGCGGTTGGTCGCGCGGCAGTCCTCGAGCAGATGCCCGATCAGAACTCGGTCCATGGAATCCACTTTGCCGCCACCATCGAGCTGTGAACCGCGCTCGACCGTGCCTATTCGGGGTTGACGGGACATCGCGGGCGGCGCGATCCGTGCGACGTCGGCTCGCAGGGTGAGCATCGCATGTCTCCTATTCGGACTTCGAGAGTCGACGGTCCGCCGATTATGTGCACAAGCCTACTTCCGGCCGCCATCCGACGGAAATCGCGTGCTACGAGGCGTCTTATAGTGCGCATGTTTGACATGGCACGTGATCTGAAGCATAGTTAGCGACGAAAGTGCGCTTTGCGTAGTAACAAAAGCCTGAATCTGTGCAAACTACTGCGTCTGGCGATCCACACCGCGGTTTTGCAGGTGCGAGGTGGGTGTTCAAAATCCACCCTGAAAAGTGAACGGTTGAGACGAAATGGCAGTCAAGGGAAAGAGTCGATCAGCGATGCGTCGTTCGGGCATCGCCACTTCGGTCGCGATCGTCGGAACAGGCTTCGGCGGACTCGCCGCAGCAATCGAGCTGAAACGTGCCGGCTTCGACGACATCACGCTGTTCGAGAGGGCATCGACTGTAGGCGGGGTATGGCGCGACAACACCTACCCCGGTGCAGCATGCGACGTGCCCTCGGCGATCTACTCGTTCTCCTATGCACTCAAGCCCGACTGGTCTGCGTTGTTCGGCACCCAGGCGGAGATTCGGGACTACTTGCAGTGGGTGTCGGACGAGTTCGACATCACCCGCCATATCCGATTCGACGCCGAGGTCACGGCTGCCGAGTACGACGACGCCACCCGAACATGGACCGTGACGTCGCAGTCCGGGGCGACCGAGACGTTCGACGTCGTGATCATGGCAACCGGCCAATTGAGCAGACCGAAGATGCCGTCCGTCGAGGGGCTCGAAACGTTCCTGGGTGATTCGTTCCACTCCGCCCAGTGGCGCAGTGATGTCGATCTGCGTGACAAGAAGGTCGCAGTCGTCGGAAGTGGAGCCAGTGCAGTACAACTCGTACCAGCCATTGCCGACGTGGTCGGTGACCTGACGGTCGTGCAGCGCTCCCCGAACTGGGTCATGTGGAAGAGCCGCCGCGTCCCCAGCAAGGTCCAGACGGCCATGATGCGTCGCTCGGCGTCACTGCGCAAACTGCATCACAACATTCTGTTTCTCGCCTACGAAACTCGTTACCCGCTGGTGCTTCGGCTGGCAAACCCGGTGCGCGCCCTTTCGTCGTGGTGGCTGATCAGGACAATTCGCAAGAACCTGTCGGATCCGGTGGAAGCGAAAGCAGCCGTGCCCGACTACAAACTCATGTGCAATCGACTGCTGTTGTCCAACGAGTGGTATCCCACACTGGGCCGGGACGATGTGCACCTTGTCGGTTCCGCCGTGACGAGGGTCGATCCGACCGGCTTGCTCACGGCAGACGGACGCCACATCGATGCCGACGTGATCGTGTGGTGCACCGGGTTCAAAGCCAGCGAGTTTCTCGCTCCGATGACCGTCATAGGTGAGGGCGGCGTCGACCTGCACGACGAATGGACCGAAGCAGCCACCGCGTACCTAGGAATGTCGGTGCCCAAGTTCCCCAATTTTTTCATGCTGTTCGGGCCCAACACCAACAGCATCACCAACACCATCGTGTTCTTGCTTGAACGGCAGGCCGCATACATCCGGCAGGCGCTCGAATATCGCGAGGATGCGAACGTTCAGACCATAGCGGTGAGTGCGAAGACCAACGCAACGTTCCAGCTCTGGCTTGAGGGGAAGATGGCACAGACCGTTTTCACCGATGGCTGCCCGGGTTGGTACACCAACGCCAGCGGCAAGGTGACCGCGATGTGGCCGGCCTCGCATCTGGCCTACGCGCGAGCGACGGCTCGATTCATTCCCGACGAATACGACCGAACGCCCGCGGCAGAGCACACCACCCCGTCCGAAAGGCCCGAAACCATGTCTGTCGACACCCATGTTCTCAGCCCTGCAACCCTATGCTCGGCATTCGAGCGAACCGTGCAAGCGCACCCGCACCAGCGCGCGCTGAGCACCCCGGATGGTTCCGAGTCCTATACCTACCAGCAATACCTGGAGGCAGTGCGCGATACGGCCGCAGCGCTGAGTGGATCGGGCGTCCGCCGAGGCGATGTGGTGCTACTGATGTTCGAGAACCGCCCCGTTTTTCACATCGTCGATCTCGCGGTCGCACACCTCGGTGCGATCACGTGCTCGGTGTACAACACCGCACCGGCCCGCGACATTGAACACATCGTGGCCGATTGCCGTCCCGTCCTCGCGATCTGCGAGCCCAAATTCGTTGCAACTCTGCGTTCGGCGGTGAACGGCCGGGCGCCATTGATCACAACCGGTGAGGCCGAGCCGTCGGCTTCGGCACTCGCTGAAGTTGATCGTCCGACAAGTTTTGATTTCGATACCTGCCGGCGTGCGGTCGAACCCGACGACGTGCTGACACTGATCTACACCTCGGGCACAACCGGTACGCCGAAGGGCGTCGAGTTGACGCACCGGTCGATGATGGCAGAGATCATGCTTGCCGGTGAGCGGCTGGAAATGCGGCCCGGCGATCGGGTGCCGTCGGCGATGCCGATGGCGCACGCGGCGCAACGTTGGGGAACCCATTACAACGGAGTCACGTTCGGGCTGGACGTGGTGTGTATCGCCGACGTACAGCAAATGGTGGCAGGTCTGCAGACCATCGCGCCGCACATCTGGGGAACTGTTCCTCGTGTACTCGAGAAAATCGTCGCTGCACTGTCCGCAAAGTTCGCTTCCGAGCCGGACGAGGCAAAGCGCAACGCCGTCGCCTCTGCCCTTCGAGTAGGCGAGCAAGTCGTTCTCGCCCGCCGCGAAAACGATTCCCTCTCGGCCGATCTGGCGGCCCAACATGCCAAGGCCCTGCCGGTGTTGAACGCGATCGTTGCCTCACTGGGTCTGGCGAACCTGCGCTGGCTGATGGTCGGTGCAGCACCGACCCCTCCGCACGTGCTGCTATTCATGGAGGCATTGGGAATCGAGATCGTCGAAGTCTGGGGCATGACGGAACTAGGTGCCGTCGCGACGATCAACCCGGTCGGCGAGCAGCGAACAGGAACAGTCGGGCGAGCGCTGCGTGGCGTCGAGCTACGACTCGCCGACGACGGTGAGATCTTAGTGCGCGGGCCAATTCTGATGCGGGGCTACCACAACGACGCGGAACGCACTGCCGAAGCGATCGATACGAACGGCTGGTTGCACACCGGCGACATCGGATCGCTCGACGACGCCGGGTACCTCTCCATCGTCGATCGGAAGAAAGAACTCATTGTCACCGCATCCGGGAAGAACATCTCCCCGCAACGGGTCGAAGCTGCAGTCAAGGCCGAGAGCCCGATCATCGGGTCGACCGTAGCGATCGGGGATGGCAAACCGTTCATCTCCGCGCTCATCGTGCTGGACCCGGAGGTTGCGCACGCGCGAGGTGCGGCGCTGGGGCTGCCGCCACTGGATCTGCAGTCCGTAGCCTCCCACCCCGATGTCGTCGCCGAGATCGAGGCCGCGGTCGAACGAGCCAACACACAGCTGGCCCGCATCGAGCAGATCAAGCGCTATACCGTCGTCTCCGACGTCTGGGTTCCCGGGGGGACCGAGCTCACCCCCACCATGAAGCTGCGTCGTCGGCCCATCGCAGAGAAGTACGGCGATGTCATCGACGAGTTGTACGCATCAGTGGAGGCAGTGCGATGAGGCTCGCGATACCTGACATCGACACCGCGGAATCAACAGCGGTGTTCCACTCGCATGCCCCGGCCGACGGCGTGGTCATCGCGAGCTTCCCGGACATGGACTCGGCAACTGTCGATGACGTTGTTGCGCATGCGCGTTCGGCCGCGGACCGTTGGGCCGCGGGAGGTGCCGTTCAGCGCAAGCGAGCGTTGTCGGCCTGGGCCGGTGAACTTTCGCGTGTGAGCTCGGACCTGAGCGAGCTCGTTCACCGCGAGAACGGCAAACCCCGCGATGACGCGTTCATGGAACTCGTCATCGCGCTCGAGCACATCGACTGGGCTGCACACCATGCTGCGCGTGTGCTGGCTCCGCGCCGTGTCTCGGCGGGAATCTTGATGGCAAATTTCGGAGCGCGAATACAGCACGAACCATTCGGGGTCGTCGGCGTCATCAGCCCGTGGAACTACCCGGTTTTCGCACCCATCGCGCCCATTGCGTCTGCGTTGGCCGCGGGAAACACCGTTGTGCTCAAGCCGAGCGAGTACGCGACCGGTGCGGCACGCGAGATCGTGGACGCGTTTCGTCGGGCCAATCCCGGGCTCGACCCAGCAGTGCTGAGCCTGGTGACCGGTCGTGGCACCACCGGTGCTGCGTTGGTGGCGTCCGATATCGACAAGCTCGAGTTCACAGGATCTCCTCGCATCGGACGCATCATCGGTGCGGCGTGTGCCGAGACCTTCACGCCGGTTGTCATGGAATGCGGAGGCAAGGACGCCTTGATCGTCGCAGCCGATGCCGATGTCGAGGCGGCTGCCGACGCGGCCGCCTGGGGCGGGTTCAGCAACGGCGGGCAGACGTGTGTCGGCGTGGAACGGGTCTACGTCGATCGAACGGTGTCGGAACGGTTCATGGAGGCATTGACAGTACGTCTGAAGGATGCCCATGCCGGCACTGCGGGGTCATGCACGTACGGCCCCATGACGTTGGAGGCACAGTCGGAGGTCGTTCGTCTGCACGTTGATGCCGCGGTCGCCGGGGGAGCCACCACCCCGCTGGGCGGGATCGAACGAATCAACGGCAGGCTGATCGATCCGATCGTTCTGCTCGGGGCCGACGAAAGTGGACCTGCAGTGCAGGAGGAGACCTTTGGGCCAACGGTGACAGTCAAGATCGTGGAGTCGATCGAAGAGGCCATCGCGCGCGCGAACGGCACCGAGTTCGGTCTGGGTGCGGCCGTGTACTCCAGGTCCGACGGCCACCGCATCGCAGACAAGTTGCGATGCGGAATGGTGTCGATCAACTCGGTGCTGGCCTTCGTCAGCATTCCTGCGCTGCCGTTCGGCGGCATCGGATCGAGTGGGTACGGCCGCATTCACGGAGCCGAAGGATTGCTTGAGTTCAGTCGCACGAAATCTGTTGCGGTCAAACGGTTCGGCATACCCGGCATGAACGGGATGTTGCTCGATCGTGCTGCGATCACCATACCGGTGTTGAAGATCATGACCAGGCTGCGATACTCCTGGCGTCGGGGCGGCATCGCGTGAGCCGAACCAGGAAGTTCAGTCATTCGGCGACCACCGTGGCTCCGGTATCGGTAGTAGCGCAGACACTGTCCGATGCCGACGGTTGGGCGCGCTGGGCACGGCCGTACATCGCGCGATCTCGGTTCGAGCGATGGGGAACCGACAGTGTCGTCGGAGTGGGCTCGGTGCGAAGGGTAGGAGCCGCGCAGGTGTGGATACGTGAGCTAATCATCGGTTGGGATCCAGCGGCTTACCAGACCTACACGATCGTGCGCCCCTACCTCTTCGTGCGCTATCGAGGTGCCGTGAACTTCACCGAGCTCGCCGGCGGTGGAACGCAGCTCACCTGGTCGGTCGAGTTCGAACCACGTCCGATGCTGTCCGGTCTCGCGTTGAAATCCGTCATGTCGTTCGTCATCGCCGGTGTAGTCGCACGTTTGACCGCCGAGTGCGACTCGGTTCACCGAGGTCGGAAGTGGGAGGTACGCCGATGAGTGTCGACATTCGACCGGCAACTCTGGCAGGTCGTACCGCGTTGGTCACCGGCGGATCCCGGGGTGTCGGTGCCGGCGTCGCTCGTGAGTTGGCGCATCTGGGAGCCGATGTGGCGATCACCTACAACAGGCGGCCCGAAGACGCCGAGGATGTCCTGACGGCGGTCCGAAGAACCGGTGTTCGCGCCATGGCACTGCAGCTCGATGTCGCGGACACGGACAGTGCTGCGGGTGCGGTAGAGCAGATTGCCGAGACCTTGGGCGTTGTCGACCTCTTCGTGAGCAATGCCGGTATCGCGAGTACCGGTCGCTCGATTGCGCGTACCTCACTTGAGGAGTTCGGGCGTCTGATGGCCGTCCACGCATGGGGTCCCATCGCACTCATCCAGCATTTGCTTCCGGGGATGCGGGCGCTCGATCGTAGCGACATCGTGATGGTATCGAGCGCAGTCACCGCAACGCACCCGCCCGCAACAGGCCCGTACGTGATTGCCAAGCAGGCCATGGAATCAGCGTGCAAAGTGCTTGCTCTCGAAGAACGCGAGCACGGGGTGCACGTGAACATCGTTGCACCGGGGCTGGTGGCAACCGACATGGGCCGCCGGTTGGTCGGCGCGGGCGGTGAGAGTTCGGACTTCGACTCGACGGCAGCGACGAGCCCCTTCGGGCGCGTGTGCACCCCTGCCGATGTGGGTGCTGTGGTCGGTTTCCTGACCGGTTCGGCCGCCGAATACCTCACGGGTGTGCGGCTCGCAGTCGACGGGGGCGGCGCGACGGCATCGATCTACTGACTGACACGAAAATCCGACTACCGATCGAATGGAGCGAGATGACGAACCTTACCGAAAAAACAAACTCAAGGCCCGCACCGCGTGCGAAAGATGCGCCGCCAATCGACTGGGCGCTCGGCCCTGGCTCCGTGACGTGGAAAGTCATGGAGGACCCGGCAGTGTTCTTCATCGGCCTACTTCGGGAAGCGCTGCTGTTGACACTGCATCCCGATTTCGCAGCTGCGGCGGTCGATCACGACAGCTTCGCCGACGACCCCATGCTGCGCTTTCAGCACGTTGCGATGTACACATACGGCGCGACGTACGGCACCGTCGAAGAAGCTGCGCGTTACAGCGCGATGGTCAACAGAACCCATACTCGTATCGTTGGAATGGAGCCGATGACGGGTAATCCGTACCAAGCGCACGCCGAGTACGAGCTGGCGCTGACTCAGGTGATGCTGGTGGACTCGTTCCGAGAAGCGTACGAAGCGCTCTACGGCGAGCTTTCCGCAGTCGACAGAGACCAATTCGTGCTCGAACAACAGGTGCCCGCTGCCATGCTCGGGGTTCAACCCGACCACATGCCCAGCACCTTCGGGCAGATGGTCGACTTCCTCGCGCACGCACGAGTGAAATTCGCCTCGGGCCTGCAAGCCCGCGCAATTCTGGAGCCGTTCGCGTCCGGTAGCTATTCCCGTGGGACCGCTATCGGCGATCTGCCGACACACCTACGGCTTCCGGCTATGTTCGGACTCCGTGCCATGGCCGACATCGCGATATCGATCATGACACCCGAAGAACGCACCCTCATCTCGATCGGCCGGCGCCCGAAGCTCGGTAGCAAGACGGCGGTGAAACTGTCGTATCGAGCTCTGTCGGCATTCGTACGCAGTACGCGCGGGACACAGCTGTTCAGTTCGTTCGTCAAGCCCAACGTAGCGGGCATCATCGAGACCGCGCGCATCGCGCAACACGCACCGGGTGCGCGAACACGTGCCGCTCAGTTCGTAGTTCCCAACGCCTATGCGGTGCTGTGGGTTCCACCCGTGCTGGTTCCCAACTGGCCGGGTTCGACCGCCGCCTACAGGTTGGGTGACAGAACAGTGGCGAAAGTAAGTACGCACGCAAGCAACATCAGCTGACCGACCGTCGCCGGTCTCATCTCAGCCGAGACCGGCGACGTCGACCACGATGGTGCGCAACGTGGACGTCAGCAGCAGCTGAACCTCGTCGCGAGTCAGCGATTGTTCTTTGAGCCACAAGCGGCTGGCCAGCTTTGCCAACGCGCCGTACGCGAGCATGTGAACGGCCAGTTTCTGTTCCTTCGGTCCGTCGCCGCGAATTGCCAGCGCATCGAGCATCCTGCTCACGGCGAGCTGATCCGCCTCGCGCATTATTCGTCCGACGTCGTCCGAGCTCGATCCCGAGTCGATGGCAATGGTCGAGACCCAAATGTTCCGGTGTCGCCATGCCACGGTGAGGTAGCGGGCAATCGAGGCCTCGATTCGATCGTCGAGCGAATCCCCTCTGATGCCGGCGGGCACCACGGCTGGGATGTGCGAGAGCCTGCGGACCACTTCCAAGTAGAGGTCGCGCTTGGTGCCAAAGTAATGGTGAATCAAGGGCCGCCCGACGCCGGCAGCGTCGGCGATCTCACCTATCGATACCTCCGAAAAACCCTTCTCGAACAGGCGCATCGCGACGCTGATTATTTGTTCGCGGCGCTCGTACCCGTCCATGCGCTTGTTATCGGCAGTATTGATGGCCATTGTCACTGGGCTCT
Source organism: Rhodococcus sp. 15-725-2-2b (assembly GCF_002259075.1). Classification (NCBI taxonomy): domain Bacteria; kingdom Bacillati; phylum Actinomycetota; class Actinomycetes; order Mycobacteriales; family Nocardiaceae; genus Rhodococcus; species Rhodococcus sp. 15-725-2-2b. The sequence goes on along the minus strand of NZ_NPFL01000022.1, from coordinate 25,689 downwards.
CGGTCGAGTGACGCGCCGGAAATAATTCGTGTCGCCGATGGTAGCCGTCATTGCGTCACCGGGGTCCGCGTCCAAGTCGATGGGAGCGGACAAGCTGGCCGAAAGCATCATTTGATTGACACTATGTCAAGGATTCTGAGCCTGCAAGTGGAGCGAAACATTGCAGATTTACCCGCAAAGGTGTTGACACCTTGTCAGTAATACGTCACATTGGTTCCACTCCCTTTCGGTGTGATCGCCACAACATTTTGGGCCGTCGGGGTTCAGTGCCACAGTACGAACGAGTCGCAATGCAGAACGGACCACAAAGCCGCAATGAATTTCCAACGTACTGTCCACGACACTCCGGCCTTCGCCCATGGGGCGACTCGATGACCACCGCGGACGTCGGCGTCTCGAAAGCCGAACGACGTACGAACGCCGCCCGAGCCGGTGTGCTGCACACGGTGTGGACCTACCTCAACACGGCACCTGCCCAGTCGGCGGCAACGATCGGACGAGCTGTTCTGCTGGCGGGATCGGTGATTCGCCATCTGTTCGCCGACATCGCCAGACGCAAGTTTCCCGTGGACGAGGTCCTCGACGAGATGTGGCTGCTACTCAAGGTCACCATGTTGCCTGCACTTCTGATGGCGGTGCCCCTCGGTGCCGAAGTGTCGGTTCAGGTGGGCGGTCTGATGAATCAGGTCGGCGCAAGTTCGTTGGCCGGTGCGGCGTCGGGTCTTGGCGTGGTGAGTCAGGGAGCACCGATGGCTGCGGGCTTGCTGATGGCAGGTGCCGCGGCGTCGGCCATAGCCTCCGATCTCGGCTCCCGAGCCATCCGTGAAGAGATAGACGCCATGCGGGTCATGGGCATCGACCCGGTTCAGCGACTGGTCATGCCGCGATTCATCGCCACGATCGTCATCGCGCCCATGTTGTGCGTGGTCATCATCGCCGCGGGTGTGGCGGCCGGCCTCCTCATTGCAGTCAATGCCAATGACGTTGTGCCGGGCAGCTTCTGGCAATCCTTCGGTGCCTTCACCACGCCCACCGATATCTGGTTCGCGATCGCCAAGTCCTTCGTCTTCGCCGCACTGGTGGTGCTGATCGCGTCGATCCGTGGCCTCGAGGCACGCGGTGGACCTCGAGGCGTCGCCGACGCAGTCAACGCGTCCGTGGTGCTGAGCGTCGTGGCGATCTTCCTGGCCAACCTGGTGATCAGCCAATTCCGATCGATGTTCTTCCAAGGACAGTTGGGTTGAGATGACAATCGCGAGATATTACCCGGCAGAGCGGATCGTCAAGCCTTTCGTGTTCGCGGCGGACAAGACGTCCGACGCGTTGTCGGGAGTGGGGCGGGTGCTGCTGTTCACATTCAGAGCGTTCGTGTCCTTGCCGTTGACGATCCGGCACTACCGCCAGCAGACCTTCAAGACGATGAACACCATGGCCTGGGGCAGGGGCTCACTCATCGTGGATGGGGGAGTCGTCAGTCTGTTGGTCATGCTCGGCGTTGCGGTCGGTGCCGTGATCGCGACCGAGGCGTACGACGCTCTGGACCTACTCGGTTTCGGCGCGTTGAGCGGAATCATCGGTTCCTTTGCCAACATTCGTGAAATCGCCCCTATTCTCACCGGTATCGGCTTCGCGGCGCAAGCCGGCTGCCGGATGACCGCCGAGATCGGATCCATGCGAATCTCGGAGGAGATCGATGCCACCGAAGCGCTCGGCATCCGCGCGATACCGTTCGTGGTCGGTACTCGAATCATCGGTGGCCTGCTGGTCGTGTTGCCGAGCTACCTGCTCGGGTTGGTGGTCAGCTTTCTCACCGGCGCTTTTCTCATCAAGACGATTCACAGTGAGTCACCCGGCACCTACGACCACTACTTCGCACAGTTCATCAGCTTCGCCGAGGTGGGCACCTCGGTTCTCAAAGCGGTCGTGTTCTGCGTCCTCGTGACGGTCATTCACTGTTACTACGGCTTCTTCGCCAGCGGCGGCCCCGCCGGGGTCGGCATTGCTTCCGGCCGTGCCATCCGCGCCAGCCTGGTCGTGATCGTAGTGGCCAACTTCGTTGTTTCCGTATCCATTTGGGGCCTGAGCCCCGTCATGGTCTTCACAGGGTAGGCGGACGTGCACCAAGATTTCATTCGAGGATCGGACTCGACTCAACGTCGCGTCACGCGCAACACTGCACTCGGAGCCATAGCAACCGTGCTCACACTGGTATCGGTCGTTCAGCTCGTGAACGCACTGTCCGACGACGACAGCGGCGTTGTTCGGATCGCCATCGAGACTCCGGCGATAGCTCCGGGGGTCAGGCCGGGAACGACCGTAATCCTGCACGGCACACCTGTCGGATCCATCGCGGGTCTGCAACGCAGCCGAACCGATTCGATCAGTATGGATGTCGAGTTGGATGCCACCAAGATCGTCGGACTGACCGACGGGTTCGCGATCGACTTCCGGCCGGAGAACTACTTCGGAGTCACCGCACTCAATGTGGTACCCGGATCGGACGGGTCTCCACTCGTGAACGGGGCCAAGCTGATTCGGAGTTCCGCGGCCGACTACACGATGTCTACGATGATTGAGAGAGGCTCCATCGTCGCTGCCGGTTCGTTATCGCAAGACATGGTGGACATCGTCGAAAAGATTCTCCGGTACACCAACGGACTAACTCCATTGTTGCGGTCAGGCTTGATCTTCACGGACGTGCTCGCCAAGACACAGCGGGAACTACCGGCTGAGCTGCTGGCGAATGCCGACGACATCATCGAAACGCTCCCGGATTTTCTCGGTCGGACGGTGGACGGCGCGCAGGAAATCTTCGACGGCGAATACAACCGCCAGGCCGACGGCACGCTGGGTGCCAATACCGCGACGCTTGACAAGTCGAATGCCGGTTTGGCCATCGCATCCGGGGCGTTGTTCTCGGCTGCAGGAACGCTTCTTCGATCTCATGCCACCGAGCTCACGCCGGCGGTGGAGATCGTGCGTCTGTTCGCCGAGCCCGTACCGGGAATCGTCGGCTCCGGCACGCTCGGACCGCGACTGCGTCAGACGGTAGGTGTGCTGAACGACGCGCTGGGAGGTGGCGGTGAGAATCCGACGGTCCGCCTCAAAGTAATTCTCAACGATTTGCCGGGCATGGCGGCTCCGCTGGCACTCGGTGGACTCACCGGAGAGGTGCTGGGACAGTGAGAATCTCGCGTCGATCCTTGCGTTCGCTCGCCAAGATCTCAGTCGTGGCTGCAGTCTCGGTCCTGCTGTTCGGCATCATCATGAACGCGGTGGTCAATCCTGTTGCGGGAGAGACGAAAACGTATACGGCCGACTTCACCGACGTCTCCGGCCTGCGCCCCAACGGCGACGTACGGGTCCGAGGTGTCCAGGTGGGCAAAGTACAAGAGATCGACATCGTGCAGCAGGACGGACAGACCATCGCCCGCGTTCGGTTCACCACGACGATGGAGCAGCCGGTGACCACTGCGACCAAGCTCGCGGTCAAGTACCAGAACCTCACCGGAGTTCGATACGTCGACATGGAGTCCCCGGACGGCGGCGCACCCACCGATACCGTGCCGCTGGCCCGGACCACCCCGTCCTTCGATCTCACCACTTTGTTCAACGGACTTCAGCCGGTGCTCGCGACGATGAACACCAACGAAATCAACGAGATCAGTCAGAACGCTCTGACCCTGTTGCAGGGAGACGGCGACGGATTGGCACCAATGCTGGACTCGCTGCAGAAGCTGGGCGATTTCGCGACGGATCGACAACAGGTGATCTCGACACTGGTGGCCAACCTCGCCCGCATCTCCGACAGCTTCGGTGGAAAGTCCGACGCGATCATCGACATCCTGCGTTCGCTCGAAGTACCCGTCGACGCAGCCATCGCAGTATTGGACGAGTTCGTCGGGACTTCGGTACTCGGGCCCCAGTTCCTCGGGCCGGTTGCGTCGATACTGCGCACCCTCGGACTGGAAAAGGGACAGGACTTCAACAAGATGATCTCGGATGCATTCGGCACCGTCGGTAGCTTCGGTCAGGCGCTGCAAGTGCTCCCGGGCACGCTCAGCATCCTGGACTCGCCGCGAATCGGAATTGGCGGTGCGTCGGACATGCAGTGCACGCACGGGCCTGCCGATCTACCCGCCGACGTCACCGTCCTACTCAATGGAAGCGGGGTCACCGTATGCCGTCTCTGACACGACGCCCGCGGCGAGTTCGCGACTTCTCCGAACGCCAACACGCCATCGGACTCTTTGCGATAGTGGTGACGCTGGCGATCATTGCGGCAGCAACGTACGTCTACCTCGAGCCGCCCGGACAGCAGGTCGTGTCGTTCGAGTCGACGGATGTCGCGTCACTGAAGACCGGGGCCGACGTGCGAGTGGCCGGTGTCTCGGTCGGTTCGGTGGACGAACTCGTCCTCGGGGAAAATTCGGTCGAGGTACGAGCCAAGATCGACGATTCTGTGTTCGTCGGCGACACCACGTCGGTCGACGTCCGGCTGCTCACTGCCGTCGGCGGCTATTACGTGACGCTCTTGCCCAACGGCAAGGATGCTCTCGATGGTGCCGTCATTCCGCAATCGCGTGTAAGCGTGCCGTACTCGATCGCAGATGTGCTTCAGCAGGCACCGCGCATAACCGATGCGGTGGATCCGGTGGACGTCAGCGCCGACATCGAACAGGTGGCATCGGGACTGTCGAACAATGCACAGTCGGTCGGTTCGGTGATCAGTGGACTCGATTCGATCGCGGAGGTCATGAATCACCAGCGCGAACAGATCACGACCACACTGAATCTGGCGCAGTCATATGTGCACACCTTCAATGTCAATCGTGAGTACGTGTTCGCATTGATGAAGAAGATCGAGCTCGTGCTTGCGCGGTACAACGCAACCTGGCAGGGGTTCAACGAGACGTACCAGTTGCTCGGCGAAATTCTCGAACGAGTCAGTCCGATCGCGTGGTTCTATTACGACAACCGAGCGCGAGTGAAGGAAGCAGTGACAACCCTGAGAACCGGATTCAGGTCGATGCAAGAACAGATGAATCCGGTAATCGATCAATTGACGTCGATTTTGACGGCTTTACGCGGAATTGCCGATCGTGGTGGACCCGATGATGTGGGTAAGAACGTGATTCTGGCATCCGATGTTTGCGTACCTCTGCCGGGCAAGGGGTGCTGACAGTGGTTGGACGGATGAGTATTGCGGCGGCGGTTGCGGTGACCGTGTCGCTCGCAGCGGCAGGCACGGTCATGTTTACTTCTGCACAGGGCGAACAGGATTCGAGCTTCTGCGCCTACTTCGCCGATTCGATCGGGCTGTATGTCGGAAATCCGGTGACTCAGATGGGATACGACATCGGTTCCGTCCACAGCATCGACCCGCAGGGTGATCGTGTGCGAATCGATTTCGACATCGATACCAATCGCAGTTTCCCGGCCGACGTCAAGGCCGTGATCAGATCGAAATCGTTGTTGGCCGATCGCAGCCTCGAACTGGTGGGTAATTACGGCTCGGGCCCGGAGCTCCCGCATGACGAGTGCATCGCACTCACCGATACGGCGACACCCAAGTCGCTTTCCGAAATAACCGGGTCGGCATCGGATTTCCTGCAGGCCGTGTCCTCGGATGACACCGAGTCCGTCGCGACCGCAGTCGAGGGACTCGACGATGCGCTGAAAGGCCAAGGCGAGAACATCGATGAGCTCTTCGCCAACGCCGAGGGCGCGATGACCAACCCGGATCGTGCCGTCGCCGACGTCGGTACCATTGTCACCGACCTCGCTCCGTTCACCACAACCACTCTCGACAACTGGGATACAGCGAAGCAGTTGCTCGCCGTTCTGCCCGAGGATCTGGAGGTCGGCGCGTCCGGGCTCTGGGACGGCGTGACCAAGTTCATCGGAGGACTTTCCCCGGTGCTCGCCGACATTCTCGACATTCAGGTCAACTACGGCGAGGACATCAACGGTATTCTCGGCGACGCATCCACCGCGTTGCGACTTGCCTCGACGCGGTCGGCGGACGTGAGCGAACTGTTCTCCGTCATTCCCGTGACGAGTCAGCTGGTGTCGGAGCAGCTCGATGGATCACCTGCTCTGCACGCGGCGCCGCCGCAGATCGCGGTGAACGCTCCGGATCCCCAGTTGCTGTGCACAGCGCTCAACACCGTTGCGCCCACGACGTGCACCCCCACAGCCGACGGTGTGTTGCTGCGTGATCTCGGTGTGCTGGACGGCGTGCTGGCAGGTGCTCAGCCATGAACTTTCCACGACGAAACGCGGCAGTGCTCGCGATCGGGATGGCGACAGCCGTCGTGTTGACCACCTCGTGTTCGATCGGCCCGGAAGACCTGCCGTCCCCCCGCGGCGGAGCGATGGACGGTTACGGTATCGAACTGGACTTCTCCAGCGCACTGAACCTTCCGACCGGAGCCAGTGTGATGTTGGACGGGCTGCGCATCGGCGAGGTGGAAGAAGTTCGCACCGGCGATGAGTTGGTGGTAGTTGCCGCGATCATCGCCGCCGGGAACGAGGTTCCCGGTGCGGCCACCGCGACCATCCGTCAGGACACCGTGCTAGGCGATACCTACGTCGCCATCGCGCGCCCCGGGCCCGATGAGAGCGACACCTCCGTACTGGCACCCGGGGAGTCGATCCCCCTCGATCGAACGGCCTCGGCTCCGACGCTCGAAGACACCCTCGCGGTACTGGCAACTTTCGTCAACGGCGGAACCATTCAGCGCGTGGAGAGCTCCATCGCGCAGGTCAACGACGTGATGCCGAACGCGGTAGACCTGCAGAAGCTGGCCGCCACTGTGGCTACGGACCTCGAAGACCTCGGGGCCAACACCGGGCAGGTGGACCGACTGCTGCGCGGGCTGGACGACACCGCGATCGAGGTGAACCAACGAGAAGCCAGGATCGACGCGATGCTTGCTCCTGAAGGAGTAATGTTCTGGGACAAACTTTCTCGCCAGATCATCGTGCACATCGGCACGTTGCTGCCCTCCATCGGCAGTATCTTCGCGGGCGGAACATGGCTCGTACCGATGCTGGAAGCTGCAGATCGAGCTCTGACCTCGGTCGTCCGTAGTGGCATTGACCCGGTCTCGGATTCCGAACTGGTTTCCGATTTCGTCCGGAAGACCGTGGTGCCGTTCGTCGAACAACCGTCCGTGGACATCGCCTCTGTCGAGACCTCGGATGGCCTTCCTTCCGCCGACGTGGAGAACGTATTGCGAATATTGGGAGCTACTCGATGACGATGCGAACCGTGTACTCAATGCTCGCCATGCTCATGGTCTCGCTGGGTTCGCTGGTGTACATGACCTCTGTCGGCCTGCCCATCGACTTCGAATCCGAGCGTCGCGCGTCGATGACCATCGAAGCCACGAACGGATTGGTGGTCGGATCTCGAGTGCTGTTGCGCGGCGTCGACATCGGCACGGTGACCGCTATCGAACCGAACGCGGATGCCGTGCGTGTCGAATGGAAGTACAAAGCGAAATACCGATTGCCGGTCGACAGTGACTTTCGAGTCGACACTCTTTCGGCACTGAGCGAGAGCTACGTGGGCGTCTTGCCCGCCGCAGATCTTGGTCCGTACCTCGGAGACGACGCGGTGATCGACTCGGCCCGCGTGACGGTTCCCTCGACGATCAACGATCTGTCGGAGCATCTCACTCGGCTGCTAAATCAACTGGACACCGAACAGATTCGCTCCATCCTCGGTGAATTGGAGATCGGTCTCCCCAGCGGATCCGGCACGATCGACACGATTGAGCGAGCCGGCGCAATCACCGCCGCCATGCTGGAGGACACGACAGCTCCGCTTTCGGAGGTGCTCGTCAACGCGCAGAGCATGCTTGTCGACAGTTCGTTCATTCCACCGGGGCTTTCAGGTACTGCGGGCCATATCGTGGACTTCGGCCGCGGATTCGACGGAACTATGTCCGCTGCAGTTCTACTCACCAATTTCTCTCCTCTTCCGGACTCCTTGGTGTTGGGAACCGGACCCTTGATCGGCAACCTTCAGGCCTTCCTGGACCGATCTGCGGCGGATATCAAGATCCTCGCAGTGGATTCTCTACCCGCAGCGCAATCCGCCGCTCAATCAATGCGCACGGTGAACCTCTCGGCGTTGCTGGACGGCGCTCTGGCACCGATCGGAGAGGACGGTGTTGTCACGGTGAACATAGGCGCAGGCAGATGAACAACCCCATCGATGCAACGAAGAACAGGAATGAAAAAATGACGACGAAAGAGAAAAACCTGTCCTGCGACACCACCGACGAGGGCGGCGGTGACGCCTCTTCTGCCACACCACCGCCGAACCGGCTGGGTGCGGGACGTCAGGTCAGCGTCAGGTCGATCATCACTTCTGTCATCGCTGCAGTCTTGGTTGTCGCTATAGCAGTGCTGGGTTGGATGTTGAACACCAAATCCGATGAGTTGTCGTCGTTGCAAGCCGCTGCGGCCAACGACACGCGGGCGGAGGACATAGCGTCCAATTACGCTGTCGGAGCGGCACAAATGGACTTCACCAAGACGGACGAGTGGAAAACCAGGCTCGTTGCCGGTACGTCGCCGGAACTGGCGAACAGGTTGACCCAGGCTGCGACGTCGATGGAACAGATCACCGCTCCTTTGCAGTGGACGTCGACCTCCACACCCATCACCGCAACGGTCAGATCAGAAGCGGACGGGACGTACGTGGTCGACTGTTTCGTCAACGTCGTGACCAAGAACAATCAAGCGCCGGAGGGCGTCCAGTCCACCGCGACGTACTCGGTGACCATCGACAGCGCAAACAACTGGCTGATCACCGACGTCGGCGGAATCGGAGCCATGATGGAGGCCAAGTGAGCGCCCGCCGCCTCCTCGCGTTACCGTCGAGCAATCGGTCTTGCTTGAACCCGGGATACAGTCCTGCGCATCGAATAATGCCCATTGTTGTAATAGCTACACAGCAATCCGTTGACTATCGGGTGACTACGTAGTCGATCGATTCGTATCGTGCTCAACGTACTGGCTATGTCGTCGATCGTGCTCACCGGGCAGTTGATCTCCGATCCCACCTCACTGGAAGAAGACATGATCTCTCAACCTCCGACGCTCGAATCGGCTGTCGACCCCTTCTGGATTCTGGCCGTATTCAGCGTGATCGCCTTTCTTGCAACGATATACGCGCTTTGGTGGAGCTACAGAGGGCGTGACGCCCTTCCGGTGTTCGCCTGCTTCGGAGCATTCGTATGCTCGCTCAACGAGCCGTTCTATGATTCCCTCGGCAAGATCGTCTATGCCGATAATGCGCACATGGCGTTCACCGGATTCGAGCGCGAAATTCCATGGTTTCTGGTACTCGGATATATTCCGTGGGTCGGTCTCGGCCCTTGTTTCGTGGCACGCATGTTGTCGAGGGGTAGTGCACCGCGAACACTGTATTTCTGGGCTGCTGCGTCATTCGTCTCCGTGGTGGTCGTCGAATCACTGGGCAACGCGGTCGACGGTTGGGACTACTACGGCGACGCGCCTCTGAAATTTCTGGTCGTCGCTCCTCAACTCGCACCGGTTCCGATAGTGGGCGGACTTCTCATCTTCGCACTCGCATACCCACTGCGTGGATGGCAAAGGTATGCAACCACATTCGTCGTCTCGACGGTGGGTCTCCCGATGGTTTTCGCAGCAGCCTCGTGGCCTCTGTACGTCGGATTGAACTTCGAGTTGCCTACCTGGCTCGATTGGATTCTCGGTCTGGCAATGCTCGGATTGACGGCAGGCTTCGTGTGGGCAGCAGTGCACATCGGTGCAACTGTGCGCACGGCGCGCGCACAGGAGGTTTCGATCGACGCGATACCGATACAGTCCGCTGTCTGACATCGGGAATGCACGGGCAGGGCCGTGTCGACTTCAGCGCAATCGTTTCCACACCCCACAAGGAGTTTTCATGCGAACAGTCGGTCGCAGGACACCGCACACCCGCCGGGGAGATAGGGCGGTCGTCATCGGCGCAGGCCACAACGGGCTCACCGCGGCCTGCTATCTCGCCCGCGCGGGAATGGACGTGACCGTTCTCGAGGCGTCACCACGCATCGGCGGAATGACGTCCTCATACGCAGCGCTCCCGGAATTCCCCGAGCATCTACTCAGCGCGGCGTCGATCGACGCTGTGTACTGGCGGGCGTCGACAGTCCACTCCGAACTCGATCTCGACAATCACGGTTTGCGATTCGTAGAGCACGATCCGGCGTGGGCATGGCTCGACGAATCAGGGCGCTCGTTGATCTTTCAGCGCGATGTCCGCAAGACCATCGACGACATCGCGAGGTTCTCTCGCCGTGACGCCGAGCGCTACGCGGAGTTCGTTCCGGCAGCACGGCGTGCGCTCGACATTCAGGATCTGTACGGAACAGGTGCGTCCAACAAGGTCGGCGCATCCATGCTTCGGGCTGCGTTCCGAGGCATCCGCAATTCCGCCACTCGCGACCTCTTGGGATCTGCCCTGACAAGGTCCGGTACCGAGGTGATCGAGGCCTTGTTCGAGAGCCCGGAGATGCGGGGCGCTTTCGCCGCAATGGGCAACATTCTGGGATCCATCACCATCGACGGCAGCGGAATCGCCGCCCTGGCAACCGCGCCCCTCCACAAATACGGCGTGGGCCGAGCGGTCGGCGGGATGCAGGCTATCCCCGACGCGTTGACTCGTTGTCTGGCATCGCATTCGGGCCGCGTACTCGTAAACAGTGAAGTGGATTGCATCGTGGTGAACAACAGGCGAGTGACCGGTGTTCGACTCTCGAATCAAGAGTTCATCGCGGCCGACGTCGTCGTGTCCTCGGTCGCCCCCCAGATCACCGGATCGCTGTTGCGCGATGCCGACGTGGACGAGTCTGCGATCTTGCGGCGCGCTCCGGCGAATGCGCTCAACATCGGTTGCTTCAAGGTCGACATGGCGCTCGGCGGAATGCTCTCGCTGCCGCGGCATCAGCGCAGCGACGGTATCGACATGCGCAAGCCGACAATGATGTTCGGCAGTTTCGAGCAGGTGATCGAAGCCGAACGCCATTCGCGCGAGGGTCGATTCCCTATCGACCCACCATGGTGGGCGACCATTCTCTCGGCGACCGATCCCACGCAGGCACCGGAAGGTCAGGACGTGCTCTACCTGTACGCCCCGTCGCCGGTGCATCCGGTGACGCCGTGGATTGCGCAACGCGAGCAAGCCGCGAGCGTCTTGGTCGACGCCGTAGCCGGAGTGATCGACGGAATAGCCGAACACGAGCTGGGTCGCGTGGTGGAAACGCCGGAGGATCTCGAGACTCGACTCAAGGCACCCAACGGATGCATCTACCACGTCGACCAGATCGTCACCAGACTCGGACCGATGCGACCCGGACTCGGATGGGGAAGCGGTGACAAGCAGGTAAAGGGCCTGTTTCTCGGTGGTGCCGGCTCACACCCCAGTGGTGGTGTCTCCGGTATTCCCGGGCAGATCGCTGCGCGATCCGTTCTTGCCGACCCTCGATAGCGCCGAGTAGGGTTGTGCGGCAATCGTTGTCGCGAGCGGATCGAGACCGGTCGCCCAGTCCGCTTCGCTTCGATCGTGCTCGACGGTGAGCGGGTCGGTCGGGGTGAGGGTGCGCCATCGCGTTCGAGGGTGCGTGGCGTTCGGGCAAGCACCTTCTGCTGACGCCGGTGATCCGTATCGTTCCCTTTTCGGTCGCAGTAGCGGGCGTCCGGTGTCCCGGCGAAACAAGGGAACGGGAGTGCCGTGGCCGAACACCCAGCGCAGTCCCGCAACCTCGAAATCCAATCGACCACTGCAGCAACGACACCGATGTAAGCGGGCGCTGCCGTCACGGTCTTTGCAACGGCGGTTTTCGCCGTGACCGCCACCGAATATGCCCCCGCCTGGGTGGTGCTGGAGCAATCTCCAATGACTTGGGTGTCAGTCGGTATACGCGGCTTCTGGCTGTGCGTTTCATTGCTGGAATTGCCCACGGGGACCGAGAGCGCCCACCATTTTCCGGGCGGTGCTTTGCGCTCTCGGGGCCGTCATAGCTGGTGGTTCGATCGCACGTCACCGACTGCTGTCATTGTTCGGTGTCAACGGGATGAGCCGGATTGCAGTCCGACGCCGACTTTCGCCAAGAGCACGTCCCGCAGCGTTGCGTCCGGGTCGATCTCGATGCCTGCTCGCTTCTGCGCTCGCGCGATCTCGGCGATGACCAACCAAACGAGCAGCGCGGTGAGAACGATCGTGGTTACTCCGCCCACATAGACGAGCACCATCGACGCGTTGCCATTGACCTCGGCGGAGTAATTACTGTTCAGCGCCGTGAATACGGGCCATCCGAGTGCGCCGTTCAGACTGGCGTACAGCCCCGGCAGAATCGGAATGACGATCAACTTGCCCCAGCCGACAAGTCGGTGACGCAGCAGGAAGAATACCAAGCCCGCCGTCAGCTGCAGAGCTCCGTCGATCGTGTACCACCACGCCGGCGCACCGAAGATCAGGAATGGTTGCTGCCCGTAATAGCGGTACAGGCCGAGTTGAGCCCCTGCGATCTGCAGCGCCGCATCGAACAGCCAAGAAAGCGCGTAGGCGTATACAAAAAACTTGACGCCTTTACCCAGAAAAATAGCCCGATAGATCACGAAGCTCTGAAGTCCGAAGAAGAAAGCGTAGCCCAAAACGACGTACAAAGGAATGTGACGCCCGAACAATTCGACGGTGACCGCTACGTTGTCGGCTGCAAACCACAGTAGGCCGAGGTAATCGAGATATGGTTCGAGCAGCCCCATGAACAGGCCAGCGATCAGGAACACCAATCCCAGCGTCTCGCCTTGCAGGGCCAAACGGATGACCCAGGCCGCAGCGGCCGCGAAGAATGCAACACAGACAACCGTGAAGGTCACGCTCCACGAGAACGGTGCCGAGAGATCGGTAGGCGGGATCGGGTACATCGGTGCTACTTGGCCGAGCACTTCGACAATCAAATTCTCCTCCTGCGTCCCCCGTCGACGGGCTGACGGTTTCGACAGTATGTCACAGTATCCCCAAGAATCTGATACATACGCATCAATTACTCTGTTCTGCTACGCAAACTGCGCCTTTCGTCCGGTTTTGTATCAAAGTTAGCTGATGCCTCGCACGCGATGCCGGAAACTGTCGAGCCGGGCTGCGAGCCGTGCTCGTAGCGTCGGCGAGAGTGAGCAGCCAGTTGCCACCGGTCACGTGCGGTTGTGTCGGACTGAAGTGCAACTTTTCATCCCACCAGCTCGGAGTCGTGTTCCCAGACTGCGATGTGGAAGAACCGGCGCGGGATCGTCGCGCCCCGGTGCACCGGATCGTCGGCGGCGAAGATGCATCCGGGAAATATCGGCGGCCGCTCATCGCCCACAAAGCAGGCACCATCACCGACCTGAGCGTCACCGCAGGTGACGCCATCACCCAAGGCACCGTCCTCACCGAAATCAAGTAGCCGGGTTTTGCAATGCATCCGGGTTCTATCAGCAGTGTTCGATCGGGCAAGCACGACTTCGAAGACACGCGTCTCGCTCTGTCTGCGTTGCTGCATGTCGCGGACACGGTACGGGCGCATCTTGAGGCGTAGCTCGCAGGTCTGGGCTTGAGTTGGGCACGTTACGAAGTACTCGACGCGGTTGGAGAACATGGGCGAATGACGTGCGGCGATCTCGGACGTCATTCGCGCACGATCGGTGCCACGGCAAGCGCTCTTGAAAAGTCGGGGTTGGTCTCATGCGAATCGAATCCGAACAAACCGCAGCAGTTGGTCGTAGCGCTGACCAGGAGGGGCGACTCCCTCCTCATCAGGGCCAATCGGGCACTGATCGACCGAACGCAGGGTGACACCGATACCACTCCCGTGTACGACGCGATACACATCATTGAACGGCACTGCACCAGGGCTCGACCGACCGCTCACGTCCACTCGGTTCATTCAAGAGTCTCCACCCGAGATGCACCAGTGAGTAACACATAGTTCATGTCGACATCTGGCGACCTCAGAGGCATCCCCGGTCGGTAATTGCTTCGTGACCGGCGACAGTGAACGTGCTCTGCAATTCCAACCAATCAGTCTGTCGCCCGAACACGCCCAGTTGGAAATGGCGTCGGGTTCGCGGTTGGCCGATCCCGACGTCGGCGTCTGCCGGGCGGTCGGTGTCGTTCTGGACGACGTGACCGGATACGTAGTCGTATAGGGGATCTCGGCTGACTCGTGGCCTGTAAGTCTGGGCATCCGCGTGGACTTCCTTCGTGACCCGCCGATAAACGGAACGCCGATCACAGCGACCGGCGACACCGTCGCCCGTGACGCCACCAGCGGAACGACACAGGGGGGCCGCTCGCGACCCTCGCGGCTCCCTTCTTGCGTTGATCACCCACCGACAACACGTTCGAGAACAAATGTTGCCGGCGGCGAATTCACCGCCGCTTCGGCGCGCCCGCGTCTGCCAGATGGGTGAGCGGTACACCGTACGTCAGAACGGGTCTGGCGGCCCGGTATCCATCACGGCGAGGATGTAGTCGTGGTCGGGTGGATCGGCCGGGTGATCGTCAGCGATCGCGAACAATGACCGATCGGGCTCGGGCGGGGTGCGTGCCTCCTCGCGGGTTGCGAGCCATTCTCGCCAGACGATGCGTTCGGCGCGGTGGCGCACGATGCGGGCACGGACGGCCGATGTGAGGCCGTGACGATGGCCGATGTCGTCGAGTTCGACCGGCCCGACCGCGATCTGGTTGTTTTCGACCGTGAGTAGACCGGCGACGCGCAGATCCAACAGAGCCTCGTATCCGCTGGTTCGGCCGACCCCGACGACGGTGAACAATTCATCCGGGGTGAGGGGTTCTGGTGCGGCGACCACTGCGTCGTAAAGGACGCGGTGACGCCAGCCGATGACACTCCAGGCCGGGTGTACCGACTCAACCTCTGCTGCCCCTGTCACGGTGTCCATTACCGCCGCTCGACCCGCGTGAGTCGGTACCAACGCGTACCGATCCGGGTTCTGGCCCACTCCTCGTTCGATCAGCAACAGCGGTGCGCCCTCCAGGTCTCGCAGCCGCTCCAGAACTGACCACACGGTTGATTCAGGGAGCATGCCGGCGGCGATGGACAGTGACCGGCCACCGACACCGACAGTGGGAACACCTTCCACTATCTCCCCTGAGACTGCAGCGGCCCACGCCAAGGCTTGAACGACTGCATGGGTAGTCCAACGGTCTCGCCGATGGAGAAACTCGGAAGCGACCCAGGTTTGAGCGTGGGTAAGCCATGAACGAAATACCGGATCGTAGGTACCCCCTGTGTGCTTTTGCTTGTGCCCGGTATCCCGGACTGGATCGGGGAGTGTCGATGCGGCCCAGTCGAGGGCGCGGGCGGTGTCGCGGCGGATGGCGCGTTCGGGCTCGGCGTAGCGGGCGTACGCGGCGCGCACGCCCGCCCAGGCAGGTTCGGCGACGCGGGTGAGGACGTCGGCGGTGCTGGCGCCGGCGAGGACGGCGTGGGTGATGACGGACTGGCGTGCTTCCGAGCGTGAGGGCCAGCGGCGGGTGTCGATGCGGCCGGTGCTGGCGAAGTCGAGGACGCAGCGCGGCGGCGGGGTGGAGCGGCAGAAACGCGGATGCAACCGGGCGTCGCCGTCGCTGCCGAGGACGCGTTCAGCTGACGTCTCGGCGCGGATGTGGGCGTCGATCGGGCTGGTGATCGCTCGGCCCGTTCCTCCGAGCAGGGCTTCGAGCCGCTGGAGTGTGCCGACATCGGACCCGACGGTCAGGATGTCGGACGCTGCAGGCGGGTCGAGCTCGACGAGGGTGCGGTGGCCACCTTCTTTGCACTGCGAGCCTGGGACTGTGATGCACCCGGTTTTGTGGTTGGTCATCGGTGTGATGTCCAACGTGGGAAGTCGCGCTGCGAGAAGGCGCAACAACGGCCGGATCTCGTCAGCGGTGACCGTTTTTCCCGGTGCCAGCGGTATCAATACGTGTCGGCCGCCGCTGGTCGATTCATCGACGACTGCGCGGCCACCGCATTCGGTCAACCAGGCCAACAGACGCTGGGTGTCGGCGACAACGCAGGCGTGGCCGTGGTGTTTGGTGTCGAAGTCCAAGGCAACGATGCCAGCGCGCCCGCGCGAGAACAACGGCACAGCTGATGGCAGTGCCGGCCTTTTGACCGTCAACGGCCCCGCGGACACGTATTTACGCGTCGTCGGGTCGTACAGCCTCATCGATCGGCGCGCCGCAATGGCCGGTGCGAATCGATGCCACAACCGGTCCGCAGTCGCATCCCGATCGACGACACGAGCATTCAATCTTGTACCTACTTCAGGGCACGATGTACCCTGAGACATGTCCGCCAAGACAGTCCCTTCGGGGAAGAGCACCACAGAACGAGTTGCGAGCTAGTCACTCGCTTCTCTGACTTCAGAAGCCCTCGGCCCGCACGCCGGGGGTTTTTGTCATCTCAAGGTGCTGCGTAGATTTAGTTGGACGTAAGACCCAAATGTCGATTCAGGTCGAGACGGCTACGCAGTCAAGGGCAGTACCCCCTGTTCATGCGCGCGATTCAGTTCGCGCGCAAGATCTTCGCGGTCGCTGGCAATCGCGATCAGATCAGCGACGTATTGACTCAGAGATGTCGCGCCAGCCGAGCTTCGCTGCGCCTTGAGCGTGTCAATCAGCTCCGAAGGCAGTCGGACAGTCAGCGACGTCCGGTCACCCTTACTGGGCATCGGCATGGCACGGCCTCCTTCGTCTACTTCCGCGGTCCCAACCGGTGTCTATCCTGAACCAGAATCATTTTCGAAGCGTTGAGACACGCCGAGGAAGTCACCAGGAATTACACCTCTGTCATTCAAACGGTCTTCACGCGTTGCCCGGTTCGCACTCATTTGATGCGTCAGACATGGTCGCCGACCAGTGTCTGTAAACGTGGGGGACACTGTCTGGCATGGAGATCGCCCAAACCATCTCGAAGACTCTGCCTCATCCGCGCTACCGACTGCCGTTTGCCGGAGACATCGTTGGCCTCGATACTGCCAAGCCAGTTCAAAAAGAGATGACAATGGCCTCTGAACTTGGGGGGATCTACGAACGCAAAATTTTTGGCCACCGACTCGTGGTGGTCTCGGAACCGGAGCTTGTCGCGGAAGTCAACGACGAGAAGTACTGGGCCAAATTTCTGGCCCTGCCACATCGAAAGCTACGCGCCATCGGCGAAGACGGTCTGTTCACCGCGTTCAACTCAGAGCCGAACTGGCATCGCGCGCACGCCGTGCTCGGGCCGGCGTTCAGCAAAGCGGCCATGCGCGGTTACCACGAAGCCATGCAGGAATCAGTCAACAAACTTCTGACCTCGTGGGACAGCGGATCGGGTCCGGTAGACGCCTACGACGAGTGCTCGAAACTGGCCTTCGACGTGATCGGGCGTTGCGCCCTATCGCATGATTTCGGCTCGTTTCGCCAGCCCGTGCCCTTTGCGGACGCCATCGCTCGCGTCCTTCAATTTGTCAACAAGTCATCGAACGATGTACCGATCATTCGCTCTGTCCTAGGGCGAGGGGCGACGAAGCAGCACGACGAGGACCTCCAGTTCATACGCCACACTGTCGACTCCCTGATCGAACAGCGAATGGCCCAACCTGACTCCAACACAACGTCTTCGGATCTGCTCGAACACATGCTCAACACGCCGGACCCCCATACGGGCGACAGACTGACACTGGAGAACATCCGCAACCAGATCATCACTTTCTTGATCGCGGGGAACGAGACAACAGCATCGACCATCGCCTTTGCGTTGCATTTCCTGAGCACCCGACCCGATGAGATGCAGCGGATACGGGCCGAAGTCGACGCCGTCGCTCCTGATGGCACCGACATCGAGTTCGAGGATGTGCCCAAGCTGCGACGGACACGACATGTAGTCGACGAAACTCTCCGCCTGTGGCCAGCTGCACCCGGTTACTTCCGCAAGGCACGTGAACGCGGCGCAACTTCGCTGGGTGGATACGAGGTGCCCGAAGGATGGGTCTTTGTGCTCCTTCCACAGCTTCACCGCTCGCCGGAGTGGGGGCCAGAGGCACACACCTTCGACCCCGACCGGTTCGCCACAGGCCAGGCCAGCGACACCAACCGCCGCATCTACAAGCCTTGGGGCACTGGTCTGCGAGCGTGTATCGGCCGCCAATTCGCCCTACACGAGGCGGTGCTTGCGTTGGCGTCCATCGCTCGTCGGTACGAGATTCGGGCAGACCCCGATTACCAGCTCGACGTGCGAGAAGCCGTGACAATGAGGCCACATGGCGTCAGACTTTCTGTTTCGCGGCGGCCGTGACTGTACCGTCGTCGGTCTAGGTCGATCAGGAAGGGGAACCTGTGGACATCGTGAATAGCTGGCACCTGGTGGAAACCTTGGTTCCAGGACAGATGACAGTCATCAGTACTGGGGGGAAGGTCCGAGATTGGACCAAAATCGATCGCTTGTCACCTGGGCCTGAGTTCGATCTGCATGGTTTTCTGGAACTCACACGCAGTTCTTGCGCCGAGCAAGATGTGCTCTTCAAAGGCCGTCGGCGTCAAGCTCGGATTCGCGCAGTACCAGTTCTGGGGCCGTCAGGGGAAACCCACGGCATACAGGTCTGGGTGGGGGACCCGAAGGTCGAACCCGATCCTGTGCGCACCGTTTCCGGAATAGCCTGGCTACTCGAACGCACCGTCATCGAGCAGACAGTCGAGGCTTCCGCGATGTCCGGTGTCTCTGCCGCTGATCACGTGCCGGAACGAACCCCGGCGGAGTACAACGCCAAGGCCGTCAAATTCGATGGGTGCGAAGAGTTGTTCGCCCAGGCACTGGTCCCTACCCACGGTCAGAAGTGGGAGGGCCCAATGTCCGTTCTTCACGCAGATGGCCGAATCATGCGTTGGCATTGCTGGGGCCGGGGGAGAACTGACCCTCCCAACGTCGGTCTGAGGCTGCTCTGGCACGACGTGACAGACACAACGGAACCCGACAAACCGACATTGGCTGAGCTGGGAATGCCGAGCGGCCTCGAGAGCGGTGGCACACGCATCGCTGTATTCGACGGCCGCACCGGGATTTTGACGATGTGGCTGCCGGAAGCTCCAACCTGGGTGAAATGGCGTGACCTCACAAGCGGCTGCGGCGTGTTGCACGACGACGACCGAGCGACACTGTCAGATGCTCTAGAAAAGTGGACTCACGATACGTCACCTGTGTCAGCTGATGTACGCGTCCGTGCAATCGAGGGCGGCGACGCAACCGGCTGGAAGTGGCAGCAAACCCGACTCGAACTACGGCCCTACCCTGGACAGCTTGGTGACCGGCTGGTCCTTGCGGTGCTCCCCGCGCTACAACCTTCCGAGCAGGTGCTCGAGGTTCCCACTCCCTAACAGATCGTGATAGCTTCGCCCTCGGCACCTTCCGCTCTCCCGAAGAGCTGAAGATTTCCTGTCGGCCGCATGGCCCTCAGACGCAGCCTTTGAGCACCACGTGGAACACATTTCACGTGGCTAATAAGCACGCGTCTTGGAGCCAGAATGTCGATCCAGAGTCAGGTCCCCAGTCAGGCCGGTTCGCCCCGTGGCCGCTTCCGCACACGCTCGTATGCCTCGCTAACCCGTTGCGCCGGGTACCCCAACGCTTCCGCTATCTGGCGGGCGGCCGGCGCGCTCAGCTTGCTCTGCCCGCGCTCAAGCGCCCCGATGTACTGGCTACTGACGCCGATTTCGCTCGCCAGCATCCCCTGGGTCAGCCCCCTGGATATTCGCAGATCACCGAGGTATTCCTCGCCCTCCGGCACTGAGACGAAATCGCTGATCTCGCTCCCAAATTCCTTAGCGCATCGAGCAAGAGTGTCTATGCGGGGATGGGACTGGCCTCGCTCCCATTGTGAGTACGTCGTCAAAGCCACTCCGAGAACGCGCGCAACCTCGGCACCACTCAGCTTGAGTTCAATTCGTCGTGCCCGCAGCTTGTCAGGTGCGAAACCACGCAACCGACGCCTCACAGAAGGAACCTCACGAGAGGACACGATGCCACTTGTCCCAATTCGGTAGCACATAAAGCATGTTTAGATGATAATGTATAGAAACAGTTGTTTAGACAATGCGATCGAGGTTCGCCCCTGGGTGTCGGCAGAGCAAGATTCGGCTTACAGACGCACACCGCATCAACCGCAGCGTCTACGCATCACTGATACGCCAAAGAAAGCGAGAATCCAACTGGCACAGAGTTACTCGAATTAGCAGACTCCAGATGCGCCGTGATTGGTCGTCCCGAAACGCATCCGGAGTCCCCTCCACCTACAGAACAAAGCCCAATATCGGGCCCAACTTGTATCCGCAGGGGCTCTCCCAGCCTATGCGGATCTAGCAGAACCGCAATCGGATCGGAGACACCTATGACATCTGTCGCGCAACCGCGAACGTTACATCCGAGCTCCACCTGCAATCCCGGCACCGCTCTCTGCCCCTCGGTCAACGACCATGTTGCGGGCCTGGCCGTGTGTTCGCTCCCAACCGTGCCCCACCACAGCCACCACAGGCTGATCTGCGAAGAGACGGGCGCGGTAATCGGTGAATGGACTGACGCCAATGCGACGTTCCTGGAACCACTCCCACGGTCTCCGCTCTTCAGCCACGTGGCCTAGTACCCCCAATCTCGACTGACGCCTGAAGAGGCGATCAGTCGCGAGGGTCTACGCGGCGAACTCACCGCACTGAGGCTCCCGTGTAGCCCTTCAGTTGGTGGACCGGCGCGAGGGTCGCGTGGTGACGCTTCGACCTCATCGTGTGCCGAACTGCGCGACCCCGCCGGGACATCGAACACATTCCACAACTCCACTGACAGAAAGGAATACGACCGATGCCTTGGATCTTCTCGCAGCTTTGGTTCTGGCTCGGCCTGCTGGGCTGAGCGCTCGTGGATGCCAGCGTGCAACGGACGCACGCTGGCATCCACTCCCAAGGCATCACCCATCGTCCGCGCTGAGGGATCACCCGAAGGCTGACCCTCGTTTTCGGTCGTTCTCCCAGCGCGGACGGTGGTGGTTCCACCACCAATTACTCCTGCCACACCCGCCCAACACCGCTGCCTCGCAGCGACTTACGAAAGGAACCACCACACATGTCTCCCCAGCAAGGAATTGGCGGACGTCACCGCCGCCGCAGAGAACGGGCACTCGTCCTCACTGCCGTACCCGTCGCCGTCGCACTGGCATGGGGCACCGCAACCGCACACGCGGCACCGCAGGACTTCGTGACTGCACCCGACACCGCCCAGTCCGACACCACCGACACCACCCCCGTCGCGCCGCCGCCGGCCCCGACCCAGGAACGCCAGTTCCTGCCCGGCTACCAGGCCTCACCCCAGGTGCAGCAGTCCCAGTGGCGTAGCTACGACGACTACCGGTCCGGCAACCAGCAGTCCTCGTACCAGAACACCTACTACGAGCCCGCTCCCGCGCCGCAGGCCGCGCCGACCGACGCACCCCCTGCCCTGCAAGCGGCCCCGCCGCCCCCGCCGCCGGTTCCGACTGTGCAGCGCAAGGTCATTGCACCGATCAACGCACCCGAGGGCTACGTCCTCGTCGGCGGCGAACTCGTGCCGTACGACCCGAACCTGCTCGATCCGAACCTGGTCAAGCAATTCAACAACACCGGAGCCGCAATCCAGGCCGACGGCGGAAACTGGCTGGTGGACAACGGATTCGCCGATGCCTCTCGCGCCGACCGTATCGCTGCGGGCACCATCACCGGCGTCGTCGCAGGCGGCGCTGTCGGCCTTGCCGCTTCCGTGGCCCCTGCCGCAGTGATCACCGGCACCGCAGCCGCCATCGGCGGCGGACTCGGCGTCGCAGCCACTACCGGCACAGGTGCGATCGTCTGGGGCGGACCGGTCGGATGGGTCTTCATCCCCGGCGCAGCGGCACTCGCCGGAGCAGGAGTCGGCGCTGCCCTGTCGGCTCCGATTGTGCTGGGCCTGACCGGCACAGGTGCGGTCATCGGCGGCATCCTCGGAGCCACCGTCCTCGGCGGCGAGCAGCAGATCATCGAAGAGCCCGCACCGCTTCCGGCACCCGAGAGCATTCCGGCTGCCCCCGCTGCGCCCCTGACCGTCGATTCCCCCAGCGTCGAGAACGCCATCGACACCACCGTCGACCAGATCCAGGGCAGCCTCGACCTCGCCCCGGCCGACGTCGACCAGGCCGCCACGGCGGTCCAGGGGTGGACCGAACCCGCCTACGAGCAGGTCCAACAGTTCACCTCGACGGTGCTCGAGCAGCCCGCCGTGGCGGACACCGTGGCGGCGGTCAACACCGCAGCCGCGCCCGTTCTCGACCAGGCGAAAGCAGCACTGCCGGGTCTGAACCTCGCGATCTGACCGCCGGGTGCAGCCCGACCTCTGGTGGCCGGGCTGTATCCGAAGGTTCGACCCCGTTCGTTCCTCACCTCGACCCTTGGAAAGGCCTGTTGTGGCACCTCGAGACCGCACCACCTACGCCGACACCCACCACGACACCGACGACTGGTTCGCCGACCCGGTTGTCGCCGAGGCCGAGAGTGCCGCAGCAGCTTCCGAATATCCGACCGAACGCAGACTGACAGTCCTGACCGAACATCAGTCCGCCGGCACCGATCCGGACGACGACTGGTTCGTCGAGCACCCTACCGACGACATCGCTGTGGACCACCCTGACCGTGGCCCCGCATCCCAGCCCTCGAAAGGATACGGCTCCTTCGACGAACGGACCTCCCTACTTCGCGCCGGAGGCCCCTACACCGCACCCAGACCGGCTCCACAGTCATGGTGGCGACGCCACCGCTCCGCCGTCGCCGTCACGACCGCACTCGCGGTCCTGATCGGGGGAGTAGTGGGAGCCGGGCTGGTGCTCACCGGATTCGGCGACGAACCGCAACCAACGCCCGTACTGCTTCCCGACGAGATCGTCACCACCACAGCAGCTCCGACCTCGACCGCTCCCGCGGCGGCCGGTGCGGCCGCCGCCGATGTCACCTGGTGCCGGGGCCAGGCTGACGGTGACCCGGTCACCGAAGACAGTGACGACCCCGGTGCGGTGGCGATCTGGCGGTTCGAGAAGGCCTTCTACTTCGACCGCGACGGGGCCGCTGCCCGCGCCGCAGGTGCACCCGATGCGGTGATGGCGTCCGCGCAGCGCCTCCAGTCAGGGATCGACCAGCTCGAACCCGATATCGAGTTCTGTGTCCTTGCCGACCCGATCGACGCCGGGATCTACGACGTCACCGTCGTCGAGCGCGGGCCCGGCATCGACGGGCGCATGAGTCGCCAACGGATCACCACCACCAAGCAGCAGGACGGCACGACGCTCATCTCCGCCATCGTCTCCCGCTGACCCCCATGACCAGGCACATCCGCTGGATCCCACCGAAGAAGAGAGAAGCCGTGCACACACCCATCGACCAGGTTCGCCGCCTGACCGTGCGCCTGCTCGCCGCCACCGCCGCAGTGACCATCGTGGTCTCCGCGAGCGGTGTCGCGGCCGCGCAGCCGTCCGCGACACCCACCCCACCGGACACTGACAGCGGGGACTGCCCGGTGCTGCATCTCGTGGTGGTCCCCGGTACCACCGAGATCGACGAGAACTCCTCTCCCGACTCCGATTCCGGCTTCTTCTCCCGGCTGACCGTGCCCGCAATGCGCGATGCGAACTCCGGTGACGGGCCCGCTCTAGAACGCAGCTACGTCCCGTACCCGGCAAGTTTCGGCGGCAAGCCAGGCGATCGCTCCGCCGTTCCGTACGCCCAGTCCGTCGACATCGGCGTCGAGAACACCACCAAGATGATCTCCGACATCGCCGAACGCTGCCCCGGCACGAAGGTCTTCCTCTCCGGCTACTCCCAGGGCGGCGAGGTCGCCTCCCAGGTCACCCGCGAAATCGGAGCAGGAACCGGACCCGTCGACGCCGAGCACTTCGCCGGCGCAGCACTGTTCTCCGACCCCACCCGCGCCGAAGGCGAAGACGTCATCGCCAGCGGGGGATCGACCCCCGCTCCGGCACCGGGAACGAGCGGCGCAGCCGTGGACACCGTCCAACTCGCCCCGGCCGTCGCCGCAGCCGCCCCCGCAGGCGGCGGTATCGCACCGACACCGAAGATCGCCGGATTCGGCGCAGTCTCCGACCGGGTCGCCTCGTACTGCACCGCAGGCGATCTCGCGTGCGACACCCCTATCGACGCCCCCGCGGCCAAGCTCGTTGCCTCCATCGCCGGACAGTCCTCGATGGACACCCGCGACCCCGTCCGGATCCTCACCGACGTCTCCACCGCCGTCGGACGTACCGCGCTGATGACCGGTGCGTCGATGATCAACGACAACATCGACTTCGATTCCAAGGCTGGACGATTCGAGGTCAACTCGTCATCGGAGACCGTGCTGTCGAAGATGGCGAAGTACTCCGACCCCTCCGCCACCTCGACCGACGAGATGATCGACGAAGCGGTCGGCGCGGTCACCAAGATCGCCGGCATGGCCATCGGCGCGGCGATCACCGTCGCCAAGGACGTCATCACCCCCGAGACCATCGGCCAGCTCGCCACCGTCGGGCTCACCAACCCACCCGCAGCCCTCGGCATGCTCGCCACCAAAGTGCTGTCCTCGGCGGTCAAGCTCGTGCCCCCGGCGACGATCGACTCGGCCGTCGACGTCGCGTTCCAGGAAGTGTCGAACACCATCGACGAGAACGCCGGTCTCGCGCAGCTCGTCACCGACACCTCGTACTGGAACACCGCAACCAAACACGGCTCCTACGACAGTGTGCCGGTCGGATCCAAAGGTGAGACCCCCATCGAGCTAACCGTGCGGTGGATCGTCGCGCTCGCCGCAGACCTGACCGGCGATCAGAGCCTCGCCGACAAGGTCGGGGCAGTGATCGAACAAGGCGCGTCGCTGTTCGCCACCACCGACACCGTCCGCAGTGCCGGAAGCATCCTCGCCGCCCACGCCACCGTCGGAGCAACCGGCACCGCCACGACGACCACAGCGGCCACCACGACGACCCCCTCTGTTTCTGCCGCTGTGCCGACCACCGTCTCACCAACCACCACTCGGTGACCGAGAACGCCGGAGAAGGAGGTGCGCCCGAGATGGCCGCACAACCAGCTGAGCACCATGACTATTACCGAGACGACGACTTGTCGGTCACCCCGGCAGGGCTGCGGACACCGCCGCCCGAACGCCGAGCACCGATTCACGACGACCCGATCGCAGTCCACGGTCGCCCGCCCGTGATGTGGCTCCTCGCCGCTCACGGGCGCTCCGGCGCAGGCACACTCGCCCAGATCTGGGCCCCGGCGGGCGATGCCCGCCGAGGCTGGCCCGCCGCCGACCGGCACCGCAACGTCGTCGTCGTCTGCCGCACCGACCGCGCCGGCCTCGACGCCGCGCACGACCTGCTCCTGCAATCGGCCGCCGGCCAGACCGGTGGCTGCACTCTCCTCGGACTGGTCCTGGTACCCGACGCCCCCGGCCTACTCCCGAAAACCCTGCGCCGATGGGCGGACGTCGTCGCCTCCGCAGCACCAGCGGTGTGGCGGATCCCGTACGTCGAGGATCTGCGCATCCACAGACAGAACGAACTCGCGATCTGGACCCCCACCGAACC